>NZ_BAABCW010000008.1:0-219130 GCF_039539305.1 Aquimarina addita | reverse complement strand
CCTGATAAAAGCTAACTTGCTTTTATAAAATCCCATAAATCTTCGCTAAAATTTACAATCAACAATTAAAATCTGAAAATATACAAAATAAAAAGACTGCCTAAATTACTTTTTAGACAGCCTCTTTTTTTAATACAAATTTAAATTCTAGTTGGTACGAGCAATAACATTTTAAACATAAAACATTCTTCATATCCGTATATATATTATTTTGAAAATAATTTTTAAATAAAATATACTACATAGCTTTACTACGAATAAAAACTTTTTTATCATAGTGTCACATTAAATAGCTTATGAATGTGATCCATCACAAAATGGTGGGTTTTTAGTCAGCTTGCAACTACATATATATGCCTTTTGGTTTTCTTCAACTGTGAAAATCTTAGGGGGTGTGCCTCCCTCTTTTCTATGAGTTCCATCACAAAAAGGTTGATCCTTACTATGTCCGCAACTACACCAGGCATAGTTTTTATTGGCTTCTAATTGACATGCAATTGGAGCATCCCCTCCTCTAATATTATTGTCCATAACTTTTGATTTTGTATACTCTAAATTATTAAATATCAAGTTAAGATCGAGTTTAAATAAGAATGGAGTCTAATACCGTGTATTGAGTTTTTAGTTTACAAAATTTTGAAAAGTAGAGTGTACAATGTGATTTACTATTTAGTACTCAATGCTTAAAAATATACATTAAATCCTTGCTTGATATGTATACAAATCAAAATATCTACCTTTTGCTGCAAATAAGGTTTCGTGGTTTCCGTATTCGGCAATTTTACCTGATTCTATGACTAGAATTTGATCTGCTTTCTTGATAGTACTCAATCGGTGCGCGATAACAAAAGTAGTTCTTCCTTTCATTAATTCAGCAAGACTTTTTTGGATAAAACCTTCACTTTCGTTATCGAGATTAGAAGTAGCTTCATCCAGAATAATAATTTTTGGATCTGCAAGAATCGCTCTTGCAATGGCAATACGTTGTCGCTGACCTCCTGATAATTTAACACCACGTTCCCCAATTAAAGTTTCTAATCCATCATCAAAGCGGTCTGTAAATTCATTAACATAAGCCGCTTTTACCGCTTTTTGTAATTCATCTTCTGTAGCATCAGGCTTTGGGAACAGAATATTCTCTCGGATACTCCCCTCAAATAAAAACTCATCTTGTAATACGACTCCCAGGTTACGACGATAACTATTTAGGTTTACCTTAGTAATATCATTTCCATCTATAGTGATACTTCCTGATTTTGGAGTTAAGAAGGAAGCTGATAGTCCGGCGATCGTAGATTTACCAGATCCGGAACTTCCTACCAGAGCAGTAACAGAACCTGGGGGAGCCTCAAAATTAATAGTATGTAATACATCTTTACCTTCTTCATAAGCAAATGATACATCCTTAAAAGTGATATGTCCATGAATGTCTTCCAAATAGATTGTTCTATTATCTGGATCTTCTTCAGGATCTAAGTTCATCAATTCTTCGGTTCTATCTAATCCTGCAAGCGCCTCTGTTAATTGACTTCCTATATTACTCATCTGTACAATAGGAGCAATCATAAAGGCAAGTACCATGGTGAAAAATAAAAAGTCACCTGCGGTCATAGAACCTTCAATCATATAATATCCACCGATTCCCATAATTCCTGTAGAGGCAATGCCTGCTAACAAAAAAGTAGAAGAACTACTCATTAATGCTGTTGCAGTTAAACTCTTTTTTACATTTTGAAATAGACGATCTACTCCCTTTTCAAACACAATACTTTCCTGAGCCTCTGCATTGAACCCTTTAATGACACGTACACCGGCTAATGTTTCTGTAAGTCTCCCTTTTACCTCGGCATTAATAACCCCTCTTTTTCTAAAAATGGGACGGATATATTTAAAAGCTTTTAATACTACAATACCAAAAATGGATATAGGAACTAGTACAAATAGGGTCATTAAAGGATTGATATAAATAAGAATGACCAAAGATACAGTTGCTGTAAGAGAGCCACCAACGAGCTGTACTAAACCAGTTCCAATTAAATTGCGTACTCCTTCTACATCACTCATGACCCTGGATACTAGGGCACCTGATTTTGTATTGTCAAAAAAACTAATTGGTAAGGATAGTACCTTTTTTTGAACTTGTACCCGTAGCTCTGAAATTAAGTATTGTGCTTGTACACTCAGAATCCTTGTAAGTAAAAAAGAAGTTATTGATTGAACAAATATAGCAACTCCTACGATTAGTAAAAGACTGTATAATTGATTAAAGTCTTTATTAGGAACCACTTCATCCAATAAGACTTTACTTTTCCAAGGTAATATAAAACCAGCAAGTCTACCTATTACAATTAAGATTAATCCAATAAATACCAGGTTACGCCTGGGCCAGATAATGGTCTTAAAGGCAGTAACTATAGAAACTTTTGATTTTTTCTTGTGATCTGACGGCGTGTCAGCAGCAAATGATCTCATTTTTTAATTTTTAGAAAGGTGTAATTAGCATTCAATATATTCAGAAATTCCTTTTTCATTGGAACCATCTAACCACTCCCAATGGAGCGTCAACCTTATTTTATTATCCGGGTTTAGTGTAATAGCTGCCATTGCTTTTCCTGCTTTTAGTTCATTTGAGTTGGTAACACATTGGTAGTGCATATGTAATTGTTTGTCTTTTAGAATAGCAATAATTTTGCCATATCGTATGGTACCTCCGTGGTATTCTGCGGTAATCAGGTCACCGTCTTGTTTGTACTCAAAAATAGTGTCGCTGTTTACTTCACCCTTTTCTGAATTTTCAACTAAGACAAACTTTTTATTATTAAAATCAATGCTTATCATTCTTCTTTCTTAATAGGGAAGCTACTAAGATATAGATAATCGCCGGAATGGCAATCCAGATAAATTCACTGAGTAATACGTTAACTCCTCGCATGCTAAAAAACCTGCTAGCACCAATCGGAGAGACTTTAATAGGACGCCACGGAAAAAAATAGCGAGTCGTATCAAGTGGAGAAAAAAAAGCAACCCCTTTTCCACCTGATGTGAGCGCATCTAATATACCATGAGAGGCAGTACATAAGGTAAAATATAATATTAATAGAATACCTGTCTTGTTCCTTATTTTATGACTATAGAAAATGAGGGTAACGAGGATGCCAAGTAATAAGGCAAAAACTAACGAGTGTGAAAATCCCCGATGTCCCCAGAAGCTTTCATAGGCAATATTAAATCTAAACCCAATCACATCTGCATCTGGAATGATGGCACATATAATGCCAAGTATCCAGAATTTTGGAGTAGCAATTTCTTTTGAAAAGGAGGTGCTTAAAGCAAATGCCGCAAAAGCGTGACCAAAGATGGAAGCCATATTATTTAGTAATTTACAGACCTAAAAGTACATAATCTCTAAAACATAAAACTGACATTTTGTAATATATAAAGAAACCATCCGCAAAAAAATGAGCTAAAGCCTATAGATGCGCCTAGAAATGTCCATATATTTTGAGGATCATACATCCAGAAAATTAAGGTTAGCATTATGATTGCACTAAAAAATAGTATTCTAAGTCCATCCAACGTATTATGGCGTACCAACCAGGCATTTAGACCTATGAGAATCATTATAAATGAAATGCCCGCAATAGCACTTAATAGACCTCTGATTGCAATTGCTGATAAAGTCATTTTTGGGATACTAAGACAAATACCACTTAAAATGAGGCCAGCGATAATGGCGATATAGGAAATTTGGACTTCGGTAAGTTTCATAATATGATGCTCTACTAATCTATGACTAAATTATGCACTGTGAGCTTCATAAAATACACTGTTTGTAGTATATAGGTACCCCTTGTATTCAGTAGTTTTACCGCTTCTTTTTCTTGTTCTTTAGATTATAGGTTTTATCTCCTCTGGTTTTAGGTTTTTTATATTTCTTTTTGATTTCACGGCTATAAGATCCTCCCAGATTCACCTTACTATTCTTAGCCGATTTTTCATGAAACGCGGCACCAGCATCTTCGTCATTAGGACGTTTGTGAGGATTATTTATCTCTTTTACAATTGGTTGCTCTTCTGGAGTTAAAAGCTCTGAGATTTCTACGGCATCCGGTAGCTCCAGTTGCTCGATTTCCATGTCCATTAAATTTTCAATAGAAGCTAATGCATCCAGCTCTTTTTCTGTGGTCAATACATAAGAAACACCTTCTCTTTCTGCACGCCCCGTTCTACCTATACGATGCATATAATTCTCTGGGTAATCCGGAGTATCCAGGTTGATTACCTGACTTACATGCTCTATGTCCAGTCCTCGCGCCATGACATCTGTGGCAATTAGAATACGGTTTTCTCCTTTTCTGAATTGCTCTATACTCCGTAATCGATAATTCTGCGTTTTATTAGAATGGATGATACAAATTTCATCTGCATAAGAATCTTGCAACTTTTCAAATAGACGATCCGCAATCTTTTTGTATCCAACAAAGATTAACGTTTTATGAAAGTTTTCTTTATCGGATAGTAAGTGTTTCAGCAGGTTTACCTTTGTATAAAAATTAGGAACTTTATATCCATACTGCTTTATGTTTTCTAGTGGAGTACCACTTTTAGCGACTGATATTTTTTCTGGTTTGATAAAGGTTTCAGTAATCATTTGATCTACTTCTTCTGTCATCGTAGCAGAAAACATAATATTTTGCCGTTGCTGTGGTAGAATATCAAAAATATTCATCAATTGATGCCTGAATCCGAGGTCTAACATAACATCCACTTCGTCAATTACAACCTTCTGTATAGATTTTAGTTGTAATACCCTACTTACTGCCAGATCATATAAACGACCGGGAGTAGCTACAATAATATCCAGTCCCGCAGCAACTGCTTGTTTTTGTGTATTTATATTGGTGCCTCCATATACTCCGGCAATACGTACATTAATATACGTAGATAGTTTTTCGATCTCATCCACTACCTGTACGACTAGTTCACGTGTAGGAACTAATACAAGCACTCTTGGGTTTTCTTGCTTAGAATATTTTAGCATACGTAAGATAGGAAGCATATAAGCATAAGTTTTGCCTGTTCCGGTTTGTGCAATACCTACGACATCTCTACCAGACATGACTACAGAAAAAGCTTGTTCCTGTATGGGAGTAGGGGTTGCAAATCCCAGATCATCTAATGCATTGATAAGCTGTGTGCTTAGGTTTAAATCTCTAAAAATCACCTGTACTATTTTTTGTGGTGCAAAGGTAGCCTTATTTTGCGACTGTTACCATTTTACTTACATTTGATGTTAAACACAAAATTCTATGAAGAATATTCTAGCTTTTGCAGGTTCTAATAGCAGTACATCTATCAACCATACGCTTGTAGAATATGTAGCTACACATATATCAGATCATCAGGTAAAAGTGCTGAAGTTGTCTAGTTATTCTATGCCGATCTATAGTGAAGATGAAGAAAAGAATAATGGGTTTCCAGGAATGACACTTGGATTAAAGCAAGAGATTTCTGAGGCCGATGCATTGGTTATTTCTGTAAATGAACATAATGGTAGTTGGAGTGCATTTTTTAAAAATAGTATTGATTGGTTATCTCGGTTAGATCGTAATTTTTTAGAAGGAAAAAAGATATTACTTATGAGCACAGCTCCGGGACAAAGAGGAGGATTAAGTGCATTAGAATTTGCAAAAAAGGTGCTACCCAGATTTGGAGGCGAAATTGTGCAAAGCTTTAGTTTCCCTTCTTTTTACACTAATTTTTCTCAAGAAACCAATGAGGTTACAGATGAAACCTTATTTCTGGGGTTAAGTGAGGTACTTAGTACATTTTCTCAACAAATTAAATAAATTGTGCGTAAGAGTAAAAAATATATACTGGATCACCCTGCAAAATTTAAAGAACATTTACTTCATTGGGCTCAACAATTTGAGGAAATAATTTGGTTAGATTCTAATACATATTCCCAAAAATACTCTAGTTATGATGTGATATTAGCGGTAGACGCATTTACATCGATAAAGACAGACTATGCCTCGGGATTTGATAAATTAAAAGAATATCAGGAGAAAGCAAACGATTGGATTTTTGGATACCTATCCTATGATCTTAAAAATGACACAGAAGCTTTGGTTTCTGCTAATATAGACTCCTTGGATTTTCCAGACTTATTTTTTTTTCAGCCTAAGAAGATTTTTCTTTTAAAAGGATCGGTAGTAGAGATGCAGTATCTTACTATGGTTGACGACGAAATATCAGAAGATTTTAATCAAATTTCTTTCAATACCGCAGCATCTTTAGCAGACGATAATAAAGAGACGGATTGTGGTAAGATTAAAATAAGTTTACGGATTACAAAAGACGTGTATAAGGAGAAAGTGCAGAAGATGTTACATCATATTTATAGAGGAGATATTTATGAAGCTAATTTTTGTCAGGAATTTTATGCCGAAAATAGTTGTTTAAATCCGCTACAAACATATCATCATCTTAACCAGATATCTGCTCCTCCTTTTGCTGTATATTTAAAAATGAATCAAAAGTATTTGTTATCTGCATCTCCTGAGCGATATTTAAAAAAAGAAGGTAATAAAATTATATCTCAACCAATAAAAGGAACTGCAAAAAGGTCAACAATAGAAGAAGAAGACAGAATGCTAATTGTGAATTTAGAAAAAGATCCCAAAGAGCGATCTGAGAATGTGATGATTGTAGATTTGGTGAGAAATGATTTGTCTAAAACTGCCTCTAAAGGAACCGTTAAAGTTGAAGAATTATGTGAGGTACATTCATTTAAGCAAGTCCATCAAATGATATCTACGGTAGTTTCAGAAATTGATCACCTAATCTCTCCGGTGGATGTAATTAGAACTACCTTTCCTATGGGGAGTATGACTGGTGCACCAAAAATATCTGCTATGAAAATTATAGAAGATTTAGAAGAATCTAAACGAGGTCTCTATAGTGGTGCTGTGGGCTACTTTACTCCAGAAAATGATTTTGATTTTAATGTTGTAATCAGGAGTATTTTATATAACGAAGAAAAACAATATGTTTCGTATACGGTAGGTGGCGCAATCACTGCTCAGTCTGATCCGGATAAAGAATATGAAGAGTGCCTGATCAAAGCAAAAGCGATGAGAGAGGTATTAGAGGGACTATAAATATATAAGTGAATATGTAAGATGCAAAAATTCTAATAATTAGTCATTAGGAGAATTAAGAAACATAAACAATTAACCGTCAATTATAGATTTATATCAGATTCTTTCTAAAACTTTTTCTCACCTTAATAATGGTTTCTTTTACTTCTAATGCCGTTATATTTTTAATTTTTGCTATTTCTTCAAAATTTAGTTTACCAAAAATAAATAAATCTACAATTTTTGAAGTTTCTAATGGTAACCAACTATAGAACTTGCCCAGAAGTTTTTGTTTTTTAGTTTCAGAAGAACCTTCGGATTCCATAATTTGTAAAATTCTAGCATCCTTACTGTTATAAATAAATTGGTGTTTTCTTTCAGGATTTTGATGGTATGAGATGTCATTTAATTCTTCATTCATAATCAATTCGTTGTCTGCATCAGAAGTATAGTTTTCTTTTAGTCTGTTAAGTTCTTCTTCTAAAAAGAAATTAGTACTAATACTTTTTTGATGCCAGCCTTCATTACTATATAATTGATCAATTAAAAGATCTGCGATCTTAAAGAGTTTTAGCTCTAATGATAAAGTATCCATATCAATATTAATGGGGGCATCATTATATAATTTTATGATAGCATCGTCAATGATTCCATTAGAACAATACATGTTTCGGGGTAAAACTCCCGTACTTTCTGCAATATATAAGCGGTGTTTTACATAAGGATGTAAATGAGGTACGACTGATAATATCTTTCTGTTGAACTCATTTTTAAGACTGTTTTTGTGGTTTTTAGGTATTTCTGCGACGTGGTTCATATAAATAATTGTTAGGAGTTGCTTAAAAATAATAAAAATAGCTGGACTATAGTGTTAAAATACTGATAATCAAAATGTAAAGATAGTTTTGATAAAAATTGTGTCAGGAATACAAAATCGTATATTTGAATAATTTCAAACAACCTAAAACGAAATATTTGCTAAAAGAATTTAAAAGTCATATTGATACTAATTTATCATTCTTAAGTAAGAAAAAAGTGTTGATAGCTTGTAGTGGAGGACTTGATAGTGTGGTTCTCACGATACTTTGTCATTCACTGGATATGTTTTGTTCTATTGCTCATTGTAATTTTAAGCTGAGAGCAGAAGAAAGTGATGGAGACCAAATTTTTACTGAAAATTTAGCCAATCATCTGGACATTCCTTTTTTTGTAACAAGTTTTGAAACTAATAACTATGCAAAAGAGTATGCGCTATCTACACAGATGGCAGCGAGAAAATTAAGATATGATTGGTTTAGAGAATTGCTGAACCAGCATGACTTTGATTATGTCTTGACAGCACATCATCTGGATGATAGTTTGGAAACTTTTTTAATTAATTTATCACGAGGTACAGGTATCGAGGGATTATTGGGTATTCCCGAAGTTAATGATATATATGTACGTCCGTTATTGCCATTCTCACGAGATCAAATTCTACAATATGCTACAGAGCATAAGTTGCAATGGCGTGAAGATAGTAGTAATAAGAGTACAAAATATGTCAGAAATAAACTCAGGCATCTGGTGATACCAGAACTATTATCCGTAAATCATACATTTTTACAAAATTTTGAAACTACAATAGAAAATTTACGAACAACCCATAGTTTTATTAATGAACAAGTAGGTCGTCTTAAGCAGGAACTTTTTGAATATTCCGGTACCGAAACTATAAAAATAAGTATTGACAGTTTACTAGGATTTGAGAATCCAAAAGGATATTTGTTTCTACTATTAAAAGAATATGGTTTTACGGCCTGGGATGATATATTGGATTTATTGACTGCACAATCCGGAAAACAGATTTTCTCTTCTACACACAGATTGATAAAAGACAGAACTTTTATTATACTAAGTCCATTAAATAAGATAGTTACGAAACAATCTTATAAAATCCCTGAGGATGAACATATGATTATGATTCCGTCTGGCATACTCAAATTTAAAGAAGTAACAGAAATGTCTGAGATTGATTTAAAAACGATTTATGTTGATAAAAAAACGTTAAAATACCCTTTGATCGTAAGAAAATGGAAAGAAGGCGACTATTTTTATCCCATAGGAATGAAAGGAAAAAAAAAGGTAAGCAAATACTGTAAAGATGAAAAATTGTCCGTATTAGCTAAAGAAAGAGTTTTCTTATTATGTTCAGAAGAAGATGTTGTATGGGTTATCAATTATAGAGCGGATAATAGATTTAAAATCACACCAACCACAGATCAAATTGTAAAAATAACAATCACCTGATGAGGAATAGTATAGTAATAGCAATTGCAATTTTATTTTCAAACATTTTGTTTTCTCAGGTTTTTGAGCCTATCAAATGGACCAGTAAGATAGAAAAGGAATCCGATGATGTTTACTTATTGTATTTTGAGGCTACACTTGATAAAGGTTGGCATGTGTACTCGCAGCGGGTTGTGGAAACTGATGAGATAGCACCAACAGCTACTGAGTTTACTTTTACCAATGAAGATAAAGCTTTTGAATTAGTTGGTGAGACCATAGAACCAAAGGGTATTGAGAAGTTTGATAAAGTATTTGAAATGGATATCAAGTATTTTGAAGATGAGGTTGTGTTTATCCAAAAAATCAAACATATAGATAAATCAGTAAAAGTTATAAAAGCTGAGGTTTTTTATGGAGTCTGTGATGATGAAAAATGTTTAGCTCCAGAAGTTATAGAATTTGTGTTTGATCTCGATAAATTAACGGCAAATATACAGACAGATGGTGACTCAGAGAATACTGAAAGTGCGCAGATAATTCCTGAGATAAAGAAAAATGTAAATGAATTAGCTTCTTCTGACGTTAAAGAAGAAGACCTTGATCAAAAGAGCAGTGACAAAAAAGGTTTATTTGCTATTTTTTTGATTGCTTTTTTATCAGGATTTGCAGCATTACTAACACCGTGTGTGTTTCCTATGATACCTATGACTGTTAGTTTTTTTACAAAACAAAGTAAAACAAAGGCAGCTGGTATCAAAAATGCAATTATTTATGGTGTATTTATTATTGTAATTTATGTAGGGTTAGGGTCTGTAATTACCGCTATTTTTGGAGCAGATGCGATGAATGAGCTTTCCACAAGTGTTTGGTTTAACCTTGTCTTTTTTACGCTACTTCTTTTATTTGCTACTTCATTTTTAGGAGCTTTTGAGATTATGTTGCCTAACTCTTGGGCCAATAAAGTGGATAGACAAGCAGACAGAGGAGGGGTGCTTGGTATCTTTTTTATGGCATTAGCTTTGGCAATTATTTCTTTTAGTTGTACAGGTCCTATAGTCGGTACTATCTTAGTAGAGTCTGCACTAAAGGGAGGAATAGCCCCTGTTGTTGGTATGTTTGGATTTTCCTTGGCAATAGCACTGCCATTTGCGCTTTTTGCAATGTTTCCGGGATGGTTAAATTCTTTACCAAAAAGTGGTGGGTGGCTTAATACAGTCAAAGTAGTTTTAGGATTTTTAGAACTGGCATTCGCATTTAAATTCTTATCTCAGGCTGATCTCGTTTTACAACTACATTGGTTAGAAAGAGAAGTGTTTTTAGCGATCTGGATAGCTGTTTTTGGTACTTTAGGACTTTATCTGCTAGGTAAGATTAAGCTCCCTCATGATTCTGCAATAGATCATATTTCTGTAGGCAGATTATTATTAGCACTTTTAACGATTTCATTTACAATATATCTAATCCCTGGACTTTGGGGAGCTCCTTTAAAATTGATTAGTGGCTTTCCTCCGCCAATGAGTTATAGTGAATCTCCGCATGGAGTAGGTAACACTAAAGGAATGGTTTCTCTAAATGAAGAATTGCCTGAAGGAGCCAAGTATGGTGAACACGATATTGTGTCATTTGTTGATTATCAACAAGGCATTGCGTATGCTAAAGAAGTTAACAAGCCCGTTTTAATAGATTTTACAGGATATGCTTGTGTGAATTGTCGTAAAATGGAAGAGAATGTCTGGTCTCAACCAGATGTATTAAAGTTATTAAAAAATGATGTCGTGTTAATATCTCTCTACGTTGATTATAAAAAAGAGCTTCCTGTAGAGGAACAATATATCTCTAAAACTACTGGTAAAAAAATAAAAACCATCGGTAATAAGTGGAGTGACTTTCAGATTACACGCTATAAGGCAAATGCACAGCCATACTATGTAATGATTGACCTGGATGAGAAAAATGTAATTGATCCGATTGCTTACACTCCGGATGCCAAAGAATATCTTACTTGGTTACAAAAGGGATTAGAGAATTTTAATAAATGATTTCAATCCTATTTAGTTAAAATCTCCTTAAAAATAGAAGTCTCGCTATTACGTTTTTTTATCTTGATCGATAAAATTAAACTCATGCAATTTATTAGACGCACTCTTTTACCTACACTATGTCTTTTAGTAGGAATTATTGGATCAGCTCAGGAAGCTCTCGATACGCTTATTGTAAAAAATCAGTATACAAAACAAGAAGTTGATATTGAGATGCGGGATGGAATAAAATTACACACTACTATCTATAGTCCTAAAGATACGAGTAAAACATATCCAATACTGATGCAGCGTACTCCTTATAGTTCTAAACCATATGGGGAGAATGAATTTAGAACTAAAATAGGACCTAATGATATTCTTGCTAAAGAAGGAAATATAATTGTTTATCAAGATGTGCGAGGGCGCTGGATGAGTGAAGGTGTATATGACAATATGCGTGCCTATATCCCTAATAAGAAAGGAAAACAATTTGATGAAGCCAGTGACACATACGATACTATAGAATGGTTGGTTAACAATGTGTCAAATAATAATGGAAAGGTAGGGATCTGGGGAATATCATATCCAGGGTTTTATGCAACCTATTCATTATTGGATGCACATCCTGCATTAAAAGCAGTCTCTCCCCAAGCTTGTATAGGAGATTTCTTTTTTGATGATTTTCATCACAATGGTGCCTATTTATTAAGTTATTGGAGAGCAACGGCCGTTTTTGGGTATGAAAAATCAAAACCGGTAAAAGAAAACTGGTATTCGTTTCCGGAACTTAACACAGAAGATCAATATCAGTTTTTTCTGGATGCCGGACCGTTAAGTAATTTGGATCAATATTATAAAGAAGATAATGTTTTCTGGACTCAACTCAAAGAACATCCTAACTATGATGAGTTTTGGCAAAAAAGAGGCATCATTCAGCATCTTAAAGATATTAAACCTGCTGTGATGGTAGTAGGTGGATTATTTGATGCAGAAGATCTATATGGTCCACTAGAGACGTATAAAAAAATAGAAGCAAATAGTGATACTTACAATACGATGGTTTTTGGACCTTGGAGTCACGGGGACTGGGCGAGAAGTAAAAAGAGGCAAGCTATTGGTAATGTATATTTTGGAGATGATATTTCTCTTAATTATCAGAAAAATATAGAAACTCCATTTTTTAATCATTTCTTAAAAGGAACTGGAGATAAAAATACAGGTTTATCAGAGATTAAAATTTTTGATACCGGAAAAAAGGAATGGAATTCATATGATACCTGGCCACCGGCAAATGCTCAGAAAAAAGTATTTTATTTATCAGAGAACAGTTTGTCTGATAATATGGGTAAAGAATCGTTGGCGTTTAATAGTGATCCTAAAAAGCCTGTTCCATATTCTGAAGATATCAAGATGGTTTTTACACCAAGAAAATATATGACCGATGATCAGCGTTTTGCAGCACGTCGCCCTGATGTTTTAGTATATGAAACTCCGGTTTTAACTGAAGATATGACACTTTCTGGAGAAATCGCAGCAAAATTAAAGGTTGCTACTACAGGTACAGATGCCGATTGGGTAGTTAAATTGATTGACGTATATCCCCCAGAGACTAAAGATACAGAAGAAACTCAGGATCATTTGAAAATGTCAAATTACCATATGATGGTGAGAAGCGAAGTATTGAGAGGGCGATTTAGAAATGATTTTAGTACGCCTGAGGCTTTTATTCCAAATCAAAAAACAGATGTTCAGATAAAGCTACAGGATGTACATCACACGTTTTTGAAAGGACATAAAATCCAAGTCCAGATTCAGAGTACCTGGTTTCCTTATATTGATCTTAATCCTCAGACATTTGTACCTAATATTTTCAAAGCAAAAGAAGAAGATTTTAAGAAACAAACACATACGGTTTATGAAGATTCATGCATAGAAGTGTATATTTTGAAATAATTGTATTCATTATCGTTTTGAATTTGTGAAAAAAGAAACCGTTTTTTAGTATTTTAGATTCAATTGATAACACTAAACTAATACATTCAAACATTAAACAAAATGAGCAAACCACAACTCACCATCTTATTTTTTTCTCTCCTTTTTATCTGTGTCAGTTGTAAAAAGGAAATTAATAAAACAGAACCAGCTCTTTCTGAGGAGCAGTTGATAAAGGAGCATTCTGAAAAAATGAATTATTGGTTTGAAAAACAATTTGAAGAAGATGTTGCTGATTTACCGGAGAAACAAACCAGATTAGGAATAAAAACTAAAGATTATGGTAAATGGAATGATATTTCTTCTAAAAAAGGTGCAGAGCGCTTAGAGAAAAGTAAAAAGCGATTAGGATATCTTAATGATTCTGTGGATGTTTCTAAATTAGATAAAGAAACATTACTTAGCTATAAGTTGATGAAACAAAAATTACAACAGCATATAGAGGATTATCAATATCGTTTTTATACATATCCTGTCAACCAAATGCATGGGATGCAATCCAGAGTTCCTGCATTTCTGATTAATATGCATAAAATTGACAACAAAAAAGATGCAGAAGCGTATATTTCTAGGCTTCACGGGATCGATACCTTGTTCAGACAATTACAGGAAAATATTACAATTAGAGAAAAAAATGGTATTATCCTACCTAAGTTTGTTTTTTCAATGGTTTTAGAGGATAGCCGAAATGTAATTACGGGTAAGCCTTTTGATGATTCTAATAAAGAAAGTACGTTGCTGGCAGATTTTAAAAGTAAGATTTCTGAATTAGAATTAACAGAAGAAGTTACTACAACATTGATTGCTCACGCAGAAAAAGCATTAATAGAAAGTACAAAACCTGCTTATGAGCGTTTGATCAATATGCTAGAGCAGCAAAAGGGGAGAGCTACCAGTGATGACGGAGCATGGAAATTCCCAAAAGGAGATGCATATTATAACAATGCATTAAAACGTACTACTACCACAAACATGACGGCAACAGAAATTCATCAGTTAGGATTAAAAGAAGTAGATAGAATTCACCAAGAGATGAAAGATATTATGAAAAAAGTAGCATTTGAGGGTACTCTTCAGAATTTCTTTGCTTTTATGAGAGATGATCCACAATTTTATTTCAAAAATGATAAAGAAGGAAAAGAAACATATCTTAAAGAGGCTATAGTTTTGATAGATGCTATGAAATCTAAATTAGATACCTTATTTCTTACCAAACCAAAAGCAGATCTAGAGGTAAAAGCTGTAGAAGCATTTAGAGAAAAAAGTGCAGGTAAAGCCTTTTATCAAAGAGGTACTCCCGATGGAACTAGACCAGGAAAATATTATGCTAATTTATATGATATGAAAGCTATGCCAAAATACCAAATGGAAGCATTGGCATATCATGAGGGAATTCCTGGACATCACATGCAATTGTCAATAGCTCAAGAGTTAGAAGGAATTCCTAAATTTCGAAAACATGGCGGATATACTGCCTATATAGAAGGCTGGGGATTATATAATGAATTTTTACCGAAAGAGATAGGTATGTATAGCGACCCATATTCTGATTTTGGCAGGTTAGCGATGGAGTTATGGAGAGCTTGCAGATTGGTGGTCGATACAGGTATCCATGCTAAAAAATGGACAAGAGAAGAAGGAATAAAGTATTATATAGACAATACACCAAATGCAGAGTCTGATGCTATAAAGATGGTAGAAAGACATATCGTGATGCCAAGTCAGGCAACAGCGTACAAGATAGGAATGAACAAGATATTAGAATTGCGTGAAAATGCTAAATCAAAATTAGGAGATAAATTTGATATCAGAGAGTTTCACGATGTAGTATTGACCAATGGAGCCGTTCCACTTACTATTTTAGAAGAATTGGTAAACGACTGGGTAGCTAGTAAAACAGATGCTTAAGGCGTTTAAAAAAAATCACCCTGCATTTTTGATGCAGGGTGAAATAATTTTATGAACTGGATTTTAAATCATTATTTTAAAAAACGAAGTGTTTCAGTAGAGGCATCATCTTTAAATACTTTTAGGAAATAGATTCCTTTAGCAAAATTACTTATGTCCAGTGGAATATTATTTCCGGAAATCTCCTTTTTAGTCATTGATACTTTTCCTGTTGCATCGATGATTTCCATTTTTGCAAACGTTGATTCTTCAGGAAAAGAAACATAAAGAATATCTTGTGCAGGAACGGGGTAAATTTCAATAGATAAAGCTTCAGTTGTTGCTTTAGTATCATCCACGCTTTCAAGGTTTTTTGCTGTAGTAGTAGCGGTAAACTGCCATTGTTGATTCTGATTTGCACTATTAGAACTCCATAAATATACGTTTTGACGATTTGTACCACCTTGTCCACCATCAATAGAGAATCCAGGAGCATTTCGTTTTTCTAATCTATAAGTTCCGTTTCCTATATCTACTTTTCTCCAATGCTGATTTTGATTATTAGCACTACAAGTCCATAAATATACATTTTGACCATTACCACCACCATTACCACCATCAATACAGTAATTAGTGTTTTGTTTTTGATAGGAATAATATCCACTACCACGATCAATTTCTATCCATTGCTGATTCATATTATTAGCATCATAACTCCATAAGTACATATTTTGACCATTAGCACCTCCATTGTTTCCATCAATGCCAAAACCAGTTGCATTTCCTTTTCTCATTGTTACCACAATATCACTTTCGATAGTGTCACCATTAAAATTAGGAGTAGGAGACGATTGCGTTGAATTTGATTCCTGGGCACCAATATCTACCCTTGATGATTGTTTTCTGATACCACCATTTCTGTCTAACTCTCCTGATAAAATAGTAGTAGCTGGATTTCCTGTATTGGCAGCTCTTGAGCTATTTGATATATTCAACTCTCCACTAAAACCGGGGTCACCAAATTGAGAATTAGTATTGCCAGAAAGAGCACTGCCTGCAGAGATTACTAAATCTGTTCTGGTACCATCAGCTCTATAGAAGAGATTGTAATCCATAGTGAAATTTTCAACGACCTTATCTACTGCAGAAACAATACCTCTGGCATTAGCACCTATATAAACTATATTATTATAAAATTGATTGTTTTTACTGTTTTGAAGGAATACCTCATAATCATTAGAGGTGTTAGCAACCCCATTATTGTAGAAGGTATTATTCTTTATGACACAATTGTCTACAGAACTGGGACCAGCAGCTGTTCCTTCAGACAGGCTACTACCTAAAAACATTCCGGATTCATTATTATCTCTAAAGATATTGTTCATTACTGTAACACCAGATGCTGTTTTACCACCGCCAACTTCGCATCCAATAGAAATACCTGCGCCACTGGAACTGACAATATTTCGCTCGATAATTACATCTCTACATCCATCACAATAAATACCTGCAGAAGTGGCTATGGGTGACACAGCATTTGTAACAGTATTATTTCTAATACGACCATTTCTCGCTTGATTAAGTCCATCTGTAAGTTGCTGTCCGGTATCCGGATCAACTACCCAACTAAAATGACCTGCGACATCAATTCCTATATTAGTAACATCACCTATATAATTGTCTGCGATTAAAAATCCATCTACATTACCAATTAGTGTGATACTCTCACTGGTTCCTGTGATCATATTGGTTACAGAGTTCCCTGTAATATTGACGTTAGTTAAGCTACCTTCATTTTGATTGCCTATTACTAAGATTGCATGAGCACCTTCTGCATTTGCAGCAATAGCTGTTGATGAAGTTGTCCATCCTATATTGGTAAAAACACAATTTCTTATATTGATATTGTCTCCCTGGCCCTGAACCCATATACCCTTTGAAGTATTTCCAAAATTTTGACGAAATGTAATGTTCTCTACAGTTACATTCGTTGGATTAATCAACACTATTAAGGGAAAACCAAAACTGTTAACATCGGTGCTTCCCTCAAGAATGGCTCCGGTACCCCATTCGCCAATTGTAATATCGCTCTTATCTTGTAAATAAATGTTAGTAGATAGAGTAAACGTTCCATTTAATAAGACGGTATCACCAGGGGATGCGCTATTTAAACCAAAGGCGAGATTCATAGGAACGGCTTGGGTGCCTACACCAAAAGCTGCTTCTCCATCTGGAGTGACATAAATAGTTCTTGCGATCATGCTTATAGTGAATAAGCTACATAATAATGTGAATACTAATGTTTTCATTTTTGTGAGGTTTTTAATGAATATTTGTGTAATTAATTGGTAAACTGTCAATTATAATATAAAGATAGGTTTTTTATTATAAAAAAAATAAAAAGAAAGTTATTTTTTTTCAAAAGGTTGCTTTTTAAAATTTTAATGTTTCTTTTTGTTTCTATTTCGTTTTTAAATTTTGTATAGAATGATTTATATAAAAAAATAGGTAAATGAAAATGCATCATTTACCTATTTTTTTTAATTGCTTTTTGATTTTGAACTCTAATGAGTTCGATATTATAAATTCGTGTTTATTTCATGAACTTTATAATTTCTGCTGATTCCCCTTGTCTTCTCATAATTAGTAAGTACATTCCATTAGACAGTCTACCTGTGTTTATGGTAATATTGGTACTATCTATATTATATTCTGATAATACAGTTCTTCCATTAATATCTTTAATTTCCAGACTATGATATGCTTCATACTGCGGTATTGATATATTTAATTGATTGGTAACCGGAACAGGATAAATACTAACGATTTCCTTTTCGTTTATACTTTCAGAAGTTTTTGCTGACGTACTATAAATATCTAACCAATTAAGATTCCAACCTCCTTCTGGGGCATATAGACGAATGGTCTGTGACCCTGCGCTTAGCGTTACAGTTGTACTTATAGTATCCCAATTTTGCCATCCATTAGTTTCCGGAATATTAGTTGTTGCTAATATATTTCCATCAACTTGAAATTGAATAGCTCCGTCTCCAGGAATACTTGCAACCCTATAATCTACAGTATATGTTCCATCAGTTGGAATGTTTACAGTGTATTCCATCCAATCTGTAGCGTCTACATATCCTACATTTAATCCACCATTAGTATCTATGGTAGTCTCTGTTTGGATTCCGCTCATTGTGCTATAATCTTCTGCTTCAATATGAAAGGATGCAAGAGATGATGAGAATAGCACTTCTGTTAAAGTAAAGCGTTCCCAAGTATCTGCGGAAGCAGTGGTTACTTGTTTTAATTCTCCTAGATTATTCATCTGTAACCTTTGTAATTCGCTACCTAAGGTTGTCAGAAAATAGGTGTTATCGCCAGCAGGAATAAAACTCCATTTAGTCCAACTTCCTTTAGATGTAGTACGTTGCATATCAGTATATGCGCTGTTATTTGTTCGTATTCTTGGCTTTTCATCACCACCATTACAATCGATATAATAATGACCATTGGTAGGAGAAATCGTTATTTTCCACTCTACGTTTGCACCTGTAGTAGAGGTAGATGTGCTAAAAGGTTCTTCTCCACCATTAGCTCCAATTCTTAGGTTGTGATATGGATTATCGATATAATAACTTTTGGTTGGATCTGGGATGAATTCACCACCTGTCGTATCGGTATTTACTGTTAAGGTAAATATCTGAGTACTTTTTGTTCCGCAAGTATTCGTATATGTTGCTGTATAATTTCCTGATTGATTGGATTGAATATTTGTAAGAGAAACCTCTCTGGAAGATTCAGTAAATCCATTAGGTCCAGTCCAACTCCAAGATCCACCAGAGTTGGGTTGTGGTCCTAATTTGATTGTTTGTCCTGATGTAATTATCCCGTTTGATGTACTTACCCATCCTTCATTATTAGCATTTATATAGGGAGTAATTACAGTTGATGGACAAGAAGGAGCGCCACTAAAACCACCTATTGTTATTTTTACATTGTTTGGCACAGTAGTGTGTATGGTAGATGAAAAATCAAACACATCATCATAAGCAAATGCATAGGTTTCTCCTTCAAAACTAATATCGGTAGAATGCCAAAATTTTACATACTCATTAAAAGGAGTTTGTGTAAAAAACTCATTTTCATTAGACCATTCTACATTAGCTCCAACGGGTGCATTTACGTCAATTACACCACGATTAAACGCTGCACTAAAATGTTTCTGGATATTTTGATCAGCATGAATATCCGGAGTAGACAATACATCCTCTGCGAGTACTCCCTTTGCCTCTAGAATTTCCTGTGTATTGGGTCTGCCATTAATAATTCCTTCGACTCCGTCTTGATTGGTAAAAATAAATCGATCACCATATACACGTCCTTGCCATTGTCCGGCTTCACCTATACTCAGGTTTAAGTCTTCATTACTATAACGATCCCATACAGCATCAACATATTCTTCAAAATAATTACTTTGAGCACCACCTTCCTGAAAATCGGCTGTTTTAGATGGAGCCTCAATGATTCCTAATTCACGATCATAGCATCCCTGAAAAGCGCTGGGGACGCGGTTTTCCCAAGCAGCTAAAATTTCCTGGTGAGATTGTATTTCTCCTACTTTTTTATAAAATCCATCAGTACCCCATACTTCTAAGCCCATTGGGTATTGATAAGCATCTACACGAGTGGTATTGGTCCATAAGCCATAAGGACCATACGTTAACTCTATCATTTCAAATCGTATATCCTGATTAGGATCTGCATTATTAGCAAGGGCGGGAGCAGAGTAACCTCCATCTTCACCAAAGAAGTAAAGGTATAGCTGTTCTTCAAAAGCAATAAATATACGAACCGCATAAATCTGAGGAAGATCTATTGTGTTATTAGGGATTTCACTTAATCGTGTGAAGCAGTCTGCATATTTACCTTCTAATCCCGGTCCACCATTACCATTATATATAGGACCTTGTATGGTATTATCTGATTTTTGCATCGGATATAAGGTACTTGTTGAACAATCCATCCAGACATTTTCTCCATCATTTATTTTTCCTACTAATCCTATAAAAATTTCTGAATCTGCATACTCTGATGAGTTGATAATCTCATAAGGTAATGGCAATGATTGTGCATACGTTATGGAACTACCTATGATACAAAGAAACATTACGATACGTTTGATTAATAATTGATGCAAATAGGTCTTTTTCATAATATTCTGAATTCTGTTATTGGGTTATATCTATTTTATAATCAAATAGATAGGTGCTGATTGTAAAAGTTAGATTCTCGTATTCTAGCAATTTGTTAAACTCGAAAATACTATAAAACCTACTCTGTTATTATGGATACTAATTATATGGTGTGTTAAAAATAGAATTCGTTAGTATGTGGCTAGTATCCGATATCGTACTGGTTGACCAATTTGGGTTTAGTAATTATACATAATAGGAATATTCTAATTAACTAAACAGATAAGATGAATTGATTTTATTGAAGACCAATATCTTATACTTAATATTAGCTTGCATGTGCTGAATTATCAGCTTTATTAAGCTATAAAATGACCATAGTTATATAGTTTTACTGGTATAAAAACAATAATGAAACTAATTAAATTTATGTTTTCGATTGCTTTCATCTGTACACGGATCTCATGTGGATCTGATTATAATGGGCTTCTTGTGAAACAATAGCAGAAGAATTAGACACCATTGTAGTGGAAGCTTTTGGTAGCATTCAATGCGGGACCAAAGAGGATTGTCAAACTTTAAAAACAGCTATAGAAGCGCTAAGAGCGAGTGAATGCGTTGAGGAAGATGCTTATGCAGATGCTTATGATATGTTAACATAGGATTGTCTTCCTCCTGATGATATACCACCAGGAGAAGGGGAGCTTCCTACTGATGAAGGAAATTAAGAATTGATTTTTATATTTAATCAAGAGAATTTCCTTTGATTCTGTTCCGTGCATAATACTTAGAATCAAGATATTCAAACTCCATAAATCAGAATGAAAGGAATCTTGCTTCTTTGTTCAGATGGGTAAAATGATCTTGTTTCCGATACCTTTTACCCTTGAGTAAAAGTAGTTCATTAGGTTTTTTGAATAAAAATTATATCCTTAATTTTCTGAAAAGGTGATAGGAATAGAATAGGATACTTCGACAGCTTTACCTCTTTGTTTTCCTGGAATCATGTTAGGCAATAATTCTAAAATTCTCTTAGCTTCTTTTTCTAATTCCGGACTAGGACCTCTGGTCTTTACATCTTTTATTTTTCCTTCTTTAGTTATAATGAATTGACCATAAACACGTTTTTTACCTTCTTCTCCCAAAGTTTTTTCTAAATCGATAAGATGATCTTTAACGAATTTATGAATACTATCAGAAGTACAACGTTTGATTTCGCTGTTTGATGATCCATCACAACCTATAAATCGGGGAGCATCTTCGACTACAGCAAATGGAATAGGGTTAGTTCCTGGTTCTTCTTCTACACTAACTTCTTCTATTTCAATAATTCCTTCTTGTCCATAGATGTTTGATAATGTAATAAGGAATAGGTAAAGTATTTTCAAATTGTTTTTCATACGTGTTTAGCTTAGACTTATTATGCTAATTTTTTTCTTTACCGTATAAAAGTAAAAAAAATACTTGTGATAATGGAGTAATTAACCTTTTGGCTCATTTGATTCTTAGTTTATCACAATTTTTTTTGCCTATATCTTAAAATTACATTTGAATTTTTGTTAAAATACTATAAAATCTGTGAGTAATTGCCGTATTTATCAACCGAAAACGTTTTAGATTTTAAACAAATTAGGTTATTGTGATCAATAACGATAGCTTTGATATCTATATGGCTAAAAGGGTTAAAAATATTGCTGTGTTAACATCCGGAGGAGATGCTCCGGGAATGAATGCAGCTATCCGTGCGGTAGTTCGTGCTTGTAGTTACTATGAAGTAAATTGTTTTGGTGTTTATAAGGGCTACGAAGGCCTTATCGATAACGATTTTACACAATTAAATGCACGTTCAGTACGAAATATAATCAATAAAGGAGGTACTTTTTTAAAATCAGCTCGTTCTAAAGAGTTTCGTACTAAAGATGGTAGACAAAAAGCATATGTTAATTTAAAAGAAAATAGTATTGATGCTCTTATTGTTATAGGAGGAGATGGTAGTTTTACCGGCGCATTAAAATTATCAGAAGAATTTGATTTTCCTGTTGTAGGGATTCCGGGAACTATTGATAATGATATTAATGGCACCGATTATACTATTGGATATGATACTGCATTAAATACTGTAGTAGAAGCTATTGATAAAATAAGAGATACGGCAAGTTCACATAACCGTTTATTTCTCATTGAGGTTATGGGTAGAGATGCTGGTGATATTGCATTGAATTCTGGTATTGGAGCAGGGGCTGAAGAAATTTTAATACCTGAAGAAGATATGGGGGTAGACCGATTGATCGATTCTCTTAAGAAAAGTGAAAAATCAGGTAAGACCTCCAGTATAATTGTGGTAGCAGAAGGTGATAAATCCGGTAAAAATATTTTTGAATTAGGAGAATATGTTAAAGAAAAGCTGGATGGGTATGATGTTAGGGTATCCGTACTAGGACATATCCAGCGAGGAGGTTCTCCTAGCTGTTTTGATAGGGTGTTAGCGAGTAAATTAGGCGTTGGTGCTGTCGAAGCTTTGCTAGAGGGATTACAAGATGTAATGATTGGTATTGTACATAAAAATGTAACGACTGTACCGCTCAAAACTGCATTGTCAAAAAGAATACATAAACACGATAGATTAATTAAAGTTGCTGATATCACATCAGTATAAACAAGAATTTTTAAATTAAAACAAATAAATTATAACATATGAGTGCGTTAAAAATTGGAATTAACGGTTTTGGTAGAATTGGTAGAATTGCTTTTAGAATTGCTTCTGAACGTGATAATGTAGAAATAGTTGCTATCAATGATTTGCTAGATGTAGAGCATCTTGCATATTTATTGGAGTATGATTCGGTTCACGGAAAATTTAATGGAACGATTGAAGTAAAAGATGGAAGTCTTGTTGTAAATGGAAAAAAAATCCGTATCACTGCAGAGCGTAATCCTGAAGATCTTAAATGGGACGCAGTTGGTGTTGATGTGGTAATGGACTGTACTGGTATCTTTACTACATTGGACAAGGCAGATGCACACTTAAAAGCAGGAGCTAAAAAAGTTGTAATCTCTGCACCATCTGCAGATGCTCCTATGTTTGTTATGGGAGTTAATCACACACAAGCTAAACCATCTGATACCATAGTTTCTAATGCATCTTGTACTACAAACTGTTTAGCACCTTTAGCTAAAGTTATTAATGATAATTTTGGAATTGTAGAAGGATTAATGACAACAGTACATGCAGCTACAGCTACACAGGCTATTGTAGATGCTCCGTCTAAAAAGAATTATAGAGGAGGTCGTTCTGCATTATTAAATATTATTCCAGCTTCTACAGGAGCTGCAAAAGCAGTAGGAAAAGTAATTCCAGAATTAAATGGTAAGCTTACAGGGATGGCGTTTAGAGTTCCTACAGCAGACGTTTCTGTAGTGGATCTGACAGTAAGAACTGAAAAATCTGTGTCTTATGAAGATCTTAAGGCTGTGATTAAAAAAGCTTCAGAAAATGAACTAAAAGGAGTACTTGCTTATACAGATGAAGATGTAGTTTCTCAAGATTTTGTAGGAGAGACAAATACGTCCACTTTTGATGCAGATGCAAGTATCGCTCTTAATGATAACTTCTTTAAGCTGGTTTCTTGGTATGATAATGAATATGGATATTCTTCTAAGTTAGTTGATTTATCATCATATGTAGGTAATCTATAAGTGATTTATAAAAAACAGCCCCGATCTATTAAGTTTTCGGGGCTTTTATTTCTTTTTATAGTAATGCAAGAATTTTAAACAATCTTTATATGATATTAATAGCAGACGGTGGTTCTACAAAATGTGATTGGATCCTTCTCAACGATGTAGGAGAAGTAGTATTTAAAACACGCACAGAAGGTTTAAATCCTGCAGTATTTGGTAAAAATTTACTAGAGGAAAGGCTACGTGCTAATGCAGAATTAGCGTCGAGTATTGATATTATTGAAGCTGTTCATTTTTATGGTGCAGGTTGTGGCACAGATAAGCCCACAGCAATGCTGAAGAAAATTTTTGAAGATTTTTTTGTAAAAGCAACTGAGGTTATAGTTAAGGAAGATATGGTTGCAGCTGTATATGCTGCCACTACAGAACCAGGCATCGTTTGTATTTTGGGTACAGGTTCTAATAGTTGCTATTTTGATGGTGATGAAATAAAAATGCGAGTAGATTCTTTAGGATATATTCTCATGGATGAGGCTAGTGGTAACTATTTTGGTAAAAGATTGATACGTGATTATTATTATAAAAGAATGCCACCACCAGTAGCAGCCGAGTTTGAAAAACGTTTTGATCTTTCTTCTGATACGATTAAAGAAAATTTATACAAAAAAGAGAATCCTAATACTTATTTAGCATCTTTTGCTGAATTCATTTTTACAAGTGAACGTAACGGATACTTCTATAAAATTATTACAGAAGGAATTCAAGAGTTTGTAGAAACTCGTGTGTTGTGTTTTCCAGAAGCTCAGAATGTTCCGGTGCATTTTATTGGATCAATAGCTCATTTTAGTGAAGATATAATTAGAGCTGCAGTATGGCCTTATCACCTAACCGTAGGTAATATTGTAAGAAGACCAATAGATGGTATCATCGATTATTATAGAAATGATGTTATTAAAAATAGAATGAATAATGTTTAATGATAATGTTCTAAGATAATAAACTCTTTTCCTTTTATCATTTTCCATAAGCTGGCTACAAAGAAATATTCACCCTTAAACTCTTCATAGTCACACCCTACAAAATAGTCATCTTCATCCTTAGTGATTTTTTCACAGATGTGATTTTTTATTTTTGAATCCCAAAACGTGAAACTCTCTTCCTTTTGTATCCATTCAATACGATCTCTTTCAGAAATGATACCTAGTTGAGTGTTATCGTTTTCTACCAACTCCTGTACTTCAATTTCTGTAAGATGTTTAATAAACTCTTTACTGATAACCTCTTTTTTCCATATTTCCTGAGAGGCCCAATCAATAGTATACATAGTTTTTTGTTTATTTTTTTTCATTAGGGTTATGTTCATATTTCTTAAAGAGGCTCGGTAATATAAATATAAGACGAGTATTCCAGATTCGTTATTGATGACTATTCGATAACGTAATTAAGTGTAATTCTAGTACCTTGACCGATAACTGAACTAATAAAGATTCTACCGTTGATATAATTCATGCGTTCTTTCATAAAAAAGAGTCCCATACCACCTTCTGCATTATTTTTGGGTTTGGTTGGGATCTTATCCAGATCGAATCCTTTACCATCATCATCAATAGTTATACTAAGCATAGATTCTGAGTTTTTTATGGTTATAATTATTGTCTCAGACTGCGCATACTTGATAGCATTATTAATAGCTTCCTGAGTTACGCGGTAAAGATTGGTTTCTACAAGAGATTCAAATCGTAATTCAGGATCAGATGTGTTTTCGAAAATAATATTCTTACCTGTTAATTTAGAAAGTTCCCTTGTCATTTTTTGCAATGCAGTACTTATTCCATAATCTTTTAACTCAGGAGGTGTAAGATTAAAGGTTGCAACTCTAATGCCTACAATAAGATCTTTAGATAGTTTTTTGAGTCCGGCTATTTTTTGATTTGTTTTTTCAATATTTTCTGTATTAATAGACTCAATATTAAATTTTAGTGCGGTAAGCATTTGACCAATACTATCGTGAATTTCTTTTGCTATTCGTTTACGTTCTTCTTCTTGAGCTTCTACAATCTGACTAGCATTAGATTTTTGTAACTCTTCTTTCTCTTGATATTTTACTTCGTTTAATCTTTCCACTTCTTCTTGAGCTTCTTTACGCTTAGAAATATCAGAGCAAAGCACAAGTCGCTCGCTATTTCCGGATTCTTTAAAAACACTTAGGATAGAAATGTCTAGCCATATTTTTTGACCAGATGCGGTTATAAAATCAAATTCCTCATTAAAAACCCCACCTTTATTTTGTGCAATTAGTTGTAGTAACCGGTTTTTTTGAACTTCTCCTAATTGCATTAATTCAGCAAGATTTTTTTGATTAACTCCGTGATCAGATTGTAATAATTTGCTAAATCGTTGACCTAGGCTTTGAATAACACCCTGTTCATCTACTCTTGCATACAATAGCGTTTGATCCAGCGCTTTAGTAAGTGCTATGAGTTCTTGAACATTTTTATTCTGAATTTTCCTGAATTTTTCGGCATTAGCAGCCATTGTAGTAGCTTCTTTTCTAGATATTAAAAGATTGGATATTGTTTTTTTGATGCTAAGCGCAACCGGTCTAAAAAGAAGAAAGAATTCAAAAATTAGAATGATTGTAATTAAGCCGAATAAAATATATTCAATTTTTTTAAGACGTGATACTTTTTCTTTTGCTTCTTTTTCATATCGAAAAACAATCGCATCCATTTGTTTTAGAAATAGGGGTTCATTAAAAATAACCGTATTGAGATGTGATTTAAGAAGTTCTGAGTCTATAGTATCCTTTTTTGCAAGCGCCAATATGTGTGTGCTATTTTCATATATAGTTTCAAAATAAGGTTGCAGTACCAGAAACATTTTTTTTATCTCTGTGCTATCATTTTTTCCTTTAGGAATAGAGTTATTATAAAGCTTTAGTTTTTCGTGTGATTCTTTCCAAAGATCAATGGTTGTGCTTAATTCTTTTATATATTGCTCTTTTAATGTGTGATTTTGAAGATACGAAAGGAGTAGTATTTCTTTTGATAACTTCTGACTGAGCATACGTTGCCTACCAGAAATATTTATAATTTCAGAGTCATCAATTTGAGAATTCAGATACCTTTGAATAAAAAATTGCCCACCAAAACTAAATAATGCAATCGCTCCCAGTGCAATGATATACATCTTACTGAGTCGATTGAATGTCTGGTGGTCTAATGATTCTCGTTTATTCAAAGGGAAGTGTGTTATGCGAGTGCTCGTTGTATTAGAGCAAGCCCTGTTTCTGAGTATGTTAATTCTAAAGCTGCTTCATGTCCTTCTTTTGACATCTTTTTCCAGGTCTTTTGTAAAATATCTATTACTTTTTCTTCAGGATGCTTTTCTAAAAAATCTTCGTAATAAAACTGGAGAAAAACAAGACAAATTACATCTTCTAATGTTTGGGTGCCATCATCTTTCTTTAGTTTTTTCTTCTGTATTAAAAAAGACACTCTTTCTATAGTTTCTGTATCATAACCAACTTCTGTAAGGATTTCTGAAGCTTTTGCTGCATGAAACTTTTTTAATTCTGCTCTCCACGTTAAATAACCAATACGATCCATTGCATAACTGTCTCTTGGTATTTCCCATCGGCAAATGTGTTGTGAACGTGCAGCGAGTTGCAAAGCTACAGATGCATTTGGAGCAAAATTGCCCAATGTTTCAGTCATTCGCAGACTATAGATTAATTCTTTGGCAATTGATTTATCAGCTACATTTTCTTTATTAGGGTCTAACGCATTGGCTTGGTCAAAAAGGAGAAATGCTTTGGCTAATTTTTCTGTTGACATAGGATGTATGGTTTATGGCAAAGTTAATAGAAACTATAGAATAATATAACTGAAACTAAAAGTAATGTTGCTCAAAATAATTCTACATAACAAGCTTAGCTTTTTTTCTTGTAGACTCTATCTTATATATAATTGATGTTAAGAATTGTGAATGACAGAAGTCATCAGAATTAGAACATTCATCCATAAATTCCTTTCGTTTGCCCACTGCTCCCTTAAAATAGGTTATTAAATCTGTTTATTTATAACGAATAGTCATTTTTAAACTCTTAGAACCAATAATTTTTATGGTAAGTATTGCTATTTCATTAGCTATAAGCTGGCAAAAACGACTGGATTTAAATTATTCTTAATAAGCTTATGAAAAAACACAACAAATTTATTTTAGGAGTTTTATTACTAGTAACATTATTGATTGCTTGTTCTAAAGAAATATCAGATGATGTAATAGAAATTTTTACTATTGAGACAAGTGAAACCATAGTTGATTCTTTTTTAGAGATACCTAAAGCTATAGAACTGACCATTGCTGCAGATAAAGCATTTGTGATAGGAGACTTTGATTTAAAATATGAAATCACAAACGGAAGTGGAACAGTTACTATTGGAGATACTGAGACCTTTGAAGAGAATACTTATATTAGATTAGAAAGTTTAGTCAATAAAATTTACTATAAAGGTGCTTCATCTGGGAGTAATACTATATTAGTTACCATCAAGGATAGAAATGACAGAGAGGTAACTATCGAATTGACATACAATGTAGAAGATCCAGGATTTAATTTTAAAGTGATTCCTACTCCGGTATCAGGATATATAGGAGGTACGATTGCATTAGATATTGACATGACAATAACTAGCGCAAGTAATAATATTACTTATGAAACTAAATATAGCGTATCTGGTGCTACCGATATAACAGGTTTGGGTATCGTACTTATTGATGGAGAAGCACTAGCTACAGATACATACGTAACTACACCAGCTGAAGATTTTTCTTGGCAATTTGCGGGTGAACGTTTAGGACCTGTAAAAATGATTTTTACTGTCAAGAACAACTTGGGAGTAGAAATACATAAGGATGTAGAAATTGCAGTGACAGAAACTCCAGACTTCACGTTTAAAGCGAATGCTATGGCTTCAACAGCACTAATTAATGAAGGTGTTACTATTGATTTTATTATTACAGAAACGGTAGGAGCATCCACATATATTATGAATTATATAACCTCAAATGAGGGTAGTTTAGAATACAATGGTATTGTGTATGAACCCGGAGATGACATTGAGATAGAAGCGGGCCAGACGACCGGTAATTATACCGGTATTGATATCGCAGAACATACAATAGAATTTGCTGTGATTAATATCAATACTATACCAGTTCAGAACAACGCCACGGTTAATCTAAATTATAAAGAACCTGATTTTGAAGCTCCTGTAATTGAATTAAATGGAAATAGTGAAATCATTATAAATGCAGGAGAAGCATTTATTGATCCTGGAGTTACAGTTTCTGATAACATCGATGCTGTTGAAGATTTAGTAATTTCTATAGATGGCACAGTTGATATAAATAGCCCTAAAACTTATAGTATTAAATATACAGTAGCAGATACTTCTGAGAATGAAGCATCTGTTACAAGAACAGTGATTGTTGTAGATAAAGAACTTCCCGTTATAACTATAGCCGGAGATGATCCGTTAGTGTTTAAAATAGGAAGTACGCTACAATATCCTAATGCAACTGCGATTGACAATGTAGATGGTAATCTAACGGATGCTATTATTGTGACAGATTCTGTTGATCAAGATAAAATTGGTGAATATAGTATTACATACACCGTTACTGATTCTTCAATGAATATAGGAACGGCTATAAGAAAAGTTATCGTTATACGAGATAATCCACCAATAATTACATTAAAAAATGGTCCTTCTGTATTTAATGCAGTTAGAGGTGGGGTATATGTTGATCCAGGAGCTACAGCTACGGATGATCTCGATGGCGATATTACGTCTCAGATAAAAGTTAATAATGAAGTTAAACTAACTACTCCTGGTGACTACAAAGTAACCTATACAGTTACGGACTCCTATGATCAGACGGTTAGCAAGGTTAGAAATATCGAGATTAATGACACGGAGAAGCCAGTAGTTACATTGTCATCAATAGGATTTCAAATCAAAAAAGGTAGTGTTTATGTAGATCCAGGAGGAACAGTGACCGATAATGTAGATAATTTTACATTTGATGATGTGGAAATATTAGGACTACAAGACTTAGATACAAATACCCCTGGACTTTACACATTAGATTATATTATTGAAGATACTGCTGGTAATATTTCAGATTTAGAAATAAGGTTGATCACTGTTGTAGAATAGACAACACTTCTTTCTTAACAATTCCAATTAAAAAGGTAATGCTTAAAAATATAGAATTTTAAAGGTCGTAATGTAGCCTTGATCGCCATAATCATTATAGATACTTTTAAATTAGCGACTGATTTTAATCAATAGAATCCTCATGGCTCTGCCTATAGTGTAGCACAAAGAATCAGGATATGTAGACGTATGAACCAAGAAGAAAGCCAGTCTTGTTTCTAAAACTATGTACCCTTGGGTTGAGGCAGTTCATAAAAAGAGTTTCTTAGTAATAATTTAAATACTAAAAAAGCTATTGTCATCTGATTTTTTAGGTGTTGCTATTTTTGGTTCTGATTGAAGAGGTGTTTTAGAAGTTTCTTTTTTAGCACCTACTATTTTTTCTGCGTTAGTAGAACTAGCAATCTTTGTTTTAGGTGGTTCAGGGGTATTTTCCTTTTTGACAGGAGTTTGAGTTGCTGTTTTGGAGATAAGAGGGATATCTTCTTTAGGTGTTGTTTCTTTTTTAAACTCTTGTAATGGAGAGGTTTTTGGTTTGTTTTGCTCAAAAACAGGAAGAACCGGAGTCGATTTCGTAGGTTCTTTTGTAATAGTAGGCTTTTCTCCTACGACAAAAGAATGCTGTGGCTTTTTTTTCTGAGTTTCTTTTTGTTTTAGTACCTCTGATTGCATAGATAGAGTTGGAGTAGGTTTGTACAGATCAGGATCTTCACCTCTAAGCATCATGTCATCTTCTTTTTTAAATGCTAACATTTCATCTAGGGTGAAATGGCGAATAGGAACTTCTATAAATCCCGGGATATCATCAATATGCCCTTTTTTAAACAGTTCTTTGATAATAGCAATGCATTGCTCTTTTGTTGCGTAGCATTGTTTATGGATTTTGTTTTGTTCTATGGGATGGTCTATTTTCCATTCTTCTGGACCATTAGGATTGATCATCAGTAAATAATGTGATTTTAATCGATCATATATTTTGATTTGAGAATCACGATGATTCGATAATATATTAATAATATCTAGAATAAATTCTAAATCTATTCTTTCATCCAATATATTGATGTTGTTTACTGCATCGTTCACAAATACTTTCATTTTCAAGAAATCGTTTAATTACTATAATTTTAAAAAGAATTTGTTTTAAAAAGTAAAATTTGTTTTTTCTGCTGCCTCTTTCAAAAAATTAATCGTTGATTGTTCAATTGTATCAAACATTTTTTGAAACTTATCAAAATTATCTATCATTTCATTAAAAGAATGAACTCTTGTATTTAAATATAGACCATAGCTGCTGTCTTTTAAGAGATGTGGTAATGCATTAAAATCATTTAGTTGATCTTGAATCTCAAGGCGTCTTTCATTAAAAATTGAACTTCCCGGAAGCATTCCCATTTCAATTTCCAACCAGTTTTCAAATAATTGCTTTCTTTTATCTTTGGTGCGATGAATATAACGAATTGCTATTTCATATTCATTTTTAAAAAATTTGTGGATATATTTGCTGCCTTCCCAATTTTTAATCAATAAATTAGCAAAATCTTGTAGACGACTTAAAGCAAATCCATGTAGGCTTCTTTTTTTCATTATATCTTTTACGTCACTAATAGCAGATCTAATTTCTTCCATCTTTTTAAGGTATGCTTTGAATTCATTTTTAGTAACCAGATTGTCATAGAAAAGGTCGGGAATTAATTCTTTGCTTCTTAAAAAGGATATAATTTCTTCACCTCCTTTAAGATGATCCCTCTTGAATATCTTCAATTCTTCTTTATCAGCTCGAAAATTTCTATCTTGCATTTCATAATCAGTATTTAAAAGTTCTGGTAAAATATTTACTTCGCAAAAGTACTTTAGGAAATAATCGATTTCTATAGGGTCACTTTCTGCGACAATAATTTCATTCACTTTCTTTCTTGATCTCCTAGATTCTTCTGAAACTTCTTTATATTTATTTAACTTTTGACCATAAAATAAAGCATGAGATGTTCTCTTTAATTTGAATTTGAATTTAGAGTAATAAGATACGTCAGATCCATTTCGTAAATATTCAGCATAAACTCTAACCTTCTGCTTATTAGATTCTTTGTATTCGTCACCCCAATAAAGATTAATCGTAATGTTCCCTTTTTTAATAATTATTATATGATCACTTGATTTGATTCTAATACCATCCACTTCTACATCAAAGGCAGCTCTAATTTCTTCCTCTTTTTCTTCAAACCAAGAAAGTTTTGGTGCTACTGGTTGGATTGATCTTAATTCCGTAATAGTCTCATCTAAAGAAGAACTATTTTGTTGAATAGCCCCCTTTATTATAATTTCTTTATAATTCCCTATTTTTTTATCAGGATCGTCTATCCTATATATATAAAAAGTACAGTTATCTGTAGGGAAATTTTTTAAGTCGCAATAAAGAAAAGCAATCTTACCTACTTCTAAATAGGTTGGATTTGGAGATTCTATTAGATTGTGAATATTTAGCATAAGTTGGATTAAATTTCAAATCAAAATTATTATATAGTTTGAGGACTTCCCCAATAAGCTTTTAGACTAGGCTCTTTGTCACTTCTTGATAAGGCTCCACCTTTTGCATCGCCATCCTTGTTTTTGTTACTATCATCCTCCTCATCCTTTTTGTTTTTCTCTTGTTTTGCTTTTACCATAGTAACCACATCCCCGGGAGGTAAACCATCTACGATAAAACTCATCCCATCCAACGAAACATTTAAAAGCCCAAGATTGGCTCCTGCTTTCTTAGCAGCTTCACCATAAGCACCGGTAATTTTATCAGTATATTTGGTTTTTAAGCCATCTATAAAATCATCGTAGTTATCCATTCTACCCAACCATTTCTCGGCTTTATCCATATCTTTTTGTAAATCGCCGGACTTTTGCTGTAATTCATCAATTTCCTTCTGCGCTTTATCGTACCCCAGTTCTTTTAGTTCTTCATCTAATTCGTTTTGGATGGTAGCATTTAAAGTAGCTTTAGACGTATTTATTTTATTGTCAACATAATTTTGTGCTTCGTCCTTGGCTTTATTTGTTAATAAATCAGATACTTCTCCATCTCCGGGAATGGGAATAGGTCCTGCTTGTGATGGAATGTATAAACTGTATAATAAGGATAACGCTTCTTTGCTGTCATCTCCATTATCAAAAGTGGCATCTTTATTAATGGTTGTAATCTGCTCGGTCATACTACCATATTCTGCAGCGGCGATGTTATCAAGATTTGCTTGTTCTTGCTTTTTTTGATCTAACCAGTTTTCTAAAGGACCTTTATCAGAAAGTGTAGGAATAGTAAAGTCTCCACTAGAATTCCCATCCAAATTAATAAGGCTAGCCGAATTGATTTCATTATTAAAATACCCTTCTAGCTCACTGGTAGAATCCATAATTCCTTGCTGTAGCACCAGCGCTTCTTCAGTAGATAGTTCTGATCCAAATATTCCCATATCTTCTAACGAAGGAACCTCTATACCATTGATGGTGTCAGAAATTTTAGATTTAATTTCGGGAACTTTTTGTTCTAACGATGCTAATTGAGTATCTAATTGTTCTTTAGAAAGATTTGCTTGCTCTAATGCTCCCGTTGCTCCGGTGATCATATTTTGCATCGTAGGATTATCAAATAGCTGTCCTATGGGTCGCATTCCTTCTATCATACCGCCTACTTCTGAGGCGATACCATCCGTTACTTTTTTTGCCATGTCAGCAACCTTATTGACCATGCCATTTATTTTAGCTTTTGCCTGATCAACAATATTAGGTTTTTTAGGTCCCATAATTGCGGATTGCGCTGTAGGAGGTGCAAAGGTTACGATACCACCGCCCAGAGTACAAGTGAATTCACTGTGCTCAACCAAGGGAGTAAATTTTTCAGTATTTACGGTTTCTTCTGCAATATCAAGCCATCCCGTTAACGCAGGGACACATTTACTAATCATAGGATTATCACATGTCGAAAATGGTGGAATATTAACCATAGGCACCATATCTATCTTGGTAACCATTGGTTTGCCATCTATGGTCACTGTTTTGGTCGTTGACTTCATAGAAATCAATTCTTTACCAGCTTTGCACTTATCACATTTGATCTGAAACCCTTCATAAGAAATGCGTTTCTCTACCATTGCTGGTTCTTCTGCTTCTGGAGATGATGTAGGTTGCTGTGACATATTAGTTCGCTTTTAATTTACTGATCTGTCTGTAACTATAAACTCCCGGGATTTCTACATTCATTAGCAAGGTAGCAGCTGCTATCGTGTGATCCTTATTTAAATCATAGGCTTCAAAAGAATTAAGATCTATTTTTATATTGTACTTATGGACATCAAAAAGAGTACTCATTAATGCTGTAGCTTTGTTTTCATCAAATCGGGCTGTATCAAGTGAGCCAGCTCTTGCTAATTGATACCCATTTGTATTTTGATTAATGGCAGTTATTTTTGTGTTTATTTTAAAGGGCAGGGCAGTGGTATCAAAAAAATCATACCATACCCGCTGTTGATCAACAGATGCTGTTGTTACTAAATTATGATCATATATCGGAGGAAATAGTAATGTAGCCACTTCTGATTTTTTTACCAGATTCAAAAATTCAAAATGATCATTGATCATAGCATCTACACCTACAATAAAATCATCAATAGTATCTAATTCATCTTTATAAGCTTTTTTAAAAGACGCTTTTTGATCATACCACTGTTCAGAGATTTGTCCACAATTAATGATGGAGGTAATTTCTCCATGCACATCTGTATATAGGATTAATTTATTTTGTAATTGGTTGAGTTGATCTTCAATACCAAAAACACCTTCTTTATTACTTTGTTCTCGTTCTAATACTTCCACAGAAAAAAGAAATCCCATCTGATCTTTTTTAATATATGTTTTCTTAATTTTTAACTGAATTCTGTTCTCTACTGGTTCTTCTGGAGATTTTATATACCTGAAGGTATCAATGTTATATATAATCGAATCTTCATTAGTAGGAATAAAAATATCTTTATGCTGTACTTCGATCGCCATATTTAGTTGATATTTACTTTACCTCCCAAAACTTTAACCCTTGCTCCGTTTAAAAGACTACTGGCAGCACCTGTCAAGTTTAAAACTCCGACAGTAATCACTGTTAAAATAGTTCCACTCTGTATATTGGTCATTACAGACCCTGTAATCGATACTCGTTTACCAAATACAGAAACACTTTTTGACCCTTTTATAGATGTTTTGGCACTGGCACTTGCTTTTAGATCATTACCTGCATCCATACTTAGGTTGGCACCTGCTTTAGCACTAATATCCGTTGCGGCTGTAGATGTAATATTATTTCCTGCATTTACCGTAAGATCATTACTGGCTTCTATGGCAATATCGGTAGAGGAGAAGGTGATTTTATTAGGTGCATTGATAGTAATTTCACCATTGCCACCCATCACAATGGTATTGCCGCTGGGGTCTGCAATTGTAACACTACCATCTGCATCATTCAGAGTAACTTGATTGCCACTTCTGGTCTTGATTGCTTTCAGATGATTATTACCACTCTTAAAACTTTCTGGTATAGAGGATGCATTAGTAACACTACCCTGTACAATAGGAGCTTCTGCATTGTCACCTTCATGGCTTATGATCACTTCATCTCCTTTTTCCGGAACAAAATACATTCCTTGCCCTGGCCCTCCGGCAAGACTGGCTTGTCTGATCCATGGAGAAGTCTCTCCGGTTTCTTTTTGCCAGGCATATTGTATTTTTACACGCCCCATGCCTTCTGGGTCTACATTATCTACTACCACGGCAGTCTGTGATTTACTTTTTGGAAATGCCTTAAGCGAAGTTTTAGGATACACTTCTGTATCTGCTGTTATCCCTTCAAAAATATTTTCGTATCTGCCATTTTCACTGCACTGATGCGATATTTTAGTAATTCTGTATCCTCCATATGAGGAGGTTTCTCCTTCTATTTGTACCACACTACCTATTGCAATAGAGGGATTACTGCTTTTTCCTTTAACTTTTACCTGATTTACCTCATTTGCCTGTTTTAACATAGCGGCCTGATCATCAATTCTGGATTTCATTTGAGGATCATCATGAGCGCTAACAAAAACCTGTGTTTCTTTTTGGTAAATTTGATTACTCTTTTGATTTACTACCGCAGCAAATCCATTGATGTTAGAAGACACTTCTTTAGTCTTTACCTCATGAAAAGAATCATTAAGGTAATCATTGGTGAAATATTTAAAGCTGTTAGGAATGGCTTCTAAATTCATAGAGAGTTCTAACAGATCATATCCATATCGTAAAGTGACTGGGTCTTTGCTTTCTGGTTTACCAAAAACTAATTTTTTTCCATTGTAATAGAACCATTCTCCATACTGCGCTGCTAATCTACTGGCATAAGCAAACGAACTTTCTTCTTGTTGTACCGTATAATGTATAGGTGTCAGTTTTTTAGGTGAAAATTGAAACTGTAATACTCCTTTATCATAGCCTGTAAATGTTCTTTCTAAAATTTCTGATATTGCAAGATCTTGATGAGAAGTATAATGTGGCCCGTCATCTGCAATAATACTACAGCTTTTTCCTATGATATGGATCAAATCTCCGGTTTTGTGATAAAAACCCTTGACGGTATTTACATTTGTTACAATCCCTTTGAATTCTAGTATTTCGTCATCAGAGAAACTATTAAGGGATTGAATTTTTATAATAAAAATCTCTCCCAGAAAATTAACACTGTTGCCTGATATATCATCAGAATTAACATCTAATACATCCTTTCTACAGACAAGCTCAAAATTATGATGTGCATCGATTTCCTGATGTAAGGATAAACTATGAAAAGCAGGGATTTGCTCACTGCCGATATATATCTGTATGTTTGTATCCGTTGCCATAGAACGTAGATTTATGAATTAGTTTATTAAGTATATAAGCTATGTATAAGCTACTTAATAAACTAAATAAACTAAAAATTAACGTTTTATATTAAGGAAAGTGGATGAAGGGGGATTATTTGTGGATGAATGTCGGGAAATGAGAACCAGTTAGTACCACATTAGTATATATAAAAAATCATGCTACCAGGATAGGATAGCATGATTATATTTCCAAAAGTGATTTTAATATATCGTAAAAAGAATGATATTTATTCGGGATGAATATACTATTCAGAAAAACCAATATAAACAATATCACCCTCTATTCTTACAGGATATGTTGCTATTGGAGCAATATCTCCATTTAGATTTTCACCGCTTTCTAATGAAAATGTTTTTTTATGTAATGGACAAGCGACTTTAGGTACTCCTGCTTGATCTCCAATCATACCTCTACTCAGAACCATCTCCATTTTGTGAGGACATACATTTTGGCAGGCGTACCAAGTATTCTTTCTTTCAAAATTAAATACGGCAATTTGCTTTTCCTTGTATTTAACGCACGCACCGCCATTTTTTGGAAAATCACTCACTTTTGCTGCTTTAAACCAAACGGTTACTTCTTCTATTGATGTGCTTTTATATATATCCAAAATCTCATTCATTATTACTTCTATTTTTATTCCTGAAAAGTCAACTCATTATAGGTAAACGATAACGAAACTGTTTTTCAGCTCTTTTCTAGATTTTAATTATAGCTTATTGCCAGTGTTTTGGCATTTTTTGTTCGCGTAAAGGAACAAATACCAGATTATCATCATTGTCATCACTATTAACAAAATGACTAAATCTTTTCATCATTTCGGGATCTTCGATAGCTTGTTTCCACTCGCATTCGAACTTGTTAACTAATGTTTGCATTTCCCTTTCAAGATCATCGGCAATACCTAATTTGTCTTCAATAATAACTCCTTTAAGATACTCCATTCCTCCTTCTAGTCTGTCCTGCCATGCAGCAGTTCGTTGCAAAGGTTTTGCGGTACGCATATAGAACATTAAATAACGGTCTAAATACTTAATGACTGTATCATTATCGATTTGCTCTGCCAATAACTCCGCATGACGAGGAGTAGCACCACCATTTCCACCTACATACAGGTTCCAACCGCCATCTACTGCAATTAGTCCAAAATCTTTTCCACGAGCCTCTGCGCATTCTCGGATACAACCAGAAACTCCACCTTTGATCTTGTGTGGTGAGCGCATTCCACGATATCGATTTTCTAATTCAATAGCAAAAGATACACTCTCATCCATTCCATAACGACACCAGGTAGAACCTACACAACTTTTTACAGTACGTAATGATTTTCCATATGCATGGCCACTTTCAAAACCTTTATCGATTAATTCTTTCCATATTAATGGTAATTGATTTAAGGTAGCACCAAAAAAATCAATACGAACACCTCCGGTTATTTTAGTATATAAGTCATATTTTTTTCCAATCTCACCTAAGTCAATCAATTGTTGAGGTGTAATTTCTCCGCCCGGAACTCTGGGTACGACAGAATACGTCCCGTTACGCTGAATATTAGCTAAGAAACGGTCATTAGAATCTTGTATAGCATATTCTACATTTGCTGTATCAGCATAAATAGTTGCCATTAAGGATGCCACTAATGGTTTACATAATTCGCATCCGTGACCTCCATTACCATGAGTGTCTAATACTTCATCAAAAGTTTTAAGTTCCTTAACCTGTATTAGATCATATAATTCCTGACGGTTATAATCAAAATGTTCGCAAACTGTATCTTTAACTACACGACCTAATGATTTTAAGGTAGCATCGACTAAATCCTTAACCATAGGCTTACAACCACCACAACCAGTTCCAGCTTTTGTACAGGTTACTACATCCCCCAGATCATTTGCCTCACCATTCTCGATAGCACTACAAATTTGACCTTTGCTTACGCTTTCACAAGAGCAAATTTGAGCATCATCCGGCAGGTCCATTACATCACCTAGTAACCCACCGCCATCTCCACCACGGCTGCCCAAAATCAGATCCTCAGGTTCTTCAGGTAGTTTCATTCCATTAATATAAATTTGGAATAAAGAGTTGTAATCAGAAGAATCACCTATTAATATTCCTCCTAACAGTTTTTTGCCGTTTTTAGAAACGTTTATTTTTTTATAAATACCACTTCGTTTATTTACGTAGGTAATTTCATCAATTTCTTCTTTAGCATCATTTAAAGCATCGCCAAAACTAGCTACTTCAGTTCCAATTAGTTTTAATTGAGTAGACATATCTATAGATACTGGCATAGATTTTTCTCCACCAGTAATTTGATCAACTGCAACTTCTGCCATGTCGTAACCAGGTGCTACTAAACCGTAAATCATACTGTTTAATAATGCACATTCTCCAATAGCATAGATACTGGCATCAGAGGTTTGCATTTGTTGATTAACCAATATACCACCACGTGTTCCAACATCAAGACCACATTCGCGTGCTACTTCATCACGAGGACGAATACCCGCAGAAACGACGAGCATATCTACTTTTAGTTCTGTATCATCCACATATTGAAGCCCTTCAATAGCTTTGTCACCCTGGATAAATTGTGTTTGTTTAGAAAGGTGCACTTTTAAGCCTAAGTTTTCAATTTTTGCTTGTAGCATATCACTAGCACCAGTATCTAATTGTCTCGGCATAAGACGAGGAGCAAATTCGACAACGTGTGCATTCAATCCTAAGTTTTTTACTGCGTTTGCAGCTTCTAAACCTAATAGTCCACCACCCAGTACAGCAGCTTCCGTTTTACCAGCAGCTTTTAATTTTTTAGCATACGTTTCAGTAGCTTCAAGGTCTTCTATGGTTCTATATACGAATACTCCTTCTTTTTCTACCCCTGGAATAGGTGGTACAAAAGCTGATGATCCCGTAGCTAATATCAGATAGTCATAAGAATACGTATCTCCACGATGATTTGCTACCGTTTTGTTTTCTCTATTTATTTCGGTAATCATTTCTGAAGTATGTAGATCAATATTATTTTCTTCATACCAAGTTGCTGATGACATACTTAAGTCTTCAGCAGTTTTACCATCATAAAACTCACTTAGATGTACACGATCGTACGCTCTTCTTGGTTCTTCTCCAAAAACGGTTACTTTAAAATCACTATATTTTTCTGAAGCTACAAGTTTTTCGCAAAACTTATATCCTACCATACCGTTACCAATAACTACTACCTTCTTCATAAGTTACGTATTTAGACTACAAAATTAAGTATAAATACGTATTCATTGAGTAAGAATTACGTAAATATGAGTGCTGGAAACTGAGAATTTCAAAATAATATATAAAAAAACCTGCGAAAATGATTTCCGCAGGTTTCCCAATATGTTTGTTAACCCATTAACAAACTACCTAATTAATATTAATTATTCTTTTGGTGCGGGACGCCATTTTAAAAGGTTTGGTTTTACAACTAGCATAGCCCATCCCCAGTTTTGCATACTAGCAGGATCGTCAACACCTTTGAGCACTTCCATACTTTCTGATGCGAACATATGGGAATATCCTATTTTTAGAGTCGCAAAAGGCAATAATTTTTGTGTATATACTAGATCTATTTCTGTTCCTAATCCATTATCTAAATCTTCTCCTATATCAACGGCAGAAGAGAAATAATGACCTTTAATAAGTAAGCTTGATTTTTCGCCTGTTTTGATAATAGTTTTAGCATAAAAATCATTTAATCCTACATTATTAGCGTGGTTACCAACATAGAAATAATCCATATAACCATTAAATTTATGGTTGGTTCCAAAAATAGGAAAAAAGGATTCTATTTTACCATCTGCACCACCATCTTCATCTCCACTTAGCGTTTCGAAACCAAGACCAAATAATGTTTTGCCAGGTTTATAGTTCACTTCTAACATCGCGTTATAAGCGGATAAATCTACTGTTTCTGTAAATTCACCGGTTTGAGCATAGATATTGGCATTAATAGAAAGACCTTTTGCAGGTTTAGCCACTAAATGTGTTCCAAAAGTTTGTCTGTTGGCATTACCATCTACAGGAGTTTGACCATCATCACCAAGAGTTTGGTATGAATTATTAGCAACCAGTAAACTTGCTGAAAATTTTTCCCAATCTTTATGTAACCAAGCGAATATCATTCCTTTGTAATCAAATACTGCTCTTGCATTACCATCATTATTGGGATTAAACAATGTAGTTTGACGACTTGTTCCATTTTGATTAAAAGCTACACCTACATCAAGTTTAAATCCTTCTTTGGCATATTTTACCAAAGCTGCATCATGAAAACGACCTTGCATTGCCCAATCTAATCCACCAAATATTCTTTGATCATCATAAGATAGTGCTTGTCTACCCAGTTTTGTAGACCAGCCACTTCCTAATTTAAAATCAATCCAAGCTTGTGCAATAGAAAAACTATTGTTGCCATCTCCTGCTGCGATCTGGGGAGTGTCTCCCCAAACACTAACATCTTGAAAACTAAGTAAGGTAGAGAATTTCTCTTCCTTATAACCAAATTTTAAACGTGACCGTTGTTGTACAAATAACCCTGCATCTGTACCATCCGGTAATAGATTGCCAAAACCATTAGAGTACTCTAGACGAGGTCTTACATCTGCATCAATACTTAATTCTTGAGCTTTTCCTTGAAATATTGCTAATAGTACTACTAATAAAGTGAATGTTAGTTTTTTTTTCATCTTTTACTTTTTTTGTTAAGATATTGTAAATATACAGATCCTATATTATGTTTTAAATAATTAATTCTATTAGCTGATAGATTAATTAATACGGTACAAATATAAGTATTAATACTTATTTTTAATGCGTTATTTTAAGCAATTATACGTAGTTTTTGTTTTGAATTTCATAACTTTTGAAAGCTATTTTTGAAATATTCATATTTTTGATGTAAAAGCATTAATTTTGAGATTAGATTGAACATTTCATAATACTAAAAGTAAGTATATGGTAAGTATAGTATTGGTAGACGATCATTTTCTTGTAAGAGATGGTATTCGTTCTTTGTTAGAAGATGAGGAACAATATAAAGTAATTGGAGAAGCATCTGATGGAAAGGAGGCGATTAGCGTCATTCAGTCATTGAAACCAGATATTGTAATTTGTGATATAAGGATGCCAGAGATGTCAGGTATAGAAACTGTAGAACAACTTACGTCATTAAAAGTAACCTCTAAAATGATTATGTTATCTATGCATGACTCAGATGAATATATTTTACAATCAATTAATGCTGGTGCTGATGGATATCTATTAAAGGATGCTAGTAAAGAGGAATTTCTTAAAGCGTTATCAACGGTAAGTAAAGGTGACAAGTATTTTAGTGGAGATGTTTCTTCTATACTAGTAAGAAGATTGCTAAAAGATGAAAACTCAATATCCTCAAAGGTGGATAGCGATGTAGCTAATACTACAAAATCCATAACCGTTTCTTCTGATCATTTTGATCTAACAAAAAGGGAACGCCAAATATTAAAATTAGCTGTTTCAGGAATGACTAATAAGGATATTGCGACTGAATTAGATATTAGCAAGCGAACTACAGAAGTGCATCGATTTAATTTAATGAAAAAAATGGGGGTAAAGAATGTATTAGAGCTTAGTAATAAGGCAAGAGAGTATGGGATGATTCCTTAAAATAAAATTATTAAGTCATCCTTTATTTATTCTGGGTGGAATGGATTTCTATAGTCGTTTTATTAGATCGTGATTTTTGCAATGTCTTAATAGGCTAATATACAGTTGAGCACTATAGAAATGACATAAGAATAGGGTGTATGCAAATTTGTTAGTTACAGCGGTTTTTGAAAATAGCGGGTGTTTTCAAGATCAACTAATATAGTGTTCATGACCATATCTACGGTATTATAGTCTATGATTTAACCAAAGTAGATGAATTTATTAATTCATAAAACACATAATAATATGCTCTTTGATAAAGCCAAAATTAATCGATAATATGATTTTAGAGGTTCTTATTAGTACAATGGATAGAAAAGATATTTCTTTTCTTAACCATATGTTTATTAATAATAATTTGAGTGATTTAAATATTTTAATTATTAATCAAACAGACTCTAAAACTCTTTTGAAGTCTGATGCTGTAAATATTCGTGTAATTAATAGTTTTGAATATGGGCTTTCTAAAAGCAGGAATCTGGCGATCGAGCATACCATAGGTGATATTTGTCTAATAGCAGATGATGACGCTGTGTACGAAAAGGACTTTTATAATACAATCTTAAATGCATTCAAAAAAAATCCATCAAGTACTCTTATAACCTTTAAGGCTAAAAATCTTAAAGGAACCAGTTATAGGGAATATGATAATCAGAACACAAAACATACACAACAGACTATAAAGGATATAATGTCATTAGAAGTTGCATTTAATAGTGAGAAAATTAAAGCTTTTGATATTAAATTTGATACACGTTTTGGGTTAGGAAGTGAATTCCCTACTGCAGAAGAGTATTTATTTTCCAGGGATATTATTAATAAAGGGTTAATCGGTAAATTTTATAACGAATTTATCGTTTCACATCCACAATTTAATTCGGGGATGGCACTGGGAAATGATGACATTGTATATGCACGAGCAGCATTAAATTACAAAATACTAAGCTTCTTTGTATATTTATGGATCCCAAAATATATGTTTTTTCTTATGAGACATTCATATATTAAACCGAAAGAATTGATAAGTAAGGTGCTTATTTCGTTTCAGGGAATTAAAGCTTACAGGGAGAGTGATTAATGCTTTCGTTAGATCTTTTCTATTATGCTTTGTCTATTGGTGTTTAAGAATCTATCTTATTTTAATTTGTGAAAAGCATTATTAATAGGAGGTAATTACATTTTTTGCCTGGCTTTATATATTTCTTCGTAAATGGCTGTTAGATTATCAAAAGTATCAGTTAATCTGGTTGTTGTGTTGTAGATTCGTTCTATTTCAAATTTAGAGTTATATAATAAATTTTGATCACTTTTTATTTTTTCCCAGAAGTAGAGTAATTTCATAATATCTGCTCTTACAATGTCATCATTATAAGGGCTATTAAGTAAAGTGAAAATAGTAGTTTCAAATTCTTCAAAAATTTGTCTTAAAAGCAACTTGTATTGTTCACTCTTATTATCAAATAAAGTCATACCTAAATAATATAGGCAAAATCGTTGACTTAACATTCTCTGCTTACCAGATATATTAATTATATGAAGTAAATCTTCGAATTGATTTGCTTTAGTTTTTGGATTTTTAAAATTTTGTTCAATATTAGTAACTACTTGATCACATAGTTGAAGAAGCGGGGTGTTCTTTTCTAAAAGTAATTCAGCATTTTTGAGATTAGGATGAGAAATAAGAAGTGCTTCATACTCTTTCCAGTGTTCTGATACCTGATTTAATGAAGATTTAATGACATTACTTTTAGCATTTTCAGATAATAAATTTAATTGTTTGGTAAATAGGGCGATATTGGCTGTTAAATCCTTTTTTAATTCAGGATTAGCAACACCTGAAACCATCATTAGATAAAGCTTAGCAGTTTTTTGGGTAAGCATCCGTTGTCTACCAGAAATATTTATGGCTTCAGCATAGCTAATGTTGCCAAAATTGGCAGGTTGTGCGTCAGCCTCACAAGAAGAGAGAAAGATTAAGAATAGTATACAGAAAATAGATCTACAGAGTAATGATAACTGCATATTTTTATTTTAAAATCAATAGAACATATTAATAATCGTCATTATATAGGCTCTACTTAATACATAACAAAATAATAATTAAACCTTACTATACAAAGAAAATAATGATTTTCTCCCTCTTTAATTGAAATAGGTCAATTTTTAATTTTGGTTTGATTAATATTTTTTAGCTTAACTAAATGGTTGTCAGTTTTTTAAAATCTTGGTATTTAATTTTTATGGCTTATGAGAATCAATGATGAAGGATCGTTAAATCTTCAAGTTGTAAAATCAAAATCATGTAAAAAATATAATATATATTTTTTTAACAATTTAAATAAGAATAATACACAATATAAAGCTTATTTATTGATAAAAAAATATCGATGGAGATTTGATATCAATTTTTGATATAATTGAATCCCTATAATTGTTTACTTTTTATAATTCAAATAAAAAAAACGTCTTTTTCGTAATTAACATTTTAGCTACGTATTTTATATATTAAAAACTAAGTATTTTAAGTATTAATACTTAGTTTTGTTCTGTTCTATTAGCTGAATATAAAAACGAATTGAATTATGAAAAAACTACATTTAAAAATAAGCTTGGCATTAGTCACTTTAATTATGGTGTCTTGTGGAGGTGAAAAGAAAAAGCAAGCGGTATCATCAGATATAGATACTAAGGTTGATGAATCAAAATTAGCTATTGAAAAGGCACAACTAACTTTTGGATTCATAAAATTAACAGATATGGCTCCTTTAGCAATTGCAAAGGAAAAAGGTTTTTTCGAAGAGGAAGGCTTGTTTGTATCAGTAGAGGCGCAATCTAATTGGAAAAATGTATTAGATCGAGTTATAGATGGTCAATTAGATGGTTCACATATGCTAGCGGGACAACCAATTGCTGCCGGGGCAGGTTTTGGAAGACAGGCAGAGTTAGTAACTCCATTTTCTATGGATCTTAATGGTAATGGAATTACAGTGTCTAATGACGTATGGGCTAAAATGAAACCTAATCTTCCGAAAGATAGTGAGGGCAAGCCTATTCATCCAATAAAGGCGGATGCATTAAAACCAGTTATTGCAGAATATAAAAATAAAGGTGATGCTTTTAAAATGGGTATGGTATTTCCTGTTTCTACGCATAATTATGAAATCAGATACTGGTTAGCTGCAGCTGGAATCAGTCCGGGAATGTATTCTAAAGATAATATACAAGGACAAATTGATGCAGATGTTTTGTTGTCAGTAACTCCTCCACCTCAAATGCCTTCTACCTTAGAATCAGGATCGATTTTCGGATATTGTGTAGGTGAGCCATGGAATCAGCAAGCTGTTTTTAGAGGGATAGGTGTTCCTGTAGTTACTAATTATGATATATGGAAAAACAATCCTGAAAAAGTGTTTGTAATGACTAAGAAGTTTATAGAAGAGAACCCAAATACTGCTGTTGCAGTGACGAAGGCATTGATTAGAGCGGGTAAATGGTTAGATACTCCGGGAAATAGAAAAGAGGCGGTAAAAATTCTATCTATGCCAGAATATGTGGGTGCAGATGAAGTTGTATTAGCAAATTCTATGACAGGTACTTTTGAATATGAAAAAGGAGATAAAAGGGAAATGCCAGACTTTAATGTATTCTTTAAGTATAATGCAACATATCCTTTTTATTCAGATGGAATCTGGTTTTTAACTCAGATGAGAAGATGGGGACAAATTCCTGAAAGCAAACCAGCAGCTTGGTATGATGAAACAATTAAGGAAATTTATCGTCCTGATATCTGGACAAAAGCTGCTAACTTATTAGTAGAAGAAGGACATCTTGAAGATTCTGATTTACCAAAAACGGATGGTTATAAGCCTGCAACTACTGATTTTATAGATGGTAATAAATATGATGCTAAAGATCCATTAGGGTATATAAATAGTTTCAAGATTGGTAATAAAGAAAGTGTTGAGGCTTTACCAAGCACTGGTAAATAAAAATAAAGAGTTATTATTTATACTCTTATCTGATAAGAAGTTGCCATCATCAATAATGTTAATCTTAGTGTATCGTTAGACAGGCCTGATAGGTTTCTAAAATCATTCAGGTCTGATAATGGCAATAATATTATGTATCATTTTTAATGTATTGATACAATGGATTAGGTTGTTTAATACTCAAAAAAGAATCAGACTACAATTCTCTCCGACATCTACAGGCATGATGTTGGAAATTAAAAATAATCATCATGAAAGATAGATCAATACATATTCTCAATTTTATTGGATTAGGTTTTTTTGAACCTGCAATAAGATTGGCTAGTGGAGAAGAAGTTAAAAAGAATGTAACAGCATTGTTTAGAAAAGTGCTTTTGCCTATATTTTCTATATTTTTTTTCCTAATGTTATGGAGTGCTGGATCCAGTTACTTATATAATATTGAAAAAGATTTTAGAATAGAAAAAGCTTTTAAGGAAAGAGGGGAAGCAGCAGCACAAGAGGAAAAAAAATGTATAGAATCCGGAAATGTAAGTTGTCAGATTACTACACTGCCATCGCCTACACAAGTATGGTTGGGGTATAAGTCCTTGTTAGCAGATCATTACCTGATTAGTGAAAAGAAACGAGCCTTTGAAGAACGATTAGCTTCAAAGAATGCAGAACTTAAAGAAAATGATTTACCACCAATAGAATATACAGGTCGACCCTCTTTTGTAGATCAAATATTTACAAGTTTAAAAACAGTTTTTGCTGGTTTTTTATTGGCATTATTTATTGCGGTACCTATAGGTATTATGCTTGGTCTTAGTGAGACATTGAGATCATCAGTCAATTGGTTGATTCAGATTTTTAAGCCAGTTTCACCAGTTGTTTGGTTGTTGCTAGTTTCCATGATTGTAAATACGTTAAGTAAAAATTCTGATAGCGATAGTGCATTTGTAATTTCATTTATAAGTGTAGGATTATGTTCAATGTGGGCTACCTTAGTCAATACTAGTATGGGTGTTTCTTCTGTGGATAAAGATTATATTAATGTAGCTAAAGTATTACAATTGAGTGTAGGGCAAAAAGTTTTTAAGATTATTTTGCCGTCTTCTTTCCCATTGATATTTACTGGATTAAGAATAACGCTTTCTGTTGCATGGATGGTACTCATAGCTATAGAGCTATTAGCACAAAGTCCAGGTTTGGGGCTGTTTGTGTGGGAAGAATTCCAGAATGGAGCAAATGATTCTAATGCTAAGATTATAGTAGCAATGTTTGTAATAGGTATTATTGGGTTTTTATTAGACCGAATGATGCTTACTGTACAAAAATTTGTAACGTTTACTGAAGAAACTTAAAAGTATAAAATATGGCTTATATAGAGTTAAAAAATGTATCTAAATCTTTTGGGACAGGGAGCGATCGAACAGAGGTTTTGTCTAATATTAATCTTACTATAGAAGAAGGAGAGTTTGTAGCAATTGTTGGGTTTACAGGAAGCGGTAAGACTACATTGATTAATTTGATATCTGGACTAATCATGCCTGACGAAGGAGAGGTTTTATTTAAAGGAATGCCTGTTACTGGTCCTAGTCACGAGCGGGGTGTTATTTTTCAGAATTATTCTTTGTTACCATGGTTAAACGTAGGTAATAATGTAGGAATGGCTGTAAAAGAAGCATTTAAAAAATTTACAAAAAAGCAACGAAGAAATAGGGTAGAGGAGTATGTAGAAATGGTGAATCTATCTCCGGCAATCGGTAAATTACCAAAAGAACTTTCTGGAGGGATGCGTCAGCGGGTTTCTGTAACAAGAGCTTTATCCATGAGTCCAGAGGTGATTTTGATGGATGAGCCACTTAGTGCATTAGACGCTTTAACAAGAGGTAACCTACAACAGGAGATTCTAAAAATCTGGAATAAAGATAAAAAAACAGCGTTGCTTATCACTAATGATGTGGACGAGGGGATTTTAATGGCAGATCGTATTATTGCTTTGAAACCTGGTCCCAAAGCAACATTAGGACCAGAGTACAAAATAAATTTAGAAAGACCTCGTGATAAAACAGCACTGAATCACAATGATGAATATAAAAAATTGCGCAATACCATTATTGAGTATTTAATTCAGATAGGGGAGCAGAGAGCATCTCAAAAAGAGATGACTTATACATTACCAGATATTAAACCTCAATTTAAACAAAGGTATTTTAAAGGAGTAAGTTTTAGCTAAAAGGCATATAAATATGAAAACAATAGAGGAAACAAAAGTGCGTAGATCAGATAATGGTTTGTTTGAGGATAAGTATATGATGGAAATCTCTCAGTTAACTAAAATTTATCCAACGCCAAAGGGTGATTATGTGGTATTAGATGATCTAGATCTTAATGTAAAACATGAAGAATTCATATCAATTATAGGGCATTCAGGATGTGGTAAATCTACTTTGCTTACTATGATAGCAGGACTTAACCCAATTTCCAGAGGAACTATTGTAGTTGGTAATCAAACAATTAAAGGTCCGGGGCCGGATCGGGGGGTTATCTTTCAGTCTCCTAGTTTACTACCTTGGATGACTGCGTATGATAATGTGATGTTGGGGGTAAAACAGGTATTTGCTCATGGAACAAAAAAAGACAGGGATGATATTGTGAAATACTATTTGTCTAAAGTAGGTCTGGAGGATGCAATGTATAAGAAAGCGAAAGAATTATCGCAGGGCATGCAACAGCGAGTTGGTATTGCCAGAGCATTTGCGCTTAAACCAAAAGTTTTACTATTAGATGAGCCATTTGGGATGTTAGATTCTTTAACAAGAGGGGAATTACAAGATGTGCTGATAGAGGTATGGAATCAGGAAAAAATTACTGCTATAATGATTACACATGATGTGGATGAATCTATCTTTTTAGCAGATAGGGTTATTATGATGACTAGTGGACCCAGGGCAAAAGTGGGAGATATATTAGAAATTGATTTTGAACGACCAAGATTACGTAAAGATGTTTTAGATCATCCGGATTATTATAAATATAGAGAACATTTAATTAATTTCCTCGAACATTAATATAATTGAATCAATACATGTAAACCTCAAAGAATCTTACTTTGAGGTTTTTTTTATATCCAGTTATCAATTGTTCACGACGAAAGTACGTTGGTTGTTAATTAAAATCCTTATGAAATAGAATTCTTCTGCCTGGTATTATGTTGTAAATACAGTTTTTAGCACTTTTTTAAGATAGATTCATTTTTATTTAAAAATAATAAATGTTAAAAAATTAGAGTTCATCTATATTTTTTTTCTTCAAATTGAAAAAAATTAAATTTTATTAAATCATTTTTGAGTATAGTATAAATATGAGTTCAAATATTGTGTTTTAGGGGGTGTGTTGTTTATTTTTATATTTTTTATATATAAATTTGCTTAAATTGGTAGGGTTAAAATGTTTTTATTTACTTTTTATAAGTAATACCCCCTAAAAAATTAGGGGTACATTCGAAAATTAAATTATTTGGGTTTTCTTGCTGATTTAAAATTGTAAAAACATATTTATGGATATAGAAGAATTAATTACTGTAGCAATAACTGAGTTTTTGGATGTTGAGGTACATAGAGATACTGGAAATTTAGATTTTTCATCTAAAATAGAAATCGTAAAAAAAAGAATTACAAGCAAAGTTAAGAACAGCCCTGATTCTTATGGAATGATAAAAGATGTAAACGGTTATGAATATGAAATGTTTTTTAGTAGTAATCCTAATGATATGATTAAAATCGATGGTTGGATTCCGATAGATACAAAAAGAATAGAAGAAGCAGATAAGATAAATGAATATATAGATATCGGATTATTGAGAAAAATTGGGATTTCATAGAATTACTGGCGATTAATAATTGAATAACGCTTATTCTTTGCTAAGAATTTAATAGTGAAATGATATATAATTATTCAGATATATTTTTAAAATAAATTACTAACACAAACTCAAAATAAAAAAAGAAAGTTATGAAAGTAGATGAGTTAATTACTGAAGCAATTACAGAATTTTTAGATGTTGAAATCCATGGAGATACCGGAGAATTAGATTTTTTTTCCAAAATCAATATTGTTCAAAAAAGAATGATGGATAAGGTTAAAAAGAATTCTGATTTCTATGGTATGGAATCTAATACCTTTGAATATGAAATGTTTTTTAGTAGCAACCCCAATGATATGATTAAAATTGATGGATGGCTACCTATTGATACTGCAAAAATTGAGAAGGCTGATAAGATTGATGAGTATGTGAAGATTGGATTATTAAGAAAAATTGAAAGATCGACGGCTGCTTAAACTAACAAACGTAAGTTATATCGAGTCGCATACCACAATTTTGTAATGATTGTTGTAAGAGAATAATAAATATAGGCTAATTCATTTTTAAACCTGATGAGATTTCTTTTAATCTTATCAGGTTTTTTAATTAATATAATTCTTCGAGGTTTTGCCTGAAGTGCAACATATAGAATCAGCATAAAAGAATGTTGTTTCCAGATTATTATAGCAGAGTGGTTCTATTTTTTATACCTCGTACTCTTGGTTCGGGATAGTTTGTTATGTGCTATTTTTCTTGAGCTTTTTCATAGGATTTCTTGATAAATGTTTGATATGTAGTCGTTTGTCATTTTTTCCTTTATTTCATTTGTTAAATAATAAATGAAATAAAGGAAAAAATAACATTATGAGAAGTAAAATGGTTGAATTTTAGGAATATCGTAATAATGAGTAAAAATACGTAATTAAGGATTCTGAAGTACGTATTTTTTAGGTATTTATACTTAGTTTTGACAAAAAATTAAGCATTTTGTGTTTTTAATGCTAAAAATTCAAAAAATAAAAAATAAGTACTTATGAATACTTCTGGTAAAGCAACAACTTTAAGTTTATTAAATTTTAAAAGTCTTCCAATCAGAACATTTTGGATTACATCTATCGCCTTTTTTCTTTGCTTTTTTGCTTGGTTTGGTATCGTACCTTTTATGCCAGATGTTGTAAAAGATTTAGGATTATCACCAGATCAGAAATGGAACTCTATTATCGTTGCAGTTTCAGGAACTGTATTTGCCAGATTATTAATAGGAAAATTGTGTGATAAATATGGACCTCGTATATGTTATACCTGGTTGTTAACATTAGGAGCTATCCCAGTGATATTACTCGGATTTGTACAGACACCTATGCAGTTTATTATATGTAGATTATTTATAGGATTTATCGGTGCTTCTTTTGTTATTACGCAGTTTCACACCTCAATCATGTTTGCACCTAATATTGTGGGAACCGCTAATGCTACCTCTGCTGGATGGGGAAATCTAGGTGGGGGAGCTAATAGATTGGGTATGCCTTTAATAGCAGCTGCAGTCATTAGTTTTGGAGTTGCAGAAACAGAAGCCTGGAGATATAGTATGATTGTTGCTGGAGTAGTTTGTTTTTTAATGGGTATTGTATATTTCTTTTTTACAAAGGATACGCCAAACGGAAATTATGCGGAATTAAAAGCAACGGGAGAATTACCGGTAGCAAAAAAAGATGAAATAAGTTTTGTAAATGCTATAAAGGATTATAGAGTTTGGATTCTTTTCTTAGTATATGCAGCTTGTTTTGGGATGGAACTTACTGTATATGGTACCATGGATGATTATCTTCAGAATGCATTTCAACTGGAGAGAAGTACGGCAGGTAATCTAGTTTTGTCTTTTGCATTAATGAATATTTTTGCTAGAACGCTCGGTGGTTTTTTTGGAGATAAATTTGGAAAGTTAAAGGGATTACGAGGTAGAGTATTGTTCTTAGCTGTTATTCTGGGAGTACAGGGGATTATGCTGGCAACATTTTCTGGTATGACAGGACTTGCTTTTGGCATTGTATTTCTGGTAGGATTTAGTCTTTCTGTCCAGATGGCAGAAGGGGCAACGTTCTCTGTAGTGCCTTTTATTAATAAAAAAGCAATCGGATCTATTTCAGGAATTGTAGGAGCAGGAGGTAATGTCGGCGCCTTTGTTGCGGCAATGGTCTTAAAATCAAAATCTGCAGTAGCTGAAAAAATAGCAATTGCAGAGAACCAACATTTAGGACAAGAAGCAGTAGAAACAGCACAGGCTTTAGCATCTGCAGAAGCAGTGTCTAGTGGATATTTATTAATTGGAATATTTGTGATTTTTACAGCAATTGTATCGTTAGCGATTAAATTCTCAACAGAAGATGAACAAGCAGTTGCCAGCGAAATGAAAAATATTCCTTCTTATAGTTAAATCAAAATTGTTTATACATAAGTAAGTATATATTGTTTATTTGTTTGCCGGTTACAATTTTTTGTAGCCGGTTTTTTGTTATTAAAATGTATTCAAAGTTTTGTTTTTTTGTTTGATTTTAGGAAAAATACTAATGATAACTGCAATCGGAATAGCTATGTAAATCCAGGTTGGTATGGGAAAAGGATCACCTTTTGCATATGAATGTAATCCTGATAGATAATAGTTTACGCCAAAAAATGTCATAATCAGGCTTCCTAATGAGAAAAAGCTACATACATTATAGAAGTACATATAGTTTTTAGGCAAGATAATTCTTATATGCAATACAAAAGAGTATATGATGATGCTGATCAATGCCCATGTTTCTTTAGGGTCCCATCCCCAATATCGACCCCAGGATTCATTTGCCCAAATACCACCCAGAAAAGTTCCTATAGTAAGCATAAATAACCCAATAGTACTGGTTAATTGGTTGATATTAGTTAATTCCTGTATAGTATTATGTGTTTTGGTTGTTTTGCTATAAGTATTTGTAGACATGAGAATCAAAACGATTAAAGCCAGTAATGACCCTAATGCCAAAAAGCCATAGCTTCCGGTTATGATGGCTACATGAATTAATAACCAATATGATTTTAGTACAGGAACCAGATTGGTAATTTCTGGGTTCATAAGGCTGCCTTGAGCAATGCCAAGTAAGCACATGGCTAATATAGCAGCTACAGCAGGTGTGAATGTGTTTTTTTTGGAAAAAAGTAATCCTGCAAACATGCCTACCCAACTAATAAATATAGTTGCTTCATATCCGTTACTCCAAGGGGCATGTCCTGAGATATACCAGCGCATGACAATACCAAATCCATGGAAAAGAAAAACTAAGGATAGTAGTATGATGGTAACAATTATAATTTTTGAAACATAAAAATTTACTTTAGTAAAAACTTTTATAAAGTTGAAAATTAATAGGATAATACCTAATAATGTGTACGCGATCAAGGTTTTAAGAAAAACCATATTCTTGTTGAACCAGATCTCCCAACGTACTTTTTTTGTAGATAAAACGATGGCACCTCCCTGTTTCAATTGGAAATTTTTTATAATTGAAACAGTTTCATTTGCTGTAGTCCAGTTTTTTGATTTTTGCCCTTTTTCTAACTGCTCCAGATATGTAGGTATAATTTTATTAAAAAGAAGTTGATCATCACCAACAAATTTTATATCAACCTGAGCAGGAGTATACCATGTCTGGTTTTGATCTCCTGTTTTTGGAAATATTTTAAGAAATTGTCCATTAAATATACTCCAGACAATGTTAATACGCTCATCGATTTTGATAATATCTTTGTCAAAGACGGTTCTTTTACCGGGTGCTTTAGCAAAGGCGGCAGCAACAATTTCTTTTAATTTGTAATTTCCCTGAAAGTCGAAAAATTGAGCAGCACTCGTATAGCCCAGTGCATTAATAGATATATATTTCTGTAATTCTGGGATTGCCTTTTTTTCAATTTTAATGAACTCTAACAACTGCCATGAATCTGGTCTATATTGCATTCCAAGGAAAACCTGAGTAGCAGAGAGGATTTTGTCTTCGTTATTTTTGTCTAAATACTTAAAAGTGCTTTTTCCATGTATTTTACGCAGTAAGTCTATTGCTAAGGTGTGGATAGGTTTAATCCTACCTTGAAAATCCTGTACTTGGATGGTTGCAAAATTTTCTGCGTGATCAGGATCTATCCATTGCCTTTCTATAAGTTCATGAGTTTTGAGGTGATGTAGCTGTTGTGCTTCTATAGAAGGAACACATATGATTAGAAAAAAAAAGAAGCTATATCGTATTTTTTTTATTCTCATTTCAATGATTTTAATAAGATTCCAAAATGAGATGTTTTCCAAAATAAGCTTAACAACATTCCTAAAGCCAATAGTGCATACCCTATATATGTAATTGTAGTACCCCAAAAATCTCGATTTACAGAAAGGATGGTGCCGCTTTCATCAGGAAGATAGGCAGATTGAAAAAAACGGTATCCTTTATGATTCATTACATTATTCATGAAAATAGTGTAGTTAAAAAAGTTGTTTTTCTCTTGTACTTGTAGCTTGCTATAGAAGGCAGAGGGACTCTCAGAGCCAGGATACCTTTCTAAGATAAAGTCTTTTAAAAATAAAGAAAAAGGGAGTTGAATCGGTTTAGATCCATAACGTATATCTAAATGAATATTGTTTATGAATAAGGTGCTGTAAGGGTTCATGTATCCAGGTCCACCAAACAAGGTGATTTCTTTGATTTCATCACCAGAAGTTACTTCGAGGATAATAGCAGACTCCTCATTTTTCTTGTCAGTTTTTTTTTCTGTAGAAACGATTTCCTTGTATTTGTCCTCATGGATCTCATTAAAAACTACAGGAATATTACGAATCTGACTCAAAGCTTTAAGTTTTAGGGGAACCAAACTATCCTTAGGATATGATCCTGCTTTATTTAGAATCATAGAAAAGTAGTCAGTCACCTCAGGGAAAGATACCGACCAAGTCTCATTCTTCTTAGTAATGAATACATCATTCTTTAGTTTATTAGCTGTGTCAAAAGCTATAGAGATGCCGTATATATTCTCTCTTGTTCCTTTTTCAATATAGAAATCTTTTCGTTCATCATTATCGGCAATTACTACCTGAAGGTAAGTTTTTCCTCCTATAGAGTCGGTTAAAATAAATTGAGCCCGAGGAATATAACGTTTTAATTTAAGGTTGATTTCAGTATTTTCAAAATCTACCGCTTCATTAATATAGTTGAATCCTAGTTGACTCATCAAGAGCCTGTCACTAATGAAATTTTCTTGTGTAGCGCCGTTGCCCGCTCTAACTTGTAAATAACTATCAATAGAGATCATTCTATCGCTGGCTTCATTTTCTTTTATAGTCATTAGTGCTTCATATCCTCTATATCTGGTAACTCCTGCACCTAGAATGATGATGATAAATGCGATATGGAATAAAAAAACAGGTGCTTTTTCCCAACTTATAAGGTTGTATTTAGCGATATTTCCAGCAAAATTAATTCCGAGGAGTAGGATAACGATTTCAAACCATTTTGCACCATAAACCAGTGCTTTTGCAGTTTCAGTACCATAATCATTCTCAATAAATGTGGCAATTGCCATAGCAGTAGCGAAAATGAGTAACAACAATCCGCTGGTACGGTTAGAAAAAATAATTTGTAGTAAATAGTGCAATTGTACTATATTTTAATTAAAAAGATTAATGATTCACTTTCCTGCGTAATTAGCTGCTTACATTTCAGAAACTCTTGTTTTTTTGGTTTTTGACTTATCTTATTCTTTCATTCCTGTGACTACCCATTTTTTCATAACTTCAATTGCGCAACTGTCTATTTTTACTCCCTTACGATAGGGCATAGCAATAAATCCCGGAGCATGTGTAATTGATCCAATTAATTGTCCGCTTTCTGCCATTTTTTTTAAGCTGGCATAGTCAAAAATTTTATTTCGAGAAGCCTTTTTCTTATATACATCTGGAGCGTGGCAGGTAAAACAATGGGTTTCTACAAGGGAGGCTATATGATTTGTATAGTTAACATCGTCAGTGATATTACAGATTTCTTTAGTATTGTCTTTACACGAAAGAACAATAAATAAGGAAAATAGAATTACAGTAAGTTTAGTTATCTGATTCATAGTATCATACTTTTTAGAATTACTTTAAAATGAAAACTTTTATTTCGCGTTTTTATACTTTTTTTTCATTTTTATCCATTCTTCTTCACTAAGAGGGAGGTGTTTCTTTTTTGACGAAAAAGGATCTTCACCACCTTTTAGATATGCTTGTATTTTTTTTAACGGAATAGTATCTTCTATTTTCTCAGCTACCTGATAGATGTGATTTCCATGAAAATCGTGACATTGTAAACAAGTGCTCCATTGCTTGTTTGCGATTAGTTTATCGTGTGGTACATCAATAGGATCATTCTTTACTTCAAGATCATAATGACAGTTTATACAAAACGTAGCGTCTTTAAGAACTACTCTGGTGTCGTTATGTTCCCTATGGCATGTCTCGCAAGCTGTTGTGTTGATTTTTGCAATAGCATCCTTAAATCTAGGCTCTAGGAAACGATGTGTGGGATGTCTGTCATTGGGTCTGTCATGGCATTCTAAGCATTTTTTGTTATCCACATTCTCTGTTCCAAAATCAACTTTTGTTTTTCTAAACCCAAATGTATACGAAATATTGGATTGAAGTTGTTGTAACAAATTACCTTTAGCATCGGTATGACAAGCATTACAGGATAATCCTTCATGTCCGGTATTAAGTGGTCCTAAACTAAGAAAACTTTCAGTTTGCTTTAAAGGGAGTACGATATAAGTAATAATTCCTATAGCTATTCCAATTAGGGAGCCAATATATTGCCTTCTCCGCAATGGGTTTTTATTAAACATACGCTAGTCGTTTAGAAAACTAATACTAACTGTGTCACTCTTTGGGTAACTTATGCAGGTAAGAATATTTCCTTGAGCTACTTCTTCTTCTGACAAAAAATGTCCATCAGTCATATGTATTTTGCCAGATATACATCTTGCTTTACAGCTGCTACACATGCCTGCTCTACATGAGTAAGGAAGTATAATATTATTTTTCATAGCAGTTTGCAGGATGGTTTTGTCTCCGGGGACATCCAGTGTAAGTTTTTTATCTTCCTGATAAATAGTTAAAGTACTTATTAAATCCTTTGCCTCATCAGAAGATATTACATCAGTAGTAAAAGCCTCTAGCTTGATCTTTTCTCTGGAAACTCCGTTTTTGGCTAATATCTCTTTAGCTTTTTCCATAAATCCTGCAGGCCCACACATCATGTAAGAGTGATTATCATAGGTAATTTGGTGTTTTTGGAAAATTTCGGCTATCAGATCTTCATGAAGTAAATCCTGATGATAATTTGCTTTGTCTTCCTGAGTCTTTTCTAAAAGATGCTCCACAGAAAAAGCAGTAGGATAGACGGTTTCCAATTTTTCAATTTCGTCTTTAAAAATTATAGAAGCTTTATTTCTGTTAGCATAGATTAATAAGATTTTAGATAAAGGTTCTTTGTCTAAAACAGTTCTGATTATAGAGAATATTGGTGTGATACCACTTCCGCCTGCAAATAATACATATGTTGATTTGACTTTTTTATCTGGAACTACAAAAAAACTACCGGCAGGCTTTTCAATTTCTAGCTTATCCCCAACTTTTAGGGAATCACACAAGTAATTAGACACTAGTCCCTTTTCTACTTTTTTTACTGTAATTCTTAAAAATTTATCTTTGACAGGGCTACTGCTAAATGAGTATGCCCTTTTTTGAATTTTGTTTTTTACAAGAATTTTGACAATTAGAAATTGACCAGCTTTATATTTTACAGGATTAAAAAATCCACCTTTATTAAGTACAATGCTTACAGCATCTTCGGTTTCGTTAATTATTTCTTTGACAGTTAATAGCATTAGATACTTAGTTTTATTTATAATAAAATACAATTCCAATATGAAAAATGGCTAAAAAAGTAATGACTATAGATAACGCTACATGAGTAATCATCCAGGATTGAAAAACCCATTCTTTTTTACTTTTTAAAATATCCAGATTGATGGTTCCTAAAATCATGTTGATGAAAAATATATATGATAGTAATGCTAGATATCCATAGCCAAACTCCATAGCATGTATGTAAAAAAATAATGGAGATATAATACCAATCCATTTATGCAGCCTGGTAAAAAGCATTGTATGTTTCCTTAGCTTTTTAGAAACTCTGGTCAATGTGAGTATCCATTGAAATAGTATGAATATTCCAACAAATACTCCTGACCATCTTTTGTACTCCTCATCTAATTGTAGGTTATAGAGCCATTGCCATTTTAGATCCAGTATGTATTGTAAGATATATGCCGTGAATAATCCTAATCCAATACATAAAAAGCTATATGATTTCTTCACTATACTAGCACTGTTTATTTTAGTTAGAAGCTAAGTCTGTTGTCTCTTTTACTTTCTTATGATTGTCGGCTAATAATAATTTTTCCAGACTATGGTAAGATGCTAATTTTCTGACACTATCAATAAAAACTTCAGCAGTTGGTAAATAGAACCCTGATGAAGGCCAGGCTTTACCTATAGTTGGTTTTGTACTGTCTATTTTGAAAGCTGCGATTTCTTCCAAATATGAGTTATATACTGCTTTTGTGCCATTTCTATAAGCATTAATAACTCCTATTGCCTCTTTATAAGAAAGAGAGTCTGATGGGTATTGCCATGTTGTTGCTCCCATAACATCGCCTAGTTTCCAATCTGTTTTTGTAGTGCTTTCGTGATCATTATGACAATTCACACAAGGGGCGGCTACAGCTAGATCTGCAAACATAGAGGTGTATAATTTCTGATCTTCTTCATAGAAATGTTGAGGCTTCTGATCTGTTTTTATTTTTTTAAACAGATCAGCTTGTTTTCCCTGAAATTTGTTAGAAGCATTAATGGGGAAATCAGAACCAAGATATAAACCTAATGGTACATCACTTTTTCTGATATCAGCAGAAACACCTCTTAAGAATAGCGCAGGAAGTGGCCCTGCTTCTACATCATCATCTTGCCAGTCTTCATCAAATTTTAATCCTTGTTTCTTTCCAGCACCAACAATTCCTTTTGTGTAGAGTGTTCTGGTAATATCATTTTCTTCGGCAACTAATGTCATGATATCTGCAACTGCAAAAACTTTGTCAGAAGTGCTACTTGCAGAAGTTTCTTCAGGAACCCCACCACAGGATTGTATACCAATAAGAACCAGTGATACACATATTCCTTTTATTTTTAGATAATTCATTTGATATAGTTTTTTGTTACTAATTTGTGTTTTATTGCATGCTAAGCTGCCTCACCGTATGCAGCGGTCTTCATGACGGATGCCATAATACCATATGTATCTGTCCAAGCCGTTTCCACTTCTGAGGTAAAATCATCTCCTAATCCGGCAGCAAGTGTGCTTAGTAATGCAGCACCTACCGTGTCATAATGAGAGGGTGTAACTTTATATGCCACATGTCTTTTTCCTAAATCTTGTAATATAGGTACTAGTTTATCTAGGTTATTAAGACCAGCTACAGCAGAGGAAAGCATAGTCATTAATTTATTTCCCTGTCCTTTCATCGCCTCAGCATTGTCAGAAGGAAATATTTTTTTTAGTTCCGGATCTAATTCAAAAAGTTTATTATAAAAAATTTCAGCAGCTGTTTCTGCTATAGGAGCAACTTTACTAAAAGAAGCTTGTACCAATTCGATTGTCCTTTTTTCCATATTACAATTTTTAAATGTGAAACATTTATTAAGTATTAATACTTAATTTTGATTCAAATATATTTTAATTACTTGTAAACCACAAATGCGAAATATTCAATTTATCATGTTTTTTTAACATTTTAAATGATGTAAATTTGATATATTTTGATGTATATTTTTATTTTTAACTTATTTAGTAAGGATATTGTAAATTAAGAATTTGATAAATATCAAGGTCGTAAAAATAAGTATTTGACTCTAATTAGTAGATTTTGCCATTCTGATAATATTTTCAATTTTTTTTAAGAAACTAATAATTGAGTATGATGATAAGAATTAGTATCCTTTTCTTTTTATTATACCATTGAATCTCTTGTGTAATGTCGTTAATAGCTTCATTGTTAATTTTGTTTTTGAATATTGATGAATCAAACTCCTGCATTTTTTTTAAAATCATTTTTTACAACTATTCTTTTATGGATATGATAATTAACAAGCTTGTTTTGTTACTTCTTACGTATTTTTGATCTCTATTTACGTAATTATACTTAATTTTGTTGTTTGATTTAATTTTAATAAAATTCTTTTATGGCATCTAAATCTTATAAAACGACGTGTTCTTACTGTGGTGTTGGTTGCGGAATCATAGCAAGAAAGAATGCAAAAGGGGTGATAACTGTAGAAGGAGATCAGGACCACCCTGTCAATAAGGGGCTTTTATGTTCTAAAGGCATGAACCTTCATCACGTTGTACAAGATAAAAGTGATCGGATATTATACCCAGAAATGAGATGGAGTAAAGGTCATGAACGTCAACGTGTATCCTGGGATCAGGCTTTTGACAGAGCAGCTGCAGTTTTTAATACGATTATTAAAAAGCATGGACCTGATAGTGTAGGTTTTTATGTGTCAGGTCAGTGTTTAACAGAAGAATATTATTTGGTTAATAAATTAACGAAAGGGTTTATAGGTACTAATAATATAGATACGAATTCTAGATTGTGTATGAGTTCTGCAGTTGTTGGATACAAGCAGGCATTGGGAGAAGATAGTGTTCCTATTGCATATGAGGATATCGAATTGGCTGATTGTTTTATGATTGCTGGTGCTAATCCAGCTTGGTGTCATCCAATTTTATATAGAAGAATTGAAGCGCATAAAGAACAAAATCCAGATGTTAAAATCATTGTAGTAGACCCAAGAAGAACCCAGTCTTGTGATATTGCAGATTTACATTTACAAATTATTCCTGGTACAGATGTAGTGTTATATAACGCTATAGCGAAACGTTTAATTGATAGAAAAAAGATTGATAAAAACTTTATAGCTAATCATACTGATAATTATGAATCACTCAAAGAGGTGTTAAGTAAAACTTCTCTTACAGAGTCAGCAAAGATTTGTGGAGTCACTGTTGCAGATATTAAGAAAGCAGCATTGTTTATAAGCAATGCAAAAGGCTTTCTTACATTATGGGCAATGGGGCTAAATCAAAGTTCTATAGGTGTAAACAAAAATAATGCATTACTCAATTTATCATTATTAACAGGACATATTGGTAAACCCGGGTCTGGACCGTTTTCATTAACAGGGCAGCCTAATGCTATGGGAGGCAGAGAAGTAGGAGGGATGGCTAATCTACTGGCAACACATCGGGATTTAGGAAATGAAGAGCACAGAAGAGAAGTTGCTAATTTCTGGGGTGGAAAAGAAATTTCTCCAAAACCAGGACTAACAGCAACAGAAATGTTTGATGCATTAGAGAGTGGTCAACTAAAAGCAGTTTGGATTATTTGTACTAATCCATTGGTGAGTTTGCCCAATGTCAATAAAGTAGAAAAAGCTTTAAAAAATGCCAAATTTGTTATCGTACAGGATATTTCCCACCGTTCAGAGACTTTAGAATATGCTGATTTAGTTTTACCTGCTGCAGGTTGGGCTGAAAAAGATGGTACTATGACAAATAGTGAGCGACGCATCACATATCTTAATAAAGTTGTAGCTCCACCCGGAGAAGCATTGCCAGATGCAGAGATCATATGGAAATTTGCACAACGAATGGGGTATCAGGGATTTAATTTTACCTCTGCAGAAGAAGTTTATAAAGAATATTGTCAAATGACAAAGGGTACTAATATTGATATCACTGGATTAAATTATGATCGTCTGAAGACGGAAGGTAGTTTTCAATGGCCAGTCCCGGAGAATGGTCATTCAGGAACAGCTCGTTTGTTTGAAGATAAGAAGTTTTATACAGATACAGGAAATGCTAAATTTATAATTCCAAAGTTTACCAAGCCTACTTCAGAATTAGTAACAGAAAAACATCCGTTAATTCTTACTACTGGTAGAGTTAGAGATCAATGGCATACCAGAACAAAAACAGGAAAAGTAAATCGTTTATTAACGCATATTCCACATCCTTTTTTAGAGATGAATCAAGTAGATGCTTTTCTACGGAAAATAAAAGATGGAGATATTGCCGTTATTAAAAGTAAACGAGGAAAAGTACAGGTTAAGGTAAAGGTAAGCGATACTATTGGTAAGGGTGTTGTATTTCTACCAATGCATTGGGGTAAAGTATTAGGAAATGACTATGGGAGAGCAAATAATCTAACCACCAGTATTGTGGATCCTATTTCTAAAGAACCTGATTTTAAGTTTTCTGCTGTAGAAGTAACAAAATTCGTTAAACCTAAGCAAAAGATATGTATTATCGGAGCAGGAACGGCTGCATATAGATTTATACAAACATATAGAGAACACAATATAGAAGATGATATTATTGTTTTTTCTAAAGAGCCTTATCCATTTTATAACAGAGTATTACTACCAGAATATGTGAGTGAAGAATTGACTTGGGAACAATTACAGAAGATGCGAGAAGGTAGTATGGAATCTCTGAGGGTTACATTGTCTACTAGTAATCCAATTGAAGAAATAAACAGAGAAGAAAAATATATAATAGATAGTAAAGGAGAGCGACATGAGTATGATATTGTCTTAATGGCAACTGGAAGTCGTGCTTTTGTGCCAAAAGAAGTACCTATTCATCTGCCAGGAAGATTTACTATGAGAGATCGGGGAGATGCTGATAAACTAAAAACGTATCTTACAGAGACTGGTTTAGCAGATCACGAGCAACATGTCACTATTGTAGGAGGTGGGTTGCTAGGCTTAGAACTTGCAGCTGCATTGCGTAAAAAAGATGTGAAAATAACGATTATCCAACGAGGTAATCGATTGATGGAACGTCAGCTAGATCCAATTGCCAGTCGTTTATTAGCGGATGATGTTCGCGAAAAAGGAATACAAATTCATTTTGATAATGAAGTGGATACTGTATTCAATCAGGATAGCGGTTCATTATTGGTTAATTTGAAATCTGGGAAATCGTTTAATTGTAATGCTATTGTGTATTCTATCGGAACGATTCCTAATATAGATTTAGCTAAAGTAATAGGGATTACTTGTAGAAGAGGTATCGTAGTGAATCAGTACTTACAATCGAGTGATCCTTCCATATTTGCGGTAGGTGAAATTGCAGAATTTGAGGGTAACTTGTTTGGCATCACCGCTGCTGCAGAGCAACAAGCGGATATTGTAGCAAAGTATATTTTAGGAGATTTTAGTGCAATTTATAAAGGATCTGTGTTTATGAATATTCTAAAATTTGAAGATTTAGATCTCTGTAGTATTGGTAATATTGATATGCCACAAAATGATCCATCTTACGAAGAAGTTGTTTTTATGGATGTAGGCAAACGTTTTTATAAAAAGTGTATTGTGAAAAATGATTGGCTCGTAGGTGCTATTTTGATGGGAGATAAAAGTGAGTTTGCTGATTTTAAACGATTGATAGAAGAAAAAATTGAGTTGTCTGAGCGTAGAGAAGAGCTGCTAAGATCATCTCAACCAGATGAGCCAGTGATAGGAAAACTTATTTGCTCTTGTAGTCAGGTAGGAGAAGGTAATCTAATAGAAGCAATTAAATCAGGATGTGACGATTTCTCAGAGCTTTGTACTAAGACGGGAGCTGGCTTAGGTTGTGGTAGCTGTAAACCAGAAGTAAAAGAGGTGTTGAATAGTGTCTTGCAATTAGCGTAGTTATGGAAGAATTAATGCATAGTGTCAATTTAAAAGGAGGTATTTTATCTCCAAGTGAATTACAAAGTATTATTGTAAAAGCAGAAGAATTAGGGTTAGAAGCTTTTCATTTTGGATCGAGACAGGATATTATTTTTCCTGCTAAGAATGCCAAAGGAACTCTTCTGGATACTCATGAATCTTTTGATCCTTCATTTTTTGCACCAAGGACACAACAAAATATAAGTTGCTCTTATGTTTCTATAGATATCTTTAATTCTACCGTATGGCTTCGTGGAACTACTTATTTATATATTCTGGAACAATTTAGATATGAACCACAATTAAAAATTAATATCACCGATCCTAAGCAACAAATGGTATCCTTATTTTCTGGAGATATTAATTTTATAGCATCTTCTCATGAAGATTATTGGTATTTATTTTTAAAATTACCAGGTTGGGATGAGGTTTTTTATCCAGTACTAATATTTACTTGGGATATCTCTAAAGTTGCAGAGGAAATAGAGAAAATTTATAAAAAAGTAAACAATGTAGATGAACTTTTTCACTATCTGAATGATAGCATTGATACAAATAATCGGGTTATTGAAAAACCTTTAAAGGTTCCCTTTAAACCCTTTCCATACTATGAAGGAATGAATAAAATGGGAATCAATCAATATTGGTTAGGTCTCTATTGGCGTAATAATCAATACGATTTGGTTTTTCTAAAAGCATTGTGTGAGTTTTGTATAGAATATAGGATTGGTAAAATCTGTCTCACCCCTTGGAAATCTTTTATTATAAAAGGTATTCCACAGGATTGTAAACTGGCATTAGAAAAGTTATTAGGTCAATTCGGGATTAATGTACGTCATTCTGCATTAGAACTAAACTGGCATTTGCCAGTAGGAAATCAAAGAGCTTTAGACTTAAAAAAGTTTTTGGTCATGAATTTTGATCAGAATGATATTAGTACATACGGGATGACTTTTACCATCAGTATGAGACGTGATCAAAAACGATATTTCACATCAGTGGTTATAGAGGAAAATAAAATACCGGAAGCGGTAAAGGATTTTGTAGTTAGGCCTACCTATAATGTGTTATATGCTAAGACGTTTGACCCCAATACACGCAGTTACATTGTGTATGCGCAAGATATTGATCAAATGGATTTACCAGGTGTTTTATTAGAGCTTACTAAAACATATTTTCAGAATTTAGGAGAAGGCGATACTGAAAATTATGAAGGAACTCCAAGTAAAAAAGAAATTACCGAGATCGAGGTATTCCAGTGTGCTGAATGTCAAACGATTTATGATCCATCAGTAGGTGATGTTGTAGCAGAGATTGAAGCAGGTACAGAGTTTACTGATATCCCAGAAGATTATCAATGTCCATTATGCGAATCACCAAAAGATAGTTTTGAGAAAATGATCTTAGAAGTAATCTAGCTGCATATTTAATTGATTAGTGTTAAATCAAAATTCATCGAAGGATTAGAAAAACTTTACTTTTTGAAGGCTATTTTTCTTGTGAACTTCTACAAAAAAAATTCACCTTTCATTTCTTATTTATTGATGGTTATTTAATAATCATTGAAAGTATTGGTTGAAGGCTAACAAGTTTATTTGGAGAGATCTTTTTATGTCAAAATAAAGTAAAATGAAATAAAAGTAAACCGTATTTGTTTTGTTTTTTCTAACTCTTTGATGAAAAACCTTCACTGAAAAACAAAAGATATTTTACAGACATTAATTCTCTTAATTTTTTTAAAAATAGTACTTTTGATTCTTTAATTTTAAATAAATACAGAAACTAAATAATACACCATGAAAATACTAGGGATAGGTAAAAATTATGTAAATAACAAAGAAGAAATAGCTGCTATCAAAGATGGAAAGCAAGTAATTTTTTCTAAACCTGAATCCAGTTTGGTAACCGATAGTAAAGATGTTGTCTTTCCTGCATGTTCGGATAATGTAGCTTATGAAGTAGAATTGGTCATTAAGATAGGCAAAGAAGGTAAAGATATAGCAGAGAATGAAGCATCTTCTTACATTGCTGAGATTGCAGTAGGTATCGATTATACGGCAAAAGATATTTTAACAAAATATAGAGAAACAAAAGGACCTTGGGATTTAGCAAAAGGATTTGATGGTGCAGCACCCATTTCAGGGTTTAAAAATATTTCAGAATTTACCAATCTTGCTAACATTAATTTTGATCTAAAAATAAATGGAACGCAGAAACAAGAAGGTAATACGGATCTGATGATTTATAATTTTAGTGAAATCATTGCTTATATTTCTACTTTTATGACATTAGAACCAGGAGATTTAATTTTTACCGGTACACCAGCGAGTGGTGTAGGTCAAATTTTTAAAGGGGATCATCTACAAGCCTCTATTGAAGGTGAACTATTGTTAGATTTTAAGATGATATAAATACTGTAATACAAAATACAATCAGATTTAGATCATATATTTTATCTGATCGAAAGTAAAAATCCTGATAGTTTTAATAAGCTGTCAGGATTTTTTATAAACAAATATATATAGAATATAGCTTTTAGAGGATATTCTCATTTATCTTAAAGCTTTGTATTGTTTACTCAAATTTTTACTTCTTAATTAATTTAGAATATAATATTTTTCCATTGTATTGTTTTTAGTTTCAAAAACTACAATCCTCGTCGGTTTATCTAAAACAGAAATAAAAATTTTACGATACGATATTCAAAATTTAGATGATATCTGGAGATATCTAAAGTAATCTTTTTAATATTTTTGTGAGTATCAAATAATAAGATATACATTACTTAAGCACGTCTCTAATCTCTTCAATTTTTTTGAACATAGCTTTTGCAAAAGGACATAGAGGTAGAATTTTAATATTTTTATCTCTTGCCATCTCTACAATCTTGTAGAGTAGAAGTTTTCCGATACCCTTTCCTTTTCCGGCTTCTTCAACTTCTGTATGGTCTATGATAATAAAATCTTTCCCAGGTGTAGAATAGGTCATCATGCCCATTTTGTTACCATCATCTTTGGCAATTGCATATCCTTTGTTATTTAATTCTTTAAGTGTTATTTCCATTATCTTGAGTTCAATAAGTAAGTTAGTATCAAGGTTTATATTTTAATTTGTTTATCATTTCTGCATTTAACGGATCAGAATATAGACCATAGGCATCTATAAGAATTCCTTTGATCTTGTATTTTTTAGAAGAAATAGCAAAAAGAATAGAAGAGTCATCTGGATTAGAGTCTCCTTCAAAACGATATATGAGGTCAACTTCAAATTCATTTGGCAAAATTTGATATTCCAGAGATTTACACTCTATATGATTTTTTTGAAGGTTTAAATCTTCAGTATACCCTTCCTTTTGTAGACCAGTTATAGCTTGTGATAAAGTGTCGTAAGATTTCATGTGTGGAATGTATATGCAATTAATAATGTTTAGGATTTATACTTTATGAAAGTTAACTCATTACATAGTAATAACAGTTAATTACTACTTGTTGTTTTTTTAATATTCAATACTTTTTTCATTTCATAGGAACCTCCATAATTAGTAATTCAGCATCTTTATTCGCTTTGATATTCAGAATATCAATATCCCAAATACCGAGTCCATCCCGATGATTTAATTCCTGACCATTAATCGTAATAGTACCTTTGATTACAAAAGCATATACTCCATTATTTGTGTTTTTTAACCTATAAGAAAGTTCAGTATTTTCTTGTATGGTACCTAAGTGAAACCAAGCATCTTGATGTATCCATACACCATCATCCTCTCTATTGGGAGAAACAATTTGTTGTAATCTATTGATTCTATCTTCTGCTTTTAGTGTAATTTGATCATATCTAGGTGTTACATTGGTAGCATTTGGAATTATCCAGATCTGAAGAAATTTAACTTCCTTATTAGCGTTAGCATTCATTTCGCTATGCATTAAGCCTGATCCTGCACTCATTACTTGTATATCACCTTCTTTAATAATTTCGCTTCGACCTGTACTATCCATATGTTTGAGGTCACCGGATAATGGAATCGATATAATTTCCATATTTTGATGAGGATGTTGACCGAAGCCTCTGCCTCCTGCAACAATATCATCGTTTAATACACGTAAGACACCAAATGCCATTCTTTCTGGGTTATGATAGTTCGCAAAACTAAAAGTATGTCTCGAATGTAACCAACCATGGTTTGCATTTCCTCTCGTTTCTGCCTTGTGTAATACTGTTGTTCTTGTATTTATATTCATTTTATTAATATATTAAATAGTATTAGGTGTAAATATGCCACCTTGATTGTAATTGTTTACAAGAATATTTTAAACTAAATCACTAAGGTAATTGATCACAAATACTAAAGGGGATTCTTTAAAATTTTGAATTATTTTTTTGAGAAATTTTCTCAAAGATTAAAAAAAGAGTTTAGCCCATATTTTCAATATGTTGCATTAATTCTCTTTTTAACCATTAGCTATAAAGATATTGAAAATTCATTATTATAAAAAGCATCTTTTTCTTATACTTTTATTAAATTAAAGAGAATAAAAGGGCTATAATTAAATGAAAGTTTTAGAGGTCTTATAATTGGTATTATAAGAATCAGAGCTAAAATATACGATAGGTGCGGGTATCCAGTCCTTTTAATTTATATACTAAAGACGGATAAATAGGGATTGCTATAAAAAATTAATTTTGTAAGTACTTACATAGAGTAGGTTATGTATTTATTATATTTCCTTAGCTAAAGACTGTTTAAAACTAGAAGATTTTTTAACTTGCCTTATTTGAGAATAATTGAGTTTTATAATATGAAAGAACAATCTAATAATCCACTTCACGGAGTAAAACTTGCAGATATTTTAGAGTATCTGGTAACAGAATATGATTGGGATCAATTAGGAGATAAAATACAGATTAAGTGTTTTAAGAATGACCCTTCTATAAAGTCGAGTCTTAAATTTTTGAGAAGGACGCCATGGGCTAGAGAAAAGGTAGAGAAACTATACTTACGTTCGATCAAAAAATAAAATGAATCTATTTCCAATTTGTATTTTGTAACAATAAATACGGTTGTAAATCATCAACTTTATTATGAAAGCTGCTACCGTTAAAGAATTGAAACAAGAATTAAATGATTGTACGCATCAGGAATTGATAACACTCTGTTTACGATTGTCTAAGTTTAAAAAAGAAAACAAAGAATTGTTAACTTATCTTCTATATAATGCTTCTAGTGAGGATGCATATATTGAGCAGGTAAAACAAGAAATAGATAAAGAGTTTTTGCAGATTAATACCAGTAGTTATTATTATATTAAAAAGAGTGTCCGTAAAATTCTGAGGATTACTAAAAAGTATATTCGTTATTCTGGAAGTAAAGAAACAGAAGCAGTTTTGCTTATCTATTTCTGTAAAGCATTAAAAAAGATGAGACCTTCTATACAGAGGAATACTACACTACAGAATTTATATATACGACAAATAGGTGGAATCAGGAAAGCGATCTCAACATTACACGAAGACCTGCAATATGATTTTGAGATGGAATTGCAAGAAATGCAATGATAATAGCTAAAAAATGACTTTGGTTTGAATCAAAAATGATTAGTGCATTTATTTATTTACTTTTTGTATGACCGTGAATGACTTTAAAAATATAATCCAGTTGCGTATCTTTTCCTTTAATAAGGTCCTCTTTTGTTAAAGATACTGTTCTATCTGGAGACACACCAGATCCTTTAGGTATGGATGTGTCTTTTACATAATGAAGGATTTTTTCCATAGACATTACCATAATAATTTTAGAGTTAGGGAGCTTGTAATGCACAGGAAATTGTCCTGTATGAGTATAATAACCTCCTCCGGTTTCTTCACCTACTAAAAGTATATCAGGATCATTTTTAGCTAATAAAGCAAAAGAAGAACCAGCAGAAAACGTTGCTCCACCAGCTAAAACATATACATTACCTGTAAACCGCTCTCTATTAGGAATCATCATCGTCTCAAGGTCGTCAAAATTAAGTTTCCATCCGTCGTAGACAGGATGGTTATAAAATTTATCTTTCAAGAATTGTTTTTCATCATAAGAACGAGTACTATATTCTTTTTCAGGAATAGTTAATGAAGATACAAATGAGCTCGTTCTCTGCTTGAAAATGGTATCGGTTACAAATGAAAATAAGTTGATAGCATTAGGCCTATAGCCTCCATCATTATAGCGTATATCAATGACAAGATGTTTTATTTTGTTTTTTCGTATTTCTTTAAATAATCTGATTAAAGATGATTTAAAGGCATTGATATCTCCGCTAAAAGAGTTGACCACTAGTACAGCAGTTTTTAAATGGTGTTTATAATAAATAAAAGGTTCTTTTTTATTTATGTGTTCAGCAAAAAAATCAATCCCATCTTTTTGTGAATGATATTTAGCAAAATAAGAATTTCGTTTGGTGTTGCGGTGTTTTACGATGACAAAAGATTCTGAAGGTAAGACTATTGTTTTTTCTATTCCTTCTGGAGTGCTATATTTTATGTCAAATTCTTTGGTAACACCATATTCACAGGCGTAATACAAGCCAAATTTTAATTCTATATCACGATATTTTCTGGTGAGATTGTATCCATCACTTACAGCATATTTTTTTAAAGCTTCGAGTATGTGAGAGATTTCTTTTCCATTGACAGCCAATATCTTTGATCCGATAGGTATTCCAAAGTCATCAGTATCTATAAAAAAATCTGTTTTAATAATTTTTAGAATAAGTGGAAAATAGTATTGATTAGTATTAAGAGTAGAGGGAGGGAATAGTAATAAATGCCCATCTTTAACACGTTCAGTAATTTTTTGCATTTTTTTAAATAAACTGATATCTAAGGTGTCTTCTATAAGGGATGCTCTTGCCATATTAAAAGCAGTATCTAATTCTTCTTTATCTATATAATCATAAAGAGAAGGGTGCCCGTCTTTTAAGATTTTTTCAAAAATTTTAAAGTCTTCAGAAGCTTTACTGACGTCCAAGAATTTTTGTGCAAAAACAGAAATGGAAGAAACAAAAAGAAATACTATAAACAGTATCCGTTTGGTCATAAAATTTTCTTTAAAAGACGTGTAAAATAATTTACTGTTGCGATAACTACAATCAAAGTGCAAATTTAGATTTTTTTTAGAAGATACCCGATTTTGTATATGGTTTTAGGTTCATAAATGTCATAGTTATTACCTCTGTGTCGTTACAATTTTTTTTCTATATAGAATATTCATAAAATAAGAAAAGACTGAAGGAAGAAAGCATACCTAAAAAACACAAAGACCCCATAAACCATCGGACGGTTTTATTACCTAATCTGTTTTCCCAATAAGCAATATTCATCCATCCACCCACGGGCTCCATAACCCAATCCCAATTTTTAATATATCCTATCAAAAGAAGGCCAAAAAGGACAACCCCTATTAAATTTCCGTAATGAGGATTAAGTTCAATAAAAGTGTTAAATTGCTCAAATATAGTATCTAGCATGCGTTGATTTAATTCATCTTCTTTAACTGTTTCTGTATTTTTTGTATAGCAGATTCTATAGATTTTTCTGGCTCAATTACATTGTACTGTCCCCAAAATGAAGGGTCAGAAAATCCGGAAGCTTCATCACTAATTACAACGGATGATTTTAACTGATCTCTGAACTTAAGATTACTGTCTTCTATATTCTTTTTCCAATCAGTAACTGCCATTTCGATATTAAGCTTATAGGTAGAGTTAAACAATTTCTTTTTCCAGTTTACTTTGAAAGCCAAATCAATTCTCCCATATCCATAATACCATTTACCATTTTTTTCTCTGTAATCTATGTTGTAAGTAGCTACCGTGGGATATACTGTTGCTCTTGCTGGTTTTTTACGAACGAATAATTTGCTGGCTTTTTCCTTATTGGTTAAATTGAGACTAAAAACAGCCTTTGTCATAGCTAATGTTTCTGAATCAATATATACTTTACCATAATATAGAAGCTCATCTATAAATGGACGTTGTTTAAAATCTAAAACATAAATATAGCGGTCATTAATCCTAGTGGATTTAGCAAAACTAAATTGATATGTTTTTAACATATTTTCTGTGAACAGTAGTTCTGGATTTTTCATTACATCAATATACAAGGTGCTTGATGGTCCTCCTTGCAATTTTAATGTCAATGTGTCCAGTTTTTTATAGTCAGTACTTTTCCTTGCTCTATAAAGCTTAATTACATCATTTTTACTAGAAATATACGGGTTTTTATAAACATCTACTACCGCTTCGGATAAAGAGACATAGGTTCTACGTTTTTTTATGGTCTCCCTATAGAAGGCAGTCATGATAGTATGATCGTCTAGATAGTTTGCTCCACGATTTTTCATTACCGCTTTTATAATGGTTTCAGGATTCGTAGGGTCAATGGTTATTTCTGATAACTCTGTAACTGACAGCTCCAGCTTTATTTTTATGTTACCATTTTTGGAAGTAGTATCACCAAAAGAAGAAAGTGAAATTGTCTTATCAGAATATCCCAGAAATGAAACAGTTAGTTTTCCATCTTTAATTGATGTAGGTACTTTGATAAGAAACTTTCCATCATCATTTGTAATTGTAGAAATATTGGTGCCATCTAATGATATAGTCGCTGGAGCTAAAGGAGTATTTGTAGCGATATCAACTACCGTTCCTTTATATTCATTATACGTCGAATCACTTTGAATTTGTGTATCCTGAAAAAAAGCAGATGCACTATTGTGATATCCTGCAATTAAAAATACGTATAATAGAAAAGTCAGTTTTTTATAATATGAAGTGCTGTTTTTTTTATGCATAATGTTTTGTTTAGTAGTGTATTATACAATTTTTTATTCGTTTATATGTGTACAAACAATATAGTTAAATTTAATGAAGAAATATGCTTTTTAATCGTTAAATAATCAGGAGGAGGACAAATGGGAGCTACTAATTAATGTTGTATATCATAATCACCAAACCAGTTTTTTAATTTAATATTTAAGATTTCTGTTGTAAATGGTTTTGTAATATAATCATCCATGCCTGTCGCTATATATCGCTCTGCATCACCAGGCAATGCATTAGAGGTAATAGCAATAATAGGAGGTGGGTTTTTATGTTTTTTTCGGATTTCTTTCATGGTTTTTACTCCGTCTATATCAGGGAGATTGATATCCATTAAAATAAGATCGTATGTACCTTCTGCAAACATTTCTATTGCTTCTTTGCCTGTTTTAGCAACCTTTGATGAACATCCCAGATATTTGAGAATTTGTTTAAGAACAATAATGTTGATTTCAGAATCTTCGACTAATAAAACATGAAGATTGTATTCTTCTTTGTCGTTTTGATGTAATACTTTAGTGTTAGTAAGAGCGGGTTCATCAGATAATTGAGATGTAAATGTGAACCAAAAATTACTTCCTTTATTCAACTCACTCTGAACTCCTAGCTGCCCCTGCATTAAATCAACGAGCTTTTTACAAATGGGTAATCCAAGCCCACTTCCTTTTTTAAAAGAGATATGATCAGTATGAATTTGTGTAAATCTATTAAATAATGCTTTTTGATCAATAGTAGAAATGCCTATTCCGGTGTCGATTACTTCTATTTTTATGAGGAGGTTGGTGTTTTTTTGGGATACCAACGTGGATTTTACAGTAATGGATCCATGATCGGTGAATTTTATCGCATTCCCTATGAGGTTAGATAATATTTGAGTAAGTCTATTCTTGTCAGCATAAATATATTCAGGCAGATCATCAGCATATTCATTAATTAGTTGGATTTCTTTAGCTTTACTATTGGCAAGAAATAAATCAATATTTTGATTAATTATATTATTTAGATTTAATGGTTTAGGGGTTAAGGTATACTGACCTGATTCTATTTTTGAAATATCAAGAACCTGATTTAAGATATTTAATAAATTTAAGGAAGATTGATGAACTATAGTTACATATTCTTTTTGTAACTCATCTAATTTTGTGTTTTTAAAAAGTAAATCAATCATACCAATAACACCAACCATAGGGGTTCTGATTTCATGGCTCATATTGGCTAGGAAATCTTGTTTAAATTTTGAAGTTTTTATGATTTGTCTATTTGTTTCTTTTAATTTATCTAAGGTGCGACCACCTAACCAGGCAAATAAACCAAGAAATACAGGAGCTGTATCAATAATGTAATGAATCGGATGCTCCTTTTGAGTTATCACGACTGATGCCCAGGAAAACTCCCTATTGAGTCTCACTATATCCAGACTTGTGGCAATTATCGGAAATATGGATCCAAATAGAATTCCGTATAGTGTATATTTGGCTGCTTCGGATTGTAACCACGATTCTTTAGTCATTAATAATGTTTCTATATCTTTTTTACAAATAGCGAATCATCTGATAAGTAATCGGGGTCTTATAAGAATGCGACTAAAGTACTATTTTTTTGATAAATAAAAACCTTTTTTTTAACTAACCACCAATAGCAATCATACTACGATTTCTGGAATGAAGATTTGGATTCTGTATTTTTTCTGGAGTATCCATTCCACCCCTGGTAGCAAATTTACTTTGTAATGCTTTTTTAATTACAGTTTGTATAGATTGGCTCTCTCGTAATGGTTTTAAAAGAGAAAATTCATGACCAGAAAATAAACAATTTTTTAATTTACCATCTGCGGTAAGACGTATCCTGTTACAAGTATCACAAAAAGGATTGGTAACGGAGCTAATGATAGAAAAACTGCCAGAGAACCCCTCTATTTTGTAATTTCTGGATGTATCATGAGGTGCATCTTTCATGCGTTTTACCTGTAGGGGGAAAGTGTAGTTTACTTTATCCAAAATTTCTTGTTGTGTTACAAGCTTATCCATATTCCATTGATTTCCATCAAAAGGCATGAATTCTATAAAACGAATGGTTAGATTACGATGTTGCGTAAGTTGTATGAAATTAATAATCTCATTATCATTAAATCCCTTAATCAATACAATATTTAATTTTACTAAAAAACCGTTATCCTGATAAAGCTGAATTGTTTTCCAAACACGTTTAAATTCATCTCGTCTAGTTATTTGCTCGAATTTATCTTGTTGCATGGAATCAATACTAATCGTAATGGTTTTAATGTTATTTTTTTGTAGAAGTAAAAGATAACGATCTGCCAAAATACCATTTGTAGTAATTCCGATTTCTATAGGTAAACTTGCTAATTTCTCTAAAATTTGAGGGAAATCTTTTCGAACCATGGGTTCGCCACCGGTGAGCCTTATTTTAGTAACTCCCAGAGCTACAAACTCTTGAGAAATGGTAAAGATCTCATCTGCAGTCATCAAACTTTCTTTAGGACTTAAAGGGATTCCGTTAGCAGGCATACAATAGGTACACCGCAGATTGCATCGCTCCGTCAAAGAAACTCTAAGATACGTATGAGTGCGTCCAAATGTGTCAGTTAATATGTTTTGGTCTGTATTTTTCAAACTATTATTTTAATCTAAAGATTAGTTTTTTCAATTCCGGAATATTTATATTTATTTACCATCATGTTTACCTCCTTGTAAAATCCTAAAGACGTGTAGTACAGAAGGAAAAATAGCTTCCATGGATTCCTTAGCTCCATTAGTGGAGCCAGGTAATGCTAATACAAGCGTATCTCCTATAACTCCTGCAACACTTCTGGATAGCATAGCATAAGGCATCCTGTCTTGTCCATACGCCCGAATTGTTTCTTCAATTCCCGGGATACGACGATCTATTAAGGGTAATAAAGCTTCTGGAGTATTATCTCTTGGAGATAATCCAGTTCCTCCTGTAAAAATTACTAAATCATTACCCTCTTTTATAAGTTCTTTTACTTGATTCCTGATTTGATCCTTTTCATCCGGAATTATGGTATACCTGTTAACTTTAACAGCACAAGTTTCGAGTTTTTTTACGATTTCTTTACCCGCCTTATCTTTTTTATGACCAGCAGATATAGAATCAGAGCATACAATAACTCCAGCAGTATATGGAGCACCATTGTCCTTATATGTAGATTTTCCGCCTCTTTTATTCAGAAGTTTTATATGCTTAATTTCTACATTTTTATCAATAGGTTTGAGCATGTCATACATGGTTAGCGCCACGACAGAAGCGCCATGCATCGCTTCTACTTCTACACCGGTTTTATAAATGGTTTTTACTGTCATCTCAATGGTGATTTCCAAATTGTTAATTGCATAATTAACACTGGTATATTCAATAGGAAGCGGATGACAATCCGGAATCATATCACTAGTTCTTTTTGCGGCAAAAAGTCCTGCTGTCTTTGCCATTTCAAAAACATCTCCTTTAGGAATATTTTTAGTAATAATCGCCTCTATAGTTTCCTTAGTACCTACTTGCACTATTGCTTGTGCAGTGGCAGTACGCAGCGTATTATTTTTATGTGTGATGTCTACCATTTTTGTTCTATGCCTATTAGATTATTTATGTAACTATTATTTCTTTTGATTTGTTTTTTTAACCATAGCCTTACAAAAGTTTTTTAATTATTAACTTTCCAAATATGTGTTTCATCTTCAAAAATTTCTTTTCCAAACACAGGAACTTCTTTTTTTATTTCTTCTACTAAAAATTCTAAAGCATTAAAAGCAGTTTTTCTATGAGGGGCAGAGACAAAAACAAAAAGACAAATCTCTCCTGCGTTTACATTACCCAAACTATGATAAATATGCATGCAGGTAAGTTCGAATTTAGAAAAGGTAGCTTCTCTGATTTCTTGAAACTTATTTTCTGCCATTTCCTCGTATGCCGTATACTCTATTGATTTTACAACCTTACCATCTATTTCATCGGCGCGTACCTGACCTAGAAATATATCATGTGCACCAATGGTGGTTTTGGTTTGATGTTTTTCAATAGCATTGGCGATAAATGCAGGGCGTATTGGACCTTCTTGAAATACAGTTTTTCTTTTTTTCATAAAATTTTTTTTATCCTCCGGAAAAAGGAGGTAATAATGCAATCTCATGATTGCTGTTTAGTTTATTAGTATCTGACGCAATTTGTTTATCAATTGCTATCGTAAAGGATGAGTTTTGTAATTTTTGATATTTACTTTTTAAGATTTTTTTTAATTCATCTACATTACATTCTTTATCAACAGAAAGTATTTCTTCTGTACAATTTGCGGTTTCTGCAATCATCCCAAAGTAACGCACTTTTATATCCATATGTTTGCTTTATTATATTGCTCTGGCGTATTTATATTTCTTACTAAAGGTGTAATTTGCTCTGTAACTTCTAATACCTGTACTTTCAGGTTAAATAGTAACTGCATGAGTCGTAACTGTTTTTGTTCTATACTTTGTAGGAACTTGTGGGTTACTGATTGATTATATAAGCCTATAAGCGGATTGTTATCGTAGTAAGTAATATCATATTTAATACGATGTTTATGGATCAGGTTTTCTAATACAAAAGAAGTAATAAAAGGGATATCACAGCTAAGTATTAAATTATGAGTTGTTGAGGTTTTTGATAACCCAGAGTATATACCACCTATAGGACCACATTCTGTGAAAATATCTGGGATACACTTGTATCCGTATTTTTGATATGCTTTTTGACTTGTAATGATTAAGATCTGATCAGTAACTGTTTCCATTGCTCGTATAATATGCTCAATAAACGGAATGCCATTATGTTTTACCAGCCCTTTTTCTTGTCCCATCCTGCTACTTTTGCCTCCAGCTAATATAATACCGGTGATATCTGATCTTTTTATTGAGCTCATAACTGATTTTCTTTTAATTGTTGATCCAGGAAATTCCAGCAATTTTTATTTATTTTTTCAAAAGCAGTAATCATGTTCATACCATACTCTGTAATAACAGTACCTCCTCCTCCTGTACCTCCGGTATTGGTAATGATAATAGGTTGAGCGGCATTTTTATTTATAGAGTTAACTAAATTCCAAGCTTTTTTATAAGACATTCCAGCTTTTTTAGCGGCTTTAGATAACGAGCCTTCTTTTATGATAGCTTTTAAGATTTTTATCCTTCCTTCTCCAAGAAAAACGCCTTCTTCTCCTTCGATCCAGATTCTACTTTTTATAGTATACATAGCTCTCGTTATTTCCTGAAAGATATAACGAAAAAAATAAATAATAAACTCTTTTAAGAACTTTTATGATTTTTTCAAAAAACAAAGGATTAGACTATTGGGATTCAAAAAGAAGCGTACTATTATTACGAGATGTGTATCAGTTTTAAGGAAGTAAAATAGTTTCTACTTTCTCTCCGGGAGAAATAGTATTTTTGTTTTCTGGAACATATACTAATGCATTAGCAATGGCATAGGTATATAACATTGAAGAACTTTGTCCTTCTAGAATTGTTACTGCATCATCTGATACGTTTGCCTTTAGAAATTGTGCTCGATCTCCTTTTTTTGTGAAGGTGGTGGTCAAGAGTTTAGTTGTTCTTCTCAATCCATTACTTCTAGCTCCCATAGTCTTTAATACAAAAGGTAATACGTAGATATAAAAGCAAGTTAATGAAGAGGCTGGATTACCCGGAAGGGCAAAAATGAATGTTTTTTTATTTTTACCAAAGAATAAAGGTTTGCCGGGTTTTTGTTTGATTTTATAAAATAATTGCTCTGTCCCTAATTCTGATAAAGCTTGTTGTACAAAATCATAATCACCCACAGAAATTCCACCACTAATAAGTACTATGTCATGATTTTGTATTGCTTGGTTTATTATATTCTTAGTACTTTGATATTCATCCTGCACTTTATAATGTGTGATTTCTTTAATCTGTAATTGTTGTAATGCAGCATCTAGTTGAATAGAATTACTTTCGTACACTTTACCATCAGTTAATTTTGTTCCAGGTTTTAGTAACTCATTTCCTGTTGTAATTACTGCAATCTTTGGAGGAGTATATACGGCAACCTTATCAATACCTAGCCCTGCAATAAATCCTATAGCAGCCGGAGTCAGTTTTGTTCCTTCGGTAAGCGCTACTTGTCCTTTTTGGATTTGTTCACTAGTTGGTCGGATATTTTGATTAGCACTTATAGTATCAAGTATGGTAATGTTATTTTCTATTCGTGTTACTTTTTCTTGAATTACGATAGTATCAGCAGCATCAGGTACTCTTGCTCCTGTAAATATTCTAGCTCCCTGCCCTGGAAGTAATTTGGGGTTTTTATCTGTGCCAGCCTGAATTTCTTCAATAATTTCATAGGAATTACCTGAGTTCATACATAAAGCATAACCATCCATGGCAGATTGCCTAAAAGGAGGCATATCAATAGGAGAAAAGATGTCTTCGCTAAGAATTAATTCATGTGCATCTTTTAGTAATATTATTTTTTGTTCTGGAATATAAGAGATTTTAGAAATAATAGATAGTGCTTCAGATACAGAAATCATGTGTGATTATTTTACCCAAAAATATTGCTTTGATATGAAGAAACCTAATTCAATTGTATTTTGAAATTGCTAAAAAAACTATTTTTTTCAGAATAATTTTAAAGTAGGATGTCTATAAAACTAATATCCACAACATATGAATGCCGTGGATATTACAATAATCTGACTTTTTATGATTGAATCAATCTTTAAATTGAATTTTTCTTAATTTATAACCTTCAATCTTTATAAGGTATGTTTTAGAATCTATAAAGTTGTACTTAATATAATCATCTACTTTGCTTTTATCTAATAATCTTCCGGATAATGTATATAAACTATAGGTAAGCCCTTCTGGTACATCCGTAATATCTTTAAAAGTTTCAACACCCAGAGATTGCTGACAAGTAGCATCTGCCAATAAATTTGTGGTAAAAGTTATTCGTCCTCTTTTTTCACCTTCTAGTGTAACCGTGGCTGTATCATCTACATCAATTATTCCTGTGCCAGAAATATCTCCAAGAATAATAAGGCAGGCATTTCTCAACATAATTCTTGCTCCACCTTCTAAATGTAGACTTTCAGTAATAAAAATAACACCTTCCTCGGTGTTTTCGTCCAGGCCATTGATAACTATATTTTCTGTTACAGAGGTCAACCTGTTTGAGATGTCAATTTTAACATTAGCAAATGCTGTAATCGAAAAAAAACACATCAATATTTGTAAAGTTATTTTCATAATAAATAGGTTAATTTTAAAAGTAAATTCTTCATTTCATTTGATTTTTTATCGATGTAATCTATGAAATCATCGGCAATATACATATTAATTTACGGTTTTACCGTAAATATAATGTTTACTTTTTTTTATTATGCATATGAACAGTATGGGAAGCCTTATAAATAGTGTTATGAGAGAGATGTGTTAAATTTTAAAATTTATTTAACAAACGATGTGTTGTTTATATAAAATAATGTAGTATGCACCTATCTTGAGATTTTGCAACCTTGTTTTTGAATTCTTAAGACACTTAAGAATATTTGATTTTTTGGTAGTATTAATAATAAAAAAAACCACGACAAATACATGTCGTGGCTATCATAATAAACCTTACTTTTTATGATTGAATTAACCTTTAAACTGAATTTTTCTTAATTTATATCCTTCGATTTTTATTAAGTAAGTTTTAGGATCCATATAGTTATGGATATACTCATCTACTTTACTTTTATCTAATAATCTTCCTGTTAAAGTGTATAAACTATAGTTGAGTCCTAATGGAACATCCTTAATGTCTTTAAAAGTTTGAAGACCCATTGATTGTTGACAGGTAGCGTCAGCCAATAAATTATTTATAAATGTGATACGCCCTTTCTTTTCTCCTTCTAAAGTAACCGTAGCAGTATCATCTACATCAAGAATTCCAGATCCTGAAATGTCTCCAAGAATAATTAGGCAAGCATTCCGTACCATAATACGAACTCCATTCTCTATGTGTAAACTTTCTGTAATAAAAATGACACCTTCCTCAGTGTTTTCATCCAAACCGTTAATGACAGTATTTTCTGTCACAGACATTAATTTGCTTGAAATATCAATTTTTACATTGGCAAATGCCATAGTAGTAAAAAGAAATGCTAATACGTGTAAAGTTGTTTTCATAATAGTCAGCTTTAAAATTAAACTGTAAACAAAGTAAGTTTTAACTTACTTTTTTGGTTGTTTTATCGATATAAAACTTATAATCATCGACAAGATACAATTATTATATAATAAAACAATGCTTTTAGTTGTTGTTTTTTTGATGATTATTGTCCAATAATGTCATTACCCTCGTAAATACTAGTGTAACCATAAATGTTAATTTTTATGATTTTATTAATATGTATGGTCTAATTTGTATCATTATTACGAAAAGCTTATAGTACTGGGTATATTGGCTTTTTTTGATTTCCTTATTTGTTTAAAGATATTTAGTTTTAAATTTGGTACTAATGCGCAATAAACTACTCTTATTTTCTTACCGTTTCGGTATTTGGTTTAAAACCTTGGCCAGAGAATTAGTGAATAATGTAATTAGTTTATTTTTTATTTTTTTCGTGTATCTGGCTCTTTGGCATTTTCCGCAGACTCTAGATTTATTGTTAATACTTAATCAAGCGGATACCTTTTTTCTGGAAGTGCCTTTATATTTTAGTGTGCTTATGATATCGGCATTTATTATATGGAATGCTCCTAAATATTTTTACTTTCACAATTATAAAGATATTAAGTTCTCTAATCTTATCGGTTTTATTCCTAATCAACATTATAAATTTCAGGATAGAAGCCAGACTGCTTCATATGCTCATATGACAAAAATTCACATGAGAAAGACAGTGCCAAGAATCTTGGGAGTACTTTTATTAACGATATCTGCCCTCAGTATATTAAATGCAATGGAATTATTTGGGTTAGACAATATCTATACCCGATTGTTAAGTCCATCAGGAGTTTTTTTTAAGGTGGTGTTTTTTTTATTGTTGTTGTCTGAACCTAAGTTTTATAAAGTACTCAGTACTTTTTTACATCGCACTACTAAGCTCAATACTATTCTCTTTGGGATCGCATTTGGGTTATTGTTTTTGATTATATCTTTAGGAACACTTAATACACAGGCAGAAAAAGATTTAGGTAAATTATTCTTATCTAATTGTTCATTAGTTTTTTTGTTTTTTACTTTATCTTTTAATAGTTATAAGTTTTTAAAAGAATTTCCAAAAAAAATGTTTTATGGAACTATTCTATCTTCTGGATTTATCATATTGATCACGTTTTTAATAGTAAATTTTGTTCCAGAAATAACTAGTAAGATCAATCCATTGTCCATATTGATTTTTTCTCTGCTTAGTCTTTTTATGATTTGTTTTATACTGATCCTTATAGGTAAAAAAATAAGATTACCCATCTTAACAATCGTAACAATAGGCTGTATTTTTATGGCCAGATGCACTTCTGATGCTTCTGATCATTATCTTCTTAATTTAGAGCCTGCTAAGATAAATAGGTTGTCGTTAGATGAATATATATATGATTGGATAAAAGAGAGGGAAACAATTATAAATAATAAAGGTGTTGCCTTTCCTGTAATTCTGGTTTCTGCAGAAGGAGGCGGGTCGCGTGCAGGACTTTGGTCATTTTTGGTTCATAGTTATCTCTATGAAAAATCTAATGGAGCCTACTTTAAAGAAAATTTATTATCCATTACAGGAGCTTCTGGTGGAGGAGTAGGTAATGGAATGTTTTTTGCCGAGGCACAAAATGCAAATGTAGAAAACAGGATATCAAAGTTTACAATGCCTCAGAACTCTGAATTTCCTGATTTGCAATATAAAGCAAGTGTTATTTATAAAGAAAATTATTTGTCAGTAGCATTATTGTCATTATTGGGTAGAGATTTGTTTAAAGAGATAACAGGTTTTTTTGACTTTAAGAATAGAGGACAATTATTAGAAGAACAATGGAGTGATGCTCATAGAAAATATTTTTCTAATATAAAAGGAGAGCGTATGCTACATAAAGAGTTTTTATCTCATTACAGAAGCGCAACAGATAAAAAGTTAGAAAATCAATGGTTACCGCCCTTGCTATTAGTAAATACAACTCATACTCAAACTGGTAATTATAATATGATCAGTCCGGTTAGTTATGCTAATGTAAGACCACTGGTAGGAATGAATGATTTTCTGGATACATTACAGGTTAATCACCCCGGTTCATCAATAAGTTTAGCGACAGCAATACGTATTAATGCTAGTTTTCCTTTTATAACTCCTGTAGGAGAGGTTTCAACAATAAAGGACGCTGTCAAAATAAAGACTGACCAATATGCCGATGCTGGATATTATGATAATGTAGGAGGGAGGGTATCTATTGGTATAGAAGAAGCTTTTAAAAAAGTATTAAATGATTCATTTCCTTCTCTAAAAGAAAAAATAGAGATCAAACATTTGATTATTGCTAATGAAGATAATAGAAAAATTACAAAAACAGCAACACAGTTGTTGGCACCGCTGACTACATTAAGAAATGTACGATATGGTCATACGAAAGAAGTAATGGGCAGATTGGGAGAGAAAGACAAAATCACATTAAAAAGAACTTCTATTATAGTTCCTTCATCCTTAATCAATACTAAAAATAAAAATGAAGAATTAATGATTAAACCTGTTTTACCCCTGGGGAGGTATTTATCTACGATTGCAATAAGGTCTATGGAGGCGAGATTGAAAGAAGTGAGTTCAGAATTAGATGCAATTTTAAATATAAATTAAGACATTTGTCATTATTTTTTGTATTTTTGTCAAAAGCAAAAGATATAGTTATGAGTGCAGTAACCCCCTTGGATTTTGATGATTTTGAAAATAAAGGACTTTTACGATACCTTAATATAGATATTCCTCTGCGCAATATGTATGATTTTATCGAGCTGTCCAGAAATGGTATTGATAAAAAATCATTATTGCACCTAGCAAAAACTATTGATTTTGATTTAAATGAACTTGCACATGTACTTCATTTATCAGAGCGTACTATTCAGCGTTATGAATTAAATAAAAAATTGAGTACTGAAGCCAGTGCAAAGGCTTTACAATTAGCTAAACTATACGCTAAAGGTGAAAATATTTTTGGAGATTTGGATCGTTTTAAAAATTGGATGGAACACCCTAACATGGCTTTAGCAACAAAAAAACCAAAAGAACTTTTAGATACAACATTTGGTTTTCAATTATTAGTAGAAGAATTGGTACGCATTGAACACGGAATTTTTGCATAATGCAGGTGTATAGAATAGCCAAACAAAAATACATTAAAGATCTTACCGGAATTGGAGCAAAAACTGTAGGTGGTCGATGGAATCCTAAAGGTGTTGCCGTTTTATATACAAGTACTTCTGCTGCGCTTTCCGTCTTAGAAGTATTAGCACATTTACCCGCTGCTTATTTTCCAGATAATATGGCAAAGGCATCCATAGAAATTCCAGATGAATTGATTTCTTTTATAGACACGAGTGAGCTACCCAGAGATTGGGATAAAATTCCTCCATCTACAGGAATTCAACATTTCGCAATGAATTGGATTTCAGAAAATACGTCTTTAGGATTAAAAGTTCCCAGTATTATAGTTCCCACAGAATATAATCTTCTAATTAATCCATTACATCCTGATTTTAATTCTGTAAAATTAACTGAAATAACACCTTTTAGTTTTGATACAAGATTGTTAAAATAACTACTAATGATATGTTAATTAGTGTTTGTTTGATTTGATTTCAAATAATTGATTTTCAGTAACTTATTCTTGTTTATTTTTGTGTTACGTTAAATTTTACCACGAAATTTCTTACATATTTTCATTTTATATATCTTGCTAACATTTGTTAGTGAGAACATTTGTTTGTTTAGATCTAAAAAATACAATAAAATCAATCATCATAAACGTGTAATAAAATGAAAGTGAAATTAAAATTAGTATATGCGATAACAGCTTCTTGTATCCTGTTATCAAGTTGTAAAAAAGAAGTAAAGAAAACAGAAACTTCAGAGCCAGTAGCAACGGTAGAAAAAATACCGGGGATTATTTTGGAGAATATGGATAAAAGTATCAGTCCAAAAGAAGACTTCTATAATTATGTAAACGGTAGCTGGATGAAAACTACTGAAATCCCTGAAGATCGAACACGTTGGGGAGGTTTTAGCGTTTTAAGAAAAACAACAGATAAGGATGTTCTGGATATTATTGCAGAAGCTAAAGCAAATGGTAAATACGCTGCTGGAACTGACCAGCATAAAGCTATATTAATTTATGAGTCTATATTAGATACAGTGGCAAGAAATGAGGCAGGGATCACTCCATTAATGCCTTCTTTAGAGAAAATAGCAGGGATTAAAAATATAGAAGATCTACAGACAGTACTGGCTAAAGAAACTGCTGTTTCTTCTCCCTTTTTTAGTATAGTTTCCTTTGCAGATTTTGGTAATAGTGCGATGAATGCTGCATATATAGCCCCTAGTGGACTAGGACTTCCAGAAAGAGATTATTACCTGGATACGGATAAGAAGTCGGTAGAAATAAGACAGCAGTATGTAGATCATATTGTAAGAATGCTTCAATATCTGGGAGATTCAGAAGAAGAAGCTCGTAAAAGTGCTAAAACAATTTTAGCAATTGAAACAAAATTAGCATCTCCAAGATTGGATAAAGTACAACGAAGAGATAGTAGAAACTTTAACAATCCAAGATCGATAAAAGAACTTTCAGCAATGACTTCTATTGTAGATTGGAGTAAATTCATAAAAGATGTAGGGGTTACAAAACAATTAGATACCGTTACTGTTATGCAGCCTGCATATATGAAAGCTTTACAGAAAATAATGAAGGAAACGAGTATTGAAGATCTTAAGACGGTAATGCGCTGGGATACTTTTAATAGTGCTGCAGGAAGATTATCTATGGAAATAGAAAAAGCAGATTGGGATTTTTATAGTAAAACCTTAGATGGTGCTATCAAACAGCGACCTATAGAAGAGCGCGCACTTGCCAGAGTTAACAGATCTGTAGGAGAAGCAATAGGACAACTATATGTGGACGCTAAATTTCCTCCGGAAGCAAAAGAAAAAGCTGAAAAAATGATTGCAAATATCATTAAGGCATATCAAAAAAGAATTGAAGTATTAGACTGGATGAGCGATAGTACCAAGGTTAAGGCTATTGAGAAATTAGATAAATTTACTGTAAAAATAGGGTATCCTGATACTTGGGAAGATTATTCAACATTAGCAGTAAAGGAAGGAAATTCACTTTTTGACAATGTAACCGCTGTTGATCAATGGAATTTTAAAAAGAATATGTCAGAAATTAAAGAACCCGTTGATAAAACAGAATGGGGAATGTCACCACAAACGGTTAACGCTTATTTTAATCCATTAAATAATGAAATCGTTTTTCCTGCAGCTATCTTACAACCTCCTTTTTATAACTATACTGCTGATGAGGCTGTAAATTATGGAGGAATAGGAGCTGTAATTGGGCATGAGATTTCACACGCATTTGATGATTCTGGGGCTCGATATGATGCTAATGGTAACCTTGCTAATTGGTGGACAGAAGATGATTTAGCCAAATTTACAGAAAGAGGAGGAGCATTAGCAGAACAGTATGATGCTATTGAAGTACTAGATAGTGTGTTTGTTAATGGTAAATTTACACTAGGAGAGAATATTGGAGATCTAGGAGGTGTTCTTGCTGGTTATGATGGGTTACAAATGCATATAAAAGAGAACGGAAGACCAGAGGATATTGATGGATTTACAGCAGAACAACGATTTTTTATGTCTTGGGCAACAGTTTGGAGAACTAAAATGAGGGAAGATGCTTTAAGATCTCAAATCAAAACGGATCCTCATTCGCCCGGAGCTATTAGGGCTATACAACCTTTACTAAATATTCAAGCGTTTTATGATGCGTTTGATATAAAGGAAAATGATAAGATGTATTTACCGGAAGAAGAACGCGTGCAAATCTGGTAAGAAATAATATAGTTACATAAAAACTGTCTGAGAATTTATTTTTAGGCAGTTTTTTTATGCTTTTGATTTATAGGTGTTTATATATAAAATCTTAAAAAAACAATAATTTTCGAATTTTATGGGGTAACATTTGCTAACGTTATGATACTATTAAGTAAGCATATCTTGTTTATTCATTTAGATTTTTTGGGAGCTTAGTTAAGTCAATAATTTTCTTGAATATTCATACAACTGCTTTTAACATTATTTTTTAAACACTAATTCAACTTGAGTATGAGTAAAATTACATTATCACTTATTTGTATCATTTTTCTTATGTTAGTATGTAGTAAGAATGTTCGGGCACAGGATCAAAATTTCTGGTGGAGCAATTCTTATGAAGAATCTACTAATATTAAAACCGAAATAACAGGAGATTATTCGGTGTATCATTTTAATACAAATGATCTTAAAGACTTATTAAAAGAAGTTCCTTTTAGGTTTTCTGGACAAGAAAGTAAACATATAATCAATTTTCCTGATAAAAAAAATAAGTATAAAAACTATGTGTTAAAAAGAACCGCAGTAATGCATCCATATCTTGCGGCAAAATATCAAGGTATTTTTTCATATATAGGATATGCTGAAGACGATCCATCAGAGATTATACATATTACGTATAGCCAACAGGTTGGATTGCAAGGTAGTATTGTAAAATCAGGGAGTCATACCGTTATCATTAAGCCTTCTGGAACTACATCTTTCGGAATGTATAATACTGAATCAGAAGTAGCTTTATCAGCATTTGAATGTCAGCTAGAGGAGACTGGTCGTAAAAGTGTCAAGTCCAAAAACTCTTTCCTGTTTGAGAATGCAAATGATGGTAATTTAAGAAGGTATCGATTGGCTTTATCAGTAACTGGAGAGTATTCTCAGTATTTTCTTGATGGTACAGAAGCGAATGATGAAGAAAGAAGAACAAAAATAATGACAGCCATGGTAGCATCTATCAATAGAGTTAATGGAATTTTTGAGAGAGATTTTTCTGTTACTATGCAGATAATTCCAGAAAATGATTCTCTTATTTTTTTAGATCAGAATACGGATCCGTATGCTACGGGCAGTCAATCACTAAATAGTGAACTGCAGTCAACCATAGATAATGATCCGCTTGTAGGATCTGATGCATATGATGTAGGACATTTGTTTCAAAAGGAAAGTTCTACCTTTGGTAATGCCGGATGTATAGCGTGTGTATGTATTGATGGGGCAAAGGGAAGTGCATTTACTGCACACGTAGATCCTAGTTCTGATAACTTTAATATGATTGTAGCTCATGAATTTGGGCATCAATTTGGTGGTTATCACGTACAAAGTAGTTCTAATTGTAGAAGTGGATTTAATAGCGAAGTAGAACCTGGCAGTGGAAGTTCTATAATGGGATATGCTGGTATTTGTCCAACAAATGTTCAGAACAGTCCGGATGATTATTTTAATTATGTTGATATCAGAGATATCTCAATATGGACCATTGATAATAGTGATTGTGCAGAGATACTTGATACAGGTAATACTGCTCCTCAGGTAGATGCGGGTAATGATTATATTATTCCTGTATCCACTCCTTTTGTTTTAGAAGGAAATGCATCAGATATTAATGGTGATTCTTCCTTGACCTATTGCTGGGAGCAAAATGACCCAGAGAATCCGGGTTCTTCTAATTCTCCTCAATCTGATTGGAGATTTGGACCACTATTCAGATCTAAGCTGCCAACCTCATCGAATAAGAGATATATGCCTCAATTGGAAGATGTGTTGACAGGTAATTTAACACCTACCTGGGAGGTCTTACCTGCTGTAGATCGATCGATGCGTTTTGAACTAACCGTAAGAGATAATACACTAAATGGGGGTCAATCTAATACAGATGGAATTGATATAACAGTAAATAATAATGCGGGTCCTTTTGTAATGATTTCACAAAATACTAGTGAAACTTTGAATGTAGGAGAATTAGTAACCATTAGTTGGGATGTTGCGAATACAGATATAGCTCCAATCAATTGTTCAACCGTTGATATTTTACTTTCACTAGATGGAGGATATACATATCCAGTTGTATTACAGGATAATACAACAAACGATGGCACAGAAACTTTTATTTTGCCAAATATAGAAACCACAGTTGCTGCTAGAATTATGGTAAAAGCTTCTGATAATATTTTCTTTGCTGTGAATAGTGCAAACTTACAAATACAACAATCAGAGTTTATTATTACAACTGCTAACAGTGCAATATCAGTTTGTCAATCTGATAATGTGATTTATAATATCGATTATAAAACGTTTTTAGATTTTGATGATGAAACTACGTTTTCTACAGAAAACTTACCATTAAATCTACAAGCTGATTTTGACCCGGTATCTGTATCAGGTTCTCAAACTGACGGTATAGCCGTTACCTTAGAGATCAGCGGAACAGAAAACCTTACATCCGGTTCTTATGAATTTATTGTTAAAGGAAATAGTGCTTCCGGAGTAGAAAAAGTGTTGAATCTAACATTAGAAATTTATGAAGATACAGTTAATTTATCAACTTTGTCAATACCAGCAGATACAGAAACCGGAGTTAATATCAATGGTTCTTTTGAGTGGTCAGAAGATCCAAATGTTGAGGATTTTACGATAGAAATAGCTACAGATGAATTTTTTATGACACTAATAGAGTCAGCTACCATTCAAGAAAACCAATATACTGCATCTAATTTAGAGTATAATACAACTTATTTTTGGAGAATTAATAGTAAAAACCCTTGTGGAGTAGACCTGTATTCTGAAGTATCAACATTTAGTACACAATGTGCAGATCCGTTAGATTTTCAATCAGTTTTAGTAAGGTCATCCACGGTAGCATTGAGTTGGGTTGATGAATTTTCATCTTCATGGGATATAGAATATGGACTAACAGGCTTTGAGCTAGGAAAAGGAATATCAATTTCGACAACAGAAAGTCCTACCGAAGTTACCGGATTGGACTCATCTACAACGTATGATTTTTACTTAAAATCTAATTGTTCCATAGGAGGTGCTGGTATTTGGATAGGTCCATTATCTATTACAACTACACCGGATTATTGCGCTGGAGATTATTTTTATGATCAAGGAGGACCCGATGGTGATTATCCAAATAATACGGTTTCAACTACAGTAATTAGTCCAGATGTTTTAGGAGAACGAGTACGTGTAGTTTTTAATTCTTTTAATGTAGAATCTGGATACGATTTTTTGCAGGTTTTTGATGGTCCGGATAATACATATCCTCAGTTATTTGTGGGTAATGGTTATACGGGGTCTGATATACCAACTACTTTTACATCAACAGATGTTTCGGGTAGCTTGACTTTTATGTTTTTTTCAGATATTTCAGTTACAAGTTCCGGATGGGACGCGCAGGTGATATGTGAGTCTAAACCAAATTGTGAAGAGCCTGAGCAGTTTTTGGTGTCTGAAATAACAACTGATGAAGCTACAGTTTCGTGGCAGCAACCAGATGCGTCCGTATGGGAGTTAGAATATGGTGTAAGAGGCTTTACATTGGGTACTGGAATTGTAAATACAATATCGTCCAATTCTTATAATTTAATTAATCTAGAATCAAGTACATCTTATGATGTTTATATTAAAACAGTTTGCGATGAAGGAGGATTTAGCAATGTTAGAGGACCATTAAGATTTATGACAGCTTGTAATCTAGTATCTGATAACCCTAATGAATATTTGATAAACCAAAGTTTTGAATGTGGAGATATAGGTGCATGGAGAATCAATGGTCCTGATAATTCATTATGTCCATCCAATTTTGACGTTTACGAAGATTCATCTCAGACTTGTTTTACTAATGAAATACTTCCTTCTGATGGAGCTTATGCCGCATATACTTCATTTGATGGAAACGCTGGCGACGAATTTACGATAGAACAAAGCATTAGTGTACCTGATGAGGTTTCTAATAACATATTAGCTATGATATCTTATGATTTTAAGGTTTCATATAATATGGGTCTTGCTGATGTCAATGCAGATAGAACTTTTACAGCATCGTTAGTAGATTCAGATAATAATACAATAAAAGTTATAGATGTTCAATCATTTGGATTAGAAAATAATGAAGGAACACTGGATTTGACTATTACTTCAGATGTAAGTCAAGAGATTATAGCATATGCTGGTGAGTTAATTACCATACGATTTGCAGCATATATTCCAGAATCCTATACAGGACCAGCTAGTGCGATGTTAGATAATGTATCTTTAACTATTGAAGAAGTTTTAGTACTCTCTACAGAGGATAATAAGCTATTAGAAGATAACATAGTTATAGCTCCTAATCCTAATAACGGAAGTTTTATGCTTACGTACCAGGGAGAAAATCAATTGAAACAAGCTTTAGTCTATGATATTACTGGTAAATTAATTCAAAATATAGAATTATCCCCACTTAATAAACAGCAACAAATTGGATTACTTGATCCTGAAGCTGGGATATATTTTGTAAACTTTATTTCTTCTAAAGGATCGGTTACTAAAAAGATTAGTGTCAAATAAAACAGAAGTAAAACCAGCGTAATAAAGCTTGCTTAGTTTCTCTAAGCAGGCTTTTATTTTTAAAAGCCCGTCTAATTTAATTTTCTTTAATTTCATTCATTAATAAAAAGGCATCATTTACATATTCTTTTTCCAGAAATAAGGTAAAATAATTAGAAGTCGAGATGATTTCAAAAATTGGAATGCCTTCATATGCTAAAAGTTTAAAAATGTAAAAGTATAGTCCTATAGTTTTTGAGCTGTCATCAGGCAGGGCAATAGACATAGATGATAAGTTGTCGGTAATAGAAAGACAGGTTTCATCTCTAAAATGATCTTCTACAATTTCTTTTAAAGGAGAAGATACTAGAATATTACTTTCCTGAAAATTACTGGAAAAAGTGAAATAGGTATTAGCCTTCTCCTTTACGGTTTCTAATAAATTAGTTTGACTAGTCAGGATAGTATTAGAATTCAGAAATGAATATTCAGTGATTCCTGACCGTACAACGATATCACCCAGATTACCAAGATTGTCAGAATGTTTAATCCGTCTGGGGTGATATCTTCTAAGTGCCATGACAATAGAACCAGGTTTTACAGGTTTTCTCATTTCTCGTTCTACCTGAGGTAACAAGTCGGTAGCTAGTGAACTAAAATTAATAATATCTCTGGATAAAGCATCTTCCAGAAAAGGCTGATGCCTTAATATATTGTGAACACAATCAGTGATGGTTTTCATTTGTTATATATTTAACACATTGTGTAAATATACACTTTTTTGATTAAAATCTTTAATTTTTCTTTTTGATTGATTAATTATGCAACGTTAAAAATTATAATACCATGAAAATTTTAAAGTTTGGAGGTACCTCCGTTGGATCTGTTGAGAATTTGCATAAGGTTAAAGAAATCCTTACTAAAGATACTGAGGAAAAGATTGTTGTATGCTCTGCGATGTCAGGAGTTACTAATCAATTGGTGAAGCTAATAGGATCTGTAAAACTAAAGGATGCAGATGCAATTAACGGAATTCTTCATCAGCTTGAAAATAAGCATAGTATTGTGATTGATGAATTGATTGATGATCAGAAGTTGAAAGGCGAGCTTAAGGAAAGATTATCTTTTATGATGACAGAAATGTTCGACCTATGTAACCAATCTTACTCTGAGATTGTGGATGCTAAAATTGTAACCTATGGAGAAACCTTATTAACGTATATTTTTTCTAATTTTTTAAATACTGTTGGAGTATATAATGAATTGCTTGATGCTAAGGAATTTATGCATGTAGATAATACAGATAATCCTAACATTCAAAAAGTCGGAATAAAATTGAATGAGGTGAAAGAAAATAGAGCACAGACTAACCTGTACATAACTCAGGGATTTGTTTGTAAAAATCATTTAGGTCAAATCAGTACATTGAAGAGAGGAGGAAGTGATTATACAGCAACGATTATTGGATCTGCAATTGATGCACAAGAAGTACAGATTTGGACAGATATTGATGGATTACATAATAATGATCCTCGATATGTTGAAGGAACAAATCCAATAGCACACCTTACATATAATGAAGCAGCAGAATTAGCATATTTTGGAGCTAAAATTCTGCATCCACAAACAGTTTCTCCTATCGTAGATAAGGATATTCCTGTTTTGTTAAAGAATACATTTGATCCTGAAGCTACCGGTACAGTTATTTCTAATAGAATTCATAATAAAGGATTAAAGGCAATTTCTGCAAAAGACGGTATTACAGCTATCAAGATAAAGTCAAATAGAATGCTCATGGCTCATGGGTACTTAAGAAGAATTTTTGAGGTTTTTGATAATTATCATACTTCTATTGATATGATTACTACTTCTGAGGTTGCAATATCACTAACAATTGATGACACCCGTAATCTGGAACAAATTTTAAAAGAATTGGAAGGATATGCTGATGTAACTATAGAAGAGAATCATAGTATTATTTGTATAGTTGGAGAATCTGTTATTGATGATAAGAATTCATATAAACTTTTTGAAATTTTAAATCATATCCCTGTTCGTATGATTTCTTACGGAGGAAGTAATAATAATATTTCTATTCTCGTAGATACTAATGATAAGATACCAACCCTTCAGTTTTTAAATAAGAAATTATTTTTAACACCATCTCATGCAGTTGTATAAGATTGTTTGAATACTAGATATATTGTAAACCAACTATTTTTATATAATTATTGTTTATAAAATCCCAGCACCTAACCCGGTTGGGATTTTATTTTTTACAATTAGTCGATTGGTTATTTGTAATCATAATTAACATAACAAAATATTTGTTATAAATATCTGTTTATTTGGATTCACACTAAGAGTAATACTCCATAAATTAATAATATTTCAAAAAATTTTCTCCCCATTTTAACATATTTCTTCTACATTTAGAAAAAATACAAAATATGCTTATTAAAGTTTTTGGGAGCGCTGTTTTTGGTGTTGAAGCTACCACCATTACAGTAGAAGTAAATATAGATAAAGGGATAGGGTATCATCTGGTAGGATTACCAGATAACGCTATAAAAGAAAGTAGTTTTCGTATCGCTGCCGCTTTACAGAATAATGGATATAAACTTCCCGGAAAAAAAATTACCATCAATATGGCGCCAGCAGATCTACGCAAAGAAGGTTCAGCGTATGACCTTACGTTGGCATTAGGGATTCTGGCAGCGAGTTCTCAGATTAAAGGAGAAAATATATCAGACTACCTGATTATGGGTGAAATTTCATTAGACGGAAGTCTTCAGCCAATAAAAGGAGCATTACCTATTGCGATTAAAGCCAGAGAAGAAGGGTTTAAAGGGTTTATCTTACCAAAACAAAATGCAAAAGAAGCTGCTATTGTAAATGATCTTCAGGTATATGGCGTAGAGAACATAAAAGAAGTTATTGATTTTTTTGATGGGAAAGGCGAATTGGAACAAACCATTGTAGATACCCGAGAGGAATTCTATAAAGAATTAGATAACCCTGAGTTTGATTTTGCAGACGTTAAAGGGCAGGAGAGTATTAAAAGATGCATGGAGATTGCAGCTGCAGGCGGTCACAATATTATTTTGGTAGGACCACCGGGTAGCGGTAAAACCATGTTAAGTAAACGATTACCTAGTATTTTACCACCTATGTCTTTACAAGAAGCTTTAGAAACGACAAAAATTCATAGTGTAGTAGGTCGTATTAAAGAGAATATAGGGTTAATGGCACAACGTCCTTTTCGTAGCCCTCACCATACGATTAGTAATGTTGCTCTGGTAGGAGGTGGAAGTTATCCGCAGCCTGGAGAAATTTCATTATCTCATAATGGAGTACTTTTTTTAGATGAATTGCCAGAATTTAAGAGAGATGTATTAGAAGTAATGCGCCAACCACTAGAGGATAGAGAAGTTACAATTTCACGAGCTAAATTTACAGTAACCTATCCTTCCAGTTTTATGTTGGTCGCAAGTATGAATCCCAGTCCTGGAGGGTATTTTAATGATCCCGATGCTCCCGTAACATCGTCACCCGCAGAAATGCAACGATATCTGAGTAAAATATCCGGTCCTCTACTGGACCGAATCGATATTCATATTGAGGTAACTCCTGTTCCTTTTGATAAATTAAGCGATGAACAAAGAGGAGAATCCAGTGTGGATATAAGAAATAGGGTGATTGAAGCCAGAGATATTCAGACTAAGCGATTTGAATCTTTAGATAAGATACATTACAATGCACAAATGGGAGTACAACAAATTCGCGAATATTGTACATTAGAAGATGCTTCAAAGGAATTGTTGAAAACCGCCATGGAGAGATTAAATCTTTCTGCCAGAGCCTATGACAGAATTCTAAAAGTATCCAGAACCATTGCAGATTTAGAAGGAGCGGTATCTATACAGGGTAATCACATCTCTGAAGCGATTCAATATCGAAGTCTGGATCGTGATGGATGGTTAGGGTAAAATTTTTCACAAAGATATTTTTGTATTCAGTGAATGAATCTTTAGTTCAGAATATACTATTCACAGAAAAGTCTAAGGCATTAGTTGAAAACCTAAATTTACTGTATACTAATTAATTAGTTTTATTGTTTCCAAGGTAGGTTAGTGGATTAAAGCAATCTTGATAAAGAAAAATCTGAAGGCCTTGTATAACTGAAAATAATCTTAAATATCTAATAAAATGAAAAATGATCTAAAATTTAGTTTAAAGGCATTGTTGCTAATGTCATTAGGAGCGATGATGTGTTTTTCTTGTAATAGTGATGATGATGGAGATGATGGTAGCAATGGAGGTGATAGCGAAGATATAGTAGTAAGTGTAGATGCCAGCTTGTTTTCTCAAGGGGATCTTACCATTACAATGGTTCCTTGCACATTATCTGATGGTACAGAAACGGATTGCTGGGAGATCCTTACTTCTAGTATTCCTTCTGATCATGAACAAGGGCCTTGGTGCCCGGATAATATTACAGATGGAGACGAAAAAGGAGGGATATGGTTAGAAAATGGAAATGTATATGATGTCTCCGGAGAATTTATACAGAATATGGCTGCCTTTTATGGAGATGAAGAGTGGTTAATGTATGATGATAATGGGGATATCTTTAAAACAGAAACATTAGAGGATTGCATAAATGCGGCAAATCCAAACGTTGGAGAAGAGTATAAAAATTTCTGTGTGGAATGTCTGCCATCTTATGTAACAGATCTTACGCAAACGTATTTCATTCCTGTTACTCCTGTTAAATTAGATACTTCAATTAGTTTTGGTGGTATGGGACCAGGAGGGGGAGATGGAGCTCCTTCACAAAGGGGTCTAGCATTTAATGGGGTAATTTTTGATGCTCCAGCACCTACAGATGCAATCTTAGGGGCGTATACTATAGCACCATTTGATGATGCTGGTGGACATATTAATACAGGTGCAGGATATCATTATCACGCTGCTACTGGAGTATCAACCCAGCTGTCACAGGATGATGGACATGCTGCTATGATAGGATATGCAATGGATGGTCATGGAATTTATTCCCAGTTGGATACAGATGGATCAGAACCTGATGATTTAGATGAATGTAGAGGACATGCTGATGATACCAGAGGATATCATTATCACGTAGATAATCCCGGGAATAATAATTTCATCAATTGTCTGGCAGGTGCTTATGCAGTTATGAATTAAAAATAGTTAAAGTTCTTGCTATAGGTTATAGTAATCCTGAAAAGGAATTAGAATTGATATATCTTATTTGAATCTGATTCATAGGTTGAGATATCAAGCTTATGCTAAGTACCCATATGTGTAGTTTATACTTTTCGATCACATAGCATCTGGGGATCCTAAAATAATGATGGATGTTATTAATTACAAATACAATATTTTTAGAAATATAATAGTATGATATATCGAAGTTTTATTTTTTTAACTGTACTACTCTTCTCGATATGTGTAAAAGCTCATCAGACAGATATTTCAACAACCATGATATGGGAGCAGGAAGATGGTTCCTGGATGGTGCAAATAAAAACTTCTCTCACAGCATTTCAGCATGAGATAAAAACAAATTTTCCTGAGTATACTACTCCAGAAGAATTTAAAGAAATGGTAATTACTCACGTTAAAAAAAATGTGAGTATTATTTTTAATGAAGATTATCCTGCTATTATTAATAAAGCTTATGTACAGCTTGGACATGAGACTCACGTTATTTTTGAAATTTCCGGGGTTCCGGAAGAAATCAAAAGTATCGTTGTAAAAAATAGTTCTTTTAAGGATATTGGCAGGAATCAAAATGCACTAATCATATTGAAAGATGGACTAAATAAAAAGCAATTTGTTCTTAATAATGCGAACACGCACACAGCAGAATTATATATTGAAGGTAATAAACTTTTCTTACAATCTACTGCGAGACAAGGTGGAGGTATTCTTTATTATTTTGGTATTTTGGTAGTTGTGATAGGAGTTATTAGTATTCTTATTTATTATAAATTAACAAGCGTAAAAAAGGTGAGATTCAGTTGAAGAAAGTTTTTATAAAAATTTAATAATGAAAATTGGGACTAAAATGAATTGATTAATTGGCTTTGTGTATTCCAGTATCATAATTATCAATACTTATTGCATTCTTTTCTTGTCGATATGCTATCAATCGCTTTTCTCCTTGTTTTTCAGCCCAAGATTTCAATTCTGTTCTTTCTTCATTAAAATCCATAAAAGGTACTGCATATCCGCAGGATGTCTGTACTAAATCGAGATCCATTTCTATGATCTGACGAGATCCCGGGATATTCGGAAACAGATGTATGTGATCATGAAACTCTGTATCCTGATTATGAAAAATTTTTGCCTCTCCATATAAACGCAAAATCATTGGTTTATTTTCAAAAGCACAGAACATAATCGTCATTCTGTTATTTCTAAGTAAATGGGCGGCTGTTTCATTTCCACTACCTGTTAAATTCAACCAAATAATTTTAGTAGGACTAACCACCCGAAAAGTATCCATCCCTTTTGGAGAAATATTCACACGTCCTTCGTTTGCTGCCGTTCCTACAAAAAATACGTGTTGACTACGAATAAAATCAGTCAATTCTGATGTTAATTCTGGTATCTTTTTTGCCATCTCTGTTTAATATTTAAAATAATATTGTAAACTTTAATTTTCCAAAGTATGAAGATGGTGATTTAATTGATGAATATCTTAAAAATCACTTAATGATTTTGTTGTAGAAAATTTTTCTGGTTGGGTCATCTCTTGATTTAGAAATGTTTCATTAGTTTTCAAATCATCTTCAAAAGCCAGGATCTGTGACAGTTTTCCAGAGTTTTCATATATTTTCCAGGTTCCTTGTCGTTTTCCATCGATAAATTCTCCTTCGGTTTTAAGTATTCCGTTAGCATAATATTCTTTCCACACACCATGTTCGATACCATTGTGATAGTTTTCAATGCGAGAAAGGTTTTGTTGTGCATCATATATCTTCCAGGTTCCTTGTACTTTGTTTTTACTAAAAAAACCTTCTTTTTTCAGATTACCATTCATATAATACAATTTCCACGCACCATCTAATACCCCTTCTCGAGATGTTCTTACTTCTTTAAGTTCTCCATTTTTATAGTATAGTTTTTCAATTATATTTTGAGGATGAGAGTTGTCAGATTTAATAGTAGCTTCTATCGTGTTTACCAGAATGGTATGAGTTTCTTGTGATGTAAGATTACTTATTGAGATTAAATATAAAGAGATAAAAATAGAGAGTTGGATAGTTTTCATAATAGTTTGTGCTTTAGTGCAATACAAAGATAAGATACGAAATAATTTTCGGTATCCCTAATCCAGTGAAATTGATATCCCTGTTTTCAGGGTTATTGATTGTAGAAAATAAATTAGTTCATTAGATAGCTGTAATTCATCAAATTTTACCGACTAAAAACTAGATTGTAAAGTGCAGTTTTTTCTTAGTAGTCGGCATAGTAAATAGAACCATAAAGTATTGATCATACCTCACGATCATTTATAACTTTACCTCAAATTCTTTTTCTGCGCCATAAATTGGTTCAAAAAGATAAAAGTTCTGAATTTCTACAGCTGTTCTTATGATATCATAATTGTTTTCAAAATATTTCTTAATTCCAGCCTCTTTATCTTCAGAGTTTAAGATGCTAATAAGGTCATTATGTAGAATTGCTTTAAAAACGGGTTCAGATATTGTAGGATTAGCTTTGAATAAAGTATACAATTTTTCTTGTATTCCCGAAGTCTCTATAGCTGAACTATGATAAAGATCGATGGTCTCATCTTCCTTTTGTAATGCAATCAATTCTGACTGAGCTAACATATCTAGTTTTTCACCTGAATCATTAAGGTTGACAAAGTTATCAAGGTCAAACGGGTTAATAGAAGTTGGAGCATCTGTTTTTATGAATATTTTATTACGAAAAATATCAATAATTTCACAGTTAAAATTTTTGAATATAAATTTCTTTCCAATATCATCAGGTGCAATTTTTATGATTTTATAATCTGTAATAAATTTAGCGATCAATCGTATAGATCCCTTAAGTTGATCTTCCTTTTCTTCTGATACTGTTTTGAAGGAAGTTTTTGCGATTATTTTTTCTAAAGAAACATTATCCACGCTGGTTTTTACGGTGTCGAAATATGTAGTTCCTTTTGCGGCTATTTCTACTACATTACCATCTGAGTTGATAACATTACTGGATACTAATTCTATTTTGAATTTGTTATCATAATTTTTAATTGCAGGAAAAGGAACAATTACATCAATTTCTACATTAGAAAAAAAACTGCCTACTTTTTTTTGATGAGAGTCTGTGATAGTGTCTAAAATTATGGACAGTTCTTCTTTAGTTTTAGGTATGTGGTACTCCCACGGAGTTTTATAATCTTTTATTGTTTTAGATAAAAGTGGCGATTTTTTAAAAACTTCATGATTCATTTTATACATAAAGCTTTCAACCTGCTCTAATTCCTCAGATGTAATATTACTTAAGTTTTGACTAAAAGTACTGGTACTTATAAATAAAGTGCATATTAATAGAGTGATATATTTTTTCATTAAATGATTTTTTAAATAGCTTGTAAAACTCGATAAAGTGTGTTTTTAGAAATACACAAGAAACAGTGAAAATGATTACACTGAAAACAGGGTGTGGTTTTTAAAAATAGTCTTTTTCCCCTCTAAAACCCAAGAGAGTATTAGTAACTTTAAGAAGCTAATTAAACCTATAAGCGTCATGAGAAAAACTGCATATAAAAAAGAATTAACCATAAGGACAACACAAAAAAGAAAAGGAGCTGCAAATATTAAAAAAGATGTAATCAAAATTCAATCATGGTTAGTATTATTTTCGATTTGGAATCCTAACAGTGGAACAGCAATCAAGATCGATGGAGATTTTGGACCTGCAACAGAGCGTGCTATAAGAAATTTTCAAAAAATAAAGAAGCTTCCTGAAGATGGGATTGTTGATAAAACTGTTTTTGATGCACTCTCTTTTAATTTAAAAGAAGCATTTGAAAAACCATTACAATCCACAAATGTACGTGACTTGATCGTGGAGGTTGCACAGAATCACTTAGATAATCATCCTTTTGAGTTAACGATTAATACGCAGTCTAATAGTGGTCCTTGGGTGCGTAGTTATATGGATGGAAAAGATGGTGCTATCTGGTTTTGGTGTATGGGATTCGTTCAGATGATATTAGATCAGGCTGTAAGTGTTTTGGGTAAAAAATTTGAAACGTTAATGCCATTGACGTATAGCTGTGATACCGTAGGTACAATTGGTTTACAAAAAGGTTTGCTTACCAGGTATCAAAAAATAAGAAAAGACCCCTCTATTGTTAAGAAAGGAGATTTTTTTTTAATTCAGAAATCCACTTTTGATTGGACACATACTGGCATTGTAACAGCAGTTGATCAAGGAGTGATAGAAACAATAGAAGGAAATACGAACTTTCAGGGATCAAGAAACGGAATTGCAGTGATGAAAAGAACACGTAATCTTATGAAGTCTAAAATAGATGTTTTTTCCATTGAACCCTTGGTTTGATATATGTTATTAACTATCAAAAGAGATATTTAAAATAAAAACCAGAGTTGTTTTTTGATGAATATAGCTTCTTGGTTCAAGAGTAATATCTGCAAAGTAATTTCTGAAGTACGTTTTTAGGTATTTCAAACTTATAAACTATTTGTTAGTGTTATCAACAAAGATGTAGCTATACCTGTAGAAATCAATATTTTTAAATAGAAAACATAAACAGTTTACTTATTTAACTATTGATGATGAACAGATTTTTTATAGTAATCATACTTTCTATAAGTAGTATAAGTTGTACTAACTATACAGCTACAGAAAAAGAAAATAACTCAGATATTACAAAAACGGTACAGCAGGGAAACACCGTAGAAAAGCCATTGGCTTTAAGTATAGAAGAAGCCAATCGTCTGTTAACATTACCATTACACTGTCTTCAAACCGAATACCCTAATAAATTAGGTCAAACGATAGGTGGGGCAGACGATATCGGAACCCCAAAAGAATTACATCCTGCTTTTTATGGGTGTTTTGACTGGCATTCTTCTGTACATGGATATTGGTCAATGGTTAAGTTGCTTAAGAAATTTCCTTCCTTAGAAAAAGCAACGCTGGCAAGAACTGTTTTATTAACTCATATAACTAAAGAAAATATAGTAGAAGAGGTTAGTTATTTTGAAAAGAGATATAATCAATCGTATGAGCGCACCTACGGTTGGGCATGGTTACTGAAACTATCAGAAGAATTACATACCTGGGAGGATCCGATGGCAAGAGAGTTAGAAGAAAACTTACGGCCTTTAACAGATTTAATTGTAAAACGATATATTGATTTTTTGCCAAGATTAAACTATCCAATCAGGGTAGGAGAGCATACTAATACGGCATTTGGATTATCATTTGCCTGGGATTATGCGAAAGCGGTGCAACAAGATGAGTTAAAAATTGCAATCGAAAAACGAGCGAGAGACTTTTATATAAATGATGAGCAGTGTCCTATTAACTGGGAGCCTAGTGGGTATGATTTTTTATCACCTTGCTTAGAAGAGGTTGATCTAATGCGAAGAATATTACCTAAAAAAGAGTTCATGGCTTGGGTCACTAATTTTCTACCAACATTACAAACAAAACAGTTTACTATAGCCGTAGGTGAGGTTTCTGATCGCACAGATGGTAAATTAGTACATCTGGATGGACTCAATTTTAGTAGGGCATGGGTGTTATATGGTTTAGCGAATCAATATCCTGAATTCGAACATCTGTTTAATGTGGGTAATACACATATTAATTATTCATTACCTAATTTGATTGGAGATGGTTATGAAGGTGGACATTGGTTAGGGTCTTTTGCTATCTACGCACTTGATAGTAGTCCGGAATCATGAAAAAAATACTACGTATAGGTCCAGGTACACTCGTCGCTGCTGCATTTATAGGTCCAGGAACTGTTACAGTTTGCACAATGGCGGGAGTAACTTTTGGATATACCCTATTATGGGCTATGGTATTATCTATATTAATTTGTATAGTATTACAGGAAATGGCGGCTCGATTAGGTGTAGTAACCCAAAAAGGCCTTAGTGAAGTCATCACTTCACAAATTTCTAATCGAGTTGTGAGGCGTTTTTTGATAGTCATCATTTTATCAGCAATTTTTATTGGCAATGCAGCATATGAAGCAGGAAACATAAGTGGAGGTGCATTGGGATTGTCAACCATATTAGGGGCTACCCAGATTCATGTGGGAGGTATGTCTGTCAATTATGTACCTCTTTGTATAGGCTTGATTGCATTTTTTCTCTTATATATAGGGAGTTATAAAGTGTTAGAACGTAGTCTTATTGTATTGGTTTTAATTATGAGTATAACATTTGTGATAGCAGCGATTACTACCCAACCGGATTTTTCAATGGTTATAAAAGGATTTGTACCGGATTTTTCGGCTGATAAATTATTAACCATAGTTGGGTTGATAGGTACTACAGTGGTTCCTTATAATTTATTTCTTCATGCATCAATAGTAAGTGAACGTTGGAAATCAGCAGACGATTTACCTAGTGCCAGAAAAGACTCAATTATTGCAATTGCACTAGGAGGATTGATATCTATTGCAATTATTATATCAGGTGCAGCAGTTCAATATGTAGAAGTGACAAATGCCGCAGATCTCGCTCGAAGCCTGGAACCAGTTTTTGGCTCTATGGCAAAATATGTACTTTCAATCGGACTTTTTGCTGCGGGAATTACTTCTGCAATTACTGCTCCATTGGCAGCAGGGTATGTAGTAAAAGAATGTTTGGGATGGACATCAGGATTAAAAAGTATGTCTTTTAGAGCCGTCTGGATGTTTATTCTTTTTTTGGGAGTTTTGTTTTCTTCTTTGGGGATTAATCCCTTAGAGGTTATTCAGTTTGCACAGATTGCGAATGGTCTTTTATTGCCCATAATTGCTGGCTTCCTTTTATGGGTAATGAATCAACCTAAATTACTAGGAAAATACACAAATTCAAAAGCTCAAAATATTGTAGGTTTTTTCGTTCTTTTAGTCATGTTGTTTTTAGGTGTTAAAGGAATTTGGAAAGTTATTGTAAATTTGTAGGAAAATACGGTATTTAATTGTAAGAATTTTGAAAAAAATATTATTGAATTCGGATGTAGGAGAAGAGGCAGGATTTGATGAAGAAATCATGCCTTTTGTCTCTTTGTGTAACATTGCTTGTGGCACACATGCAGGAAGTGAAAAAGTGATTAGAGAAACTATAGATTTAGCAATCCGGTATCAGGTAAAAATAGGGGCACACCCTTCATATCCGGATCGCAAAAACTTTGGAAGATCTGTGATGAAAATTTCATCAGATGATTTGGAGAAGACATTGACAGATCAAATTTTGTGTGTGAAAGATTGGGCAGAAAAAGCAGGAACAACATTGTATCATGTTAAACCACATGGGGCTTTGTATAACCAGACTGTCAAAAATAAAGCAGTTGCAAAATCTGTTATTAGGTCAATTAGAAATATCGATAAAAGTATAAAGTTAATATCTCCAAAAGAATCTATAATTTCTTATCTTAGCCAAGGAGATATTGATGTGATCAGTGAGGTTTTTGCAGATCGAAATTATGAGCGTGATCTTTCATTAGTGTCTCGGTCAGAAAAACAATCTGTGATTTCAGATCCTGAACAAGTATTGGAACATGTGTTACAAATGATTGAACATAAAAAAGTAAAAACAAAATCAGGAGTAGAGGTGCCTGTTTTTTTTGATACAATTTGTGTTCATGGAGATCACCTGAAATCGGTAGAAATTTTAAGACTCTTACATGGTGAATTGTTAGTTCGAAATATGATATAATATGGATGCAATACAGCCGGATTTTGAATTTAAACAGTATGCGGAGAACGCAATTTTGATTACAACTTCATCAAAAATTGATAAAATTTTATTACATGAATTGGTTTTTTATAAAAATTTGATTGAAAATAATTATATTGAAGTAATTGTTGAGGTGGTATTATCATATAACTCGTTATTAGTTCTTTATAAGTTAGGTATAGAGGATTTCTATAGTGAAGTTTTGGAGCTAAAATCACTTTATTTCCATGATTGTAATAAGAAGAAGGAAAAAAAACGACTGTGGCAGATTCCTGTTTGTTATAGTGTTTCGATAGTTCCAGAATTGATCTCTTTTGCAGCTCATAAATCATTGTCTGTGGGTGAGGTTGTCTCTTTGCATACTGCTCCATTATATGTGGTTCATTTTATTGGTTTTTTACCAGGCTTTTTATATTTGAGTGGTCTGGATGAGAAGTTAATTACCGAACGAAAATTGATTCCGAGCTTAGATGTTAAAAAAGGTTCTGTGGCAATTGGTGGTAATCAGACAGGGGTTTATCCAAGTGATAGTCCTGGTGGTTGGCATATCATTGGTAAAACTCCATTAACGTTTTTTGATGTTCAGGCTACAAATTGTTGCTTTATTAAGCCTGGAGATGAATTACAATTTATATCGATTAAAGAAAAAGAGTATAACGATATAAAAAAACTTGTTTTGTTAGAGGTTTATCACCCAAAATTCAAGATGTTATGATGGGGAAAGTGACAGTAATTTCTTCAGGACTTTGTACTACAATTCAGGATAAGGGACGTTTTGGATTTTCTAAATATGGTGTTCCTAAAAGTGGTGCTATGGATCAACGCTCTTTTTTATTAGCAAATTATTTATTAGGAAATAAAGAAAATTGCGCAGTAATAGAATGGGCTATGATGCCTCCGGTTTTGCAATTTGATGAGCCTACTTTGATTAGTGTGACAGGAGCTGAATGTATTCCTTTTTTAAATGAAGAAGAACAAAAAATGAACACTTCAATTCAGGTATTTAAAAATGATGTTTTGATGCTTAAAAATGTTCAAAATGGGTGTTTTGGATTTGTAGGAATTAAGAATGGGTTTCAAACAGAAATGATTCTAAAAAGCAGGTCTTATTATAAAGGAATTACCAATAGAATAATGTTAATGAAAAATGATCATATTTTATATGAAAAAAATCTTGTTTTTGATAGTAAATTTGCTTCCGTATCGATAGCTAATTTTTGGATTAATTCTGATAAAATTAATTGTTTTGAAGGACCTGAATTTCATCTTTTATCAGAGAGTCAGAAGTTACAATTGTTTGTCGATCGATTTACGATTTCAAACAGTAAAAACAGAATGGCTATTCAGTTATCAGAGCCGTTTTTTAATAATCTGTCCTCAATGATTAGCGCTCCGGTGTTACCGGGTACTATTCAATTAACCCCTTCAGGAAAATTAATTGTTTTGATGAGAGATTGTCAAACTGTGGGTGGATATCCTAGAATATTACAATTGACTAAAGAATCAATAAATGTTATAGCGCAAAAAAGAGCGGGAGAAGGTATTCATTTTCATCTTCGGTCATTTGATATAAAATAGAGTTTTTGAAATTGTATTTTACAAGCATATAAGTAAAGTTTTTGAGGAATTGTTAATATTTATTTTACTTAATAGATAATGAGGGTCATAGTAACGTAAAGTATGTTTAGTTAATGAATTGATAGAAGCGTTAATTGTAAAATGTTCATTTATAAAAATGGATGGGTATGATTATTAAATAAAAGATAAAATAACAGGTGTTATTCTGTAGAGTGTGTAACGCCACCACTAAGCGTTTATCTTTAATGATATATAACTATTGGATATATTAATAGAGGTCTAAAAGTGGTGTTATTTTAAATGAGTTTTATGTATCACAGCTTACATCATCCCAGTCTTGCCCTCTGTAGTTGATTAACCAATTTAATGCATAGTGTCTTTCATATATAACACTAGGATTTATTTCGGTGATTGTTTCATTCTGTAGTCTGGCATCAACACATGCCCAATCAAAACGGTAATACATATCATTGGCATCCAGAATTTCTGCTTTGTCTCTTGTGACTGTAATCGAATTGATAAAATCATTTGGGTTTTTAGCTTGTCCGATAGGATATTTGTCTTTAGGTATCAGGTCTAAATTGCATAATTCATTAGGGAATCCTAAAGCATCAATTTTTCCCAAGGCCCATAGTAATGTCCAGATTCCTTCGCATTTCCATGTTTCTATTGTTTTGAGCTCATCTGTAGGATTTTCTAAAAAGTTTTTTTCATTATCTGTAGTAGCATTCCATAAATTATATTTTTTAAGATATTCAATAGCAATATCAGATGATACATGGTTAAAGGCTACCAGATTGGTCATAGCCAATATACTGACACGTATCGCAATTTCTTTAGGTTGTCGTATCGTGACCTTTTGCTCAGATATAATAAAAGGTAAGTTTTTATTAGTTTTAATATCTTTCTCTTCCAGAATTGCCTCACTCCGTGTTTTCCTTACTTTTTGGTCATCGGTACCTTCTTTGTTTTCTCCATCAAAATAAATTGAATCGATTTTTACTGCAAGCGTTTCTATCGCACAGTTGCCCTGCTCATCTATAATGAGGTTTAAATTGGTGTCTAAGAAATGCTGTCCAATTTCTGATTTACTTATCACTGTGGAAGGTTGTGCAAAAATGATAGCTTCAAACTCTTGCGCGAACTTTAGAATTAAAGCATGAAGATCTTTTGTTTTACCATGTTCCTGTTTAATGGAAAATTCGCAGTTTAATGTTTCAATTTTCCTTAGAAATAAATCTTTAACCTTAGGGTTATTAGCAGGCATTGAGTTAACAAAACCATAAAGACCTTTCAGATTTGTTGTTAGCAGACAATCATCTATTTCCGGAATTTGATAAGAAGGTTCTTTTCTCTGACGATATCTGATTTTTAAAACACTTGAAGTGCTAAAAAAGCCTCCTTTGATTTCTAAGGTAGCAATTTGTGATTCTTGCTGAGTGCTAATAGTCAATGAAGCTGTTGGGTAACTTTCTTTTAAAATAACCGTTATTTTGTCAAACCCAATTTGATGAGAATAGATGGTGCAAATCATAGAATATGAATAAATTTATTTTTAAATATGTGATGGCTATTACAGCAAATAGAGATTAGTTTGTTTTTATAAACTTGCTTTTTCCGAGAATCCTTCCTTCTGTATCTCGTACAACAATGAAATAGGTGCCATCTGAAATGGTGGTCAGATCAATATCGGTTATTTTCTGATCACTTTGGATACTTTTTATCAATTGTCCACTAAAAGAATATATATTTATATAGGATTTCTGCTGTTGTTTCATATCTATAGAAATTTGTCTTTTTGCAGGGTTAGGATATGCTCTTATATCAACTTTTGTGCGATTTATCATCTCTTCAAAGGGTGATGCTGGTAAGAATTTAACGATAATCGGACGCTTATGATCATCATCCATTACCATCTGTGCCAGAGGATATTTTACATTTTTGTCATGAGTAAACCATCGGTAACAGGTAGTCGTATTTTTTTTGGATTGTTTAATAAGAATCCATTGATCCTTTTCTTTTCTGTAAAAAAATTGAGTGAAACCAGTTACAGCTTTTAAACGGAGTGAAAAGAAAGTACCATTGGGTAAAATAATATCTCCCCAGGCATCTACCAGAGTTTCTAATTCCCAGACACGGGTTCTTTTTATGGAATCTGTACCATTCCTTGTTTTTTCAATAATTTCGTCATTAGATCGTTTATTAGAAGATATGTCCTGATATTGAAGTGGATATTTTATAAAAGTTTCATCGCTTATATCAATTCGTTTTTCGCCAGCTACAAAAACTCCTGATCCTTTATTGATTAACTCTGTAGGAGAGTTTTTCATAAACATCCAGGCTTCGTACCTGTTATTAGAGTAGAGAGCAAGATTTGCTGTAGGAAAATCATCAGAAAATGGTGTATCTCTGGGGTTCATATAAACTAAGGTGTCTTTTCCTATAGTTTTTAGGCTTGAGAAATCCCACACTTGGTTAGGACCGGAGTCACCTGCTTGTATCGACTCATCTGGTGTCCTGTCATAATATTCTATTACAGAATCTCCCACAGAAGCAAAATCATGATATTGTACGGTAATCTGAGCAAAAGAATTTATGGTAATTAACCACAAAATAAGTACAAGTTTTTTCATGTGTTTACGTTTTTTGATCTTAAAATGCTTCTAAATAATCAATTTAATTATTCATGTATAGTGTTAACATTACAAAAAAGACTATTATAGCTACTACGTTTACATACTTTATGATAAAGGTTCATCTGATACATATTGTATAAATAGTATGGTTTTAAAATTCAAGTACTTTAAAAATACTAATAAAATGATACTAACAATCTGAAAAAGTGATTAATTATGTCAGATATCAGATACTTCTGTTATCTATGCAAATTAACATCAGGATTTTATGCTATAATTTAAATACATTCGTTATTATTTTATTGTTTGATACGTAAGTATGGAGAAAGGAGGTAGCATTAAAAGAATGAAGAAACCGTGGCCAACTAAAGATGCTATGGAGCAGGTGTATAGCATGAAACTTTGGGGAGGTACTCATTCAGAATTTTATTCAGGTATGGGATCCCATCATCCTGAGATAGTCACTCCTTATATAGTTGCTCTCATTTCATTTTTAAAATCTTTTGAAAACCCTATTACAGTTTGTGATTTGGGATGTGGTGACTTTAATGTAGGAAAAGAATTGGTAAAGCATACTAAGAAGTATATTGCTGTAGATATTGTAAAAGATCTTATCACTTATAATAAATCAATATATAAAGAAGAAAATTTAGAATTTCATTGTTTAGATATTGCTGAAGATGAATTGCCTGATGGAGATTGTGCACTGGTAAGACAAGTGTTACAACATTTATCAAATGATGAAGTACAACGTATAGTGCATAAATTAGCTGCTTATAAGTACATAATGCTTACAGAACACGTGCCCCAAGGCTACTTTATACCTAATAAGGATATTATTTCGGGACAAGGAATCAGATTAAAGAAACAAAGCGGTTTGAGTCTATTAGATCCACCATTTAATTTTAAGGTAAAAGAAGAAAAAGAAGTAGTAGCGATTAAATTACAAGGTCATAAAGGCATGATCGTTACAACGCTTTATACGGTTTTTTAAATCAATTGGTGTTGAAGATTCGTAGCTAGGTGTAAAAGACTGATAGTAGTTGTTACCCGAGTTTTTTAGGCAAATAATTAAGCTAACTACCTTTTTATATTTTAATCAATAGAATTCCCCGAGGCTCTACCTCGAGTGTAGCGCATAGAATCGGGATAAAGGAGTCTCGTTTCCTGATTCTTGTAGTGAAGCGGTCTCGTTTGTATACCTTGTTGTACCCTTAGGTCAAGGTAGCTCATTTAATATTCTTTTTCAAAACTTTAAGGGTAAGAAATACTTTTTCGTAGATGTAATAAGGCTTTTCCTATGTGGTTTTCTACTGTCTTAATAGAGATTCCCATAATCTCTGCAATTTCTTTGTATTTAATATGCTCGAATTTATGAAGTATAAACACTTGCTTACACTTAGGTGGCAATGCTTCTATTGCTACATTAATATCTTTTATTTTCTGTTCTTTCCAGGCTGTTTCTTCCTCTTCATATAGTTCACACAAGGTTTCTAATTTTAACGTATCCAAACGTGTACACTGAGAGTTTATAGAACGCAGATGTTTTAAGTATTGATTATGGCAGGAGCGCAATAAGTAATTTTTAGTAGAACTATTAATCGTGATTGTCTTACGTTTTTCCCAAAGATTAATAAACACAATTTGTACAATATCCTGAGCTAGTGATTCATCTTTAGAAATTTTATATATATAGGAACATAACCAGCTATAATGCTGATTGAACATTGCTTTGAAGCCTGTCCAATTCTCATGCTGCATGTCTTTTTTAGCGTAGTTTTCGCTCAATGTATATGTGTTTCGCTCCTTGTATCTAGTGTCTAATATACTAAAAATGTAAATTAAACTAGGGGTTTTATAGAAATAATGGATCATAAGTATATAAGCCCCTCAATACCGTTCAATATGTTAACAAAAATTCAGAAATATTTACAAGGAGAAGCTACTTCAAAAGAAATTGAAGAAATTGAGGAGTGGATAGCCTCTAATCCTGAGCATAAAAAAACGTTCAAGGAGCAAGTGCGTCTTTCTGAATACATTTCTCAGGATACTTCTCCAGAATTTGATACAGATACTGCATTTAGAAAGGTAGAAGCGATCACAAAAGCTAAAAGAAAAGAAGATAAACGTGCCTTTCAATGGTTTGCCATAGCCGCTTGTTTATTACTCGTTTTAGGATCTTCTTTATTTTGGAAATTTATGGTTATAGGTATTTCTTCTGATAATGATCAACCAATTGTAAAAAATGAGTTTCCTTCTCAAGAAAATAATGAAATACTGCTAAAGCTAGCAGATGGTACCATAAAAGTATTGAAGAATAATACAGCCGATAGCATTACTAACAGTGATGGAACTGTTATAGGAAGGCAACAACAAAATATAATATCGTTCGAGTTACAAGAAGATGTTATTAACGAAAATCTAGTGTACAATGAAATTATTGTGCCTAAAGGTAAAATTTTTACACTGGTTCTTTCTGACGGGTCGAAAATTTGGCTAAATGCAGAGAGTACATTTCGCTTTCCTCAGAAATTTTTAACCACCGAAAAAGTTAGAGAGGTTGCTTTAACCGGAGAAGCTTATTTTGAAGTGACCACTAATAAGAAACAACCTTTTATTGTAACTACAGCCCAAATGGATATTACAGTATTAGGAACTAGGTTTAATGTTTCTTCTTATCAAGAGGATCAGGATATGAAGACAACCTTAGTCGAAGGTTCTGTAGTAGTAGCCGCAAGAGAATCAAGAATACAACAAAAACTGATTCCGGGAGATCAGGCTTCTTTAAACTCTAACACAAAAAAAATAATAAAAAGGCGTGTCAATGCGCAGGATTATATTGCGTGGGTAGATAATCGATTAATTTTTGATGATGAGACTTTTACAGAAATATGTCGAAAGATTGAACGTACTTATAATGTAACTATCAAAATAGAATACGAGGCGATGGCTCAAAAAAGATTTACAGGAGAATTTGATATAGAAAATATAGCAGATATGCTGACAACTTTTAGCATTAGTAAACCTTTTGATTTTACTATACAAGACAAGATAATTACCATAAAAGAAAAAAAATAATTTATGATATCATTAGAAACATATATCAAAGGTGTTTTGAGAAAATACAATGTACCTCCATAAAAATACATTTTTGATCACAATATTTTAAAATAACAAAAAAAGGGAAATGCTGCCACATTTCCCCCAATTGCTCAAATCGTCAATAATTCAAAGTGTACTAACAATTTAAAAGCATTCAAAATTATGAAAAAAATACACGTTAATCGTAATGTTGATAAAAATCAACAGGGCTTACTCTATTTCAAAATGAAGGTATCTATTTTTTTACTATTCTTTTCTATATTTCAGATAGTAGCAAGCGATGGGAATGCCCAAAAAAGAATTAATCTTGATTTTAATTCAGTGCCACTGACTAAAGTAATGAAAGAAATAAAAAAACAAACGCAGTACAAGTTTTTTTATATGAATAATGAAATAAATATAGATCAAAAAATAAGTGTCAAAGCAACTAATGAGACTGTAACCAATGTATTGAATCTTCTTTTTTCTTCTACGGATATTCAATATGTCATTAACGAAATGCAGATTATTTTAACTCCAAGAATTAGTGCACCAAAAGCACCTAAAATTGAAAACAGGGAGATCAAGGGAAAAGTACGGGATAGTAAAGGCGTACCACTACCAGAGGCTAATGTGTTGATTAAAGGTACGGATATAGGAACCCGAACTGATTTTGATGGTAATTTTACACTTTCTGTGCCTGATGATATAACTACGCTAGTGATTTCTTACATAGGTTTTGAGACACAGGAAGTATCTATTGAAGGTAAAGACGAGATTTCTGTTACTTTAGTGGCATCTTCATCGCAATTGGATCAAATTATTCTGGTAGGTTCTAGAGGAAAACCCAGAACCTCGTTTGATTCACCTGTTGCTGTAGATAACTTTAACACTACAGAATTAGCAAAAACAGGAAAAGGAGTACTGGATCAACAATTAATGTTTAAAGTACCATCTTATAATTCTACACAACAGCCTATTTCTGATGCAGCTGCTCATTTTAGTCCTGCAGATCTTAGGGGCTTATTGCCCAGTAGAACCTTGGTATTAGTAAATGGAAAAAGAAAGAATGCCAGTGCATTAGTGTATAGTTATGTAACTCCTGGTCGAGGAGAAGTAGGGGTAGATATGAAAGCTGTTCCCTCTGCTGCATTAGAAAATGTAGAGATTCTTCGGGACGGTGCTTCTGCTCAATATGGTTCTGATGCTGTAGCAGGTGTAATCAATTTGGTTATGAAGAAAAAAGTAGACCCTTTTGTAAGCACAAGTTATAGTACAACTACAGAGGGAGATGGAGAACAATATCAGATTGAAGCAGGTGCAGGAACAGAAATCAAAGGAAAAGGGTATGCAAATGTAACTCTAAGTTATTTTGATCAAAAGAGATCACAACGAGCTGGTACGGTAACCAGTGTAGAAGACGAGGCAGGATATTGGGGAGTTCCTGAACCAGATGCAGCAAATCCCGATGCTTTTGACACAGATGATTTGAGCGCTTTTTTAGCTAGAAACCCTAGTGCAGGTTTTCAGGTAGGATTACCGGATATGACTATTACTAATTTTGCTTATAATGCGGGATATATATTAGATGAAGAAACCGAAACAGAAGTATATTCTTTTGGAACACTTACAAATCGCGCTGGATCAGCTCCACAATTTGCTCGTGTCCCTTATTGGGTTAGTGGTTTTGAAGCAATCTATCCAGATCAGGAATTTTTTCTGGCAGAAATGGCGCCGCAGATTAAGGATTATACCTTTTCTCTTGGGTTAAAAACGGTGTATAATGATTGGAGTTTTGATATTAGCTCTACCTTAGGTAAGAATAGAATAGATTATTACATTGTTAATTCTTTTAATCAATCTTATGGAGCATCTAGTCCGTCGGATTTTTATAATGGCTCTCATGAATTTAGTCATGTAGTAAACAATCTTGATATTGTACGTACTTTTGATCTTGCTGATACCCAATCTATCACGGTAGCCATGGGAGCAGAGCATAGGACAGAAAATTTTAAAACAGGAGAAGGTGAGTTTGCTTCTTATGGCGACGGAAGCCCCGATAATCCTAATGATCGTACTGGATCAGAATCCTTTGGTGGGTTTAGTCCAGAGAATGTGTCTGATGATTATAGAAATAATCTGGGGGTTTATACAGATATAAGTGCTGATATTAGTAAAAGTATATTAATAGGAGGGGCATTACGTTATGAAACGTATAGTGATTTTGGGAGTCAGATTAGTGGAAAATTAAATGCCAGAGTAAAATTACTGGATGATAAAATTGCAATAAGAGCCTCTGTAAGTAATGGGTTTAGAGCACCTTCATTACATCAGGTGTATTATACATCTCGCACCACTACATTGACAGAAGATGGGATACAGGATAATGGGATTTTAAATAATACAGACCCTGCATTGCGAGCCTTAGGAATCCCAACACTGGATGCTGAAACGAATATTAATTATGGAGTTGGTGCTACCTTTAGAATTACTTCAAAAATAGGATTGACTGTGGATTACTATAATGTAGATATCGCTGATAGGATTGTATTATCGGGGCAAGTTACACCTACTGGAGACCCTACTAATGCAGTAGATCAACTTTTATCCAGTATTAATGTAGGATCAGCAGGTTTTTTCTTAAATGCCGTAAATACCACCACCACAGGATTTGATGTTGTTCTTAATGCTGATAATATTGCTATAGGTGCTGGTCAAATTAGTGGTAGTATTTCTGCAAATTTTAACCAAACTGAAGTGACGAGTACTAACTTTCCTGATTTTATAGTAGATAATAACCTGGAGACTACTATCTTTTCCAGAGAAGACGTTTCTCGTATTGAAACCTGGAGACCACAACAAAAAATTATTGCGTCAGGAACATACTCACTCGGTAGCTTTTCTACCACTCTTTCTTTTATGAATTATGGAGAAGTAACTTATTTACATCCTAGTGATGAGATAAATGACGCAACTTTTGGAGGTAAGACATTAACAGACTTGAGTTTTTCGTATGAATTTTTTGAAAAGATTAATTTTACAATAGGAGCTAATAATTTGTTTAATGTGTATCCGGATACTTTTGCAGACGCCTATGCCAGTACTGGGGGACAACCTACAGATAGAAACCTTGATTTTGTGGGTAGATTCAAATATCCTTGGCAAACTACTCAATTTGGTATTGATGGTACCAGGATATTCACAAGACTTCAATTTAATTTTTGATATAGTACTCGATATATTAAAAAATGAATTGATTATTTCAACCATCTCATAATATGCCGTCTCTTTTTTTTTGAAGAGACGGTTTTTTTCAAATATGTTTTAACTTATGCTAAACGGTTCTTCTTTTCCTGAATAATATGAACAATACAATCAATAAGAACACTGTCAATGCAACAAGAGAAAACAGTAATACAATATGATTCTTAATAAAATCAATTAATTGTTTTTGTTGCTTATATGGCTTAGCTTTATTGGCTAATTCCTGCATGGTAACAATTCTTTGGACTAATAGCTCAGATTCAAAGCCATATTTTTTTGCTTCATGATAGCTTTCCATTGCGGCTTGTACATCTTTTGTTTGAGCAATTATATTGCCTAAGTCAAAGTAGAGCGCGCCTATAATTTTATTTGGAGGTTTGATAAACGTGAGCCGTTCTTTTAATTGGTGTTTAATATCTTCTTCTAATTTTCTAAGTTCATAAGCATGAGGATTCATCGGGCTTGGATTATCCCCAAAATCTAATCCTAAAATAGAGGTAGAAAAATCGTCAGATTTAGAAATTTTATATTCTAGAATTTTTATGTGTATCCACTCAGATCCTCCATGAGAATTAGGATTAAGTGTTACCGATTTTTTAATCCAAGCGAGTGCAGTATCTGGTTTGTTTATTAACTCATAAATTGTACCTAAGTTCGAAGCAGTAGTATACAGGTTTGGTGATTTTTGTTCAATCTCCTGATAGATTTTTTTTGCTTTTTGATATTCACCCAAATAAATAAGAGTTGCAGCATAATCAGAAAAGTACTCGATAGAATCAGACCTTTCATAGGATTGTAATAAATGATTTGATATTTCTTTAAGTTTTTGGGTATCAATATCACGTGTCCAAACCAGACCACTTGATCTTTCTTTATGTACTACTTCTCCCGTTAATAAGGTTCTATATTCATTAATACAGGCAAAAACACCAGAACTTATTAGCAAAAAAAGTATAATTGTTGTCTTTCTATTCATTACTATGTAATTGTTCAATGTCTGACCTTAACTTATCAATGTTTGATTGGATATGTTCTTCGATTTCTGCATATTGTAGTAATCCAGTAGCCGATATAGAATTAACTTGTTCCATAGTTTTCGTTTTTAGGATTCTGGTTTGATAGCCCCAACTTCTTTTAGTAGGATCATTGGAAAATGGATTGTCGGTAAAACGAATCATAATAAGATATGAGACCTGAACTTTTTCAAGAATGGGAGCACAGTACTTTTTTTCAAATACTCCTTGATATGGAACACCTATCAATTTTTTAACAGGAAATGGATGTACTTTAATCTGTGATACATCATTTAATGTATGCTCAATAATAGGATTAAAATCATAACCGTGAATCTTATATTCATATCCATTAGCGCATGGAATTATCATCACATCAATTGAGTCTATTGAATTCTTAATTGATGATTCTACCATCATTTCAATATCAATAGAATCGCTGGTCCTTACTATTTCTTTTTTTACATTTTTTGAATCTAACGGTACTTTTTGGTTTTTCTGACCTGAATTACAACCAGAGAACGATATCATAACTAAAATAGAAATTAAATAATAACTAATTACGATTGCAGATTGTCTATTCATTTTGTTCTTTAATTTACCCTATTAATATTATTTCAATGGCTCAATAATGCCTATTTCTTTTGAATTTTTGGGTGCATGAAAACCGATTTTTTTTGTTGGATTTTTAAGTACATAGATATCGATTGATCCATTAACAACATCACCTACATAGGATTCATGCATATGTGCGTATCATGCGTTTCGTGTATCTCCCCAAGTAGCTATTTGTTCATCAGATATCTTACCACTAATAATTAAGGTGGCGCCAATAGAAATAAGGTGTTCTGAGACACTTTTATCAAGTAAATATTGATTCCATTCTTTATCACCATCCATCTTAACTCTCATTTTTCAACCTTACCATCTAAAACAAAAAAACCACGACCATCAAACATTTCTAATTTATCAAAATCAAAAGATTTAGATTCGTTTTGTCTGTAATCATTCCGGTAGGAGGAGAAATATATGGGTAAGTTCCTATATCTGCTGAGGATTCCTCGATAGCGTCCCAGGAGAATTTGACTACTGTTTTTTTATCAGAGCTTTTTCCGTTTGCTCCTCTTCTTTAATGATGGTTTCCTCTGACCCTGACATTTCATTTGTATTTGTCGTTTGGGTGTCTTTACAGGAAAATAGAACTAGAATTGTTAAAAAATTAATGGTGATTTTTTTTCATTGTTTGTGATATATCATATTAATTAAATAATAAAATACTCGAGGTAATATTCGTACTGATAGCACAGATATTACCTCGAGGATAAACTGTTTAGTAGATCTTACTCTGCCTTAGTGTGTAATGGTAGTATGTTATAAATTGATTTTTCGCCTTTTGTTATATTTTCTGATAAAGTTTTAAAAGCAGCTCCATCTGGATCTTCTGAATTCCATTCTACCCTTCCTAAATTGAAATCTGTATAATAAACATCCCAATTCTCGTATTTTTCTCTTGCTAGTGGAAGCACTTCTTTTATAATCTCAATTACTTCTTCTTTTGATAGATACTCTGCAGCATATCCCATACATGCATTATTAACAATTCTTGCATAATCCCATGATTTATATTTATAATCTCTGGTTTTTAAATCTTCTATCGTGCTCAATAAGGACGCCTTGTCTGTTACATCCCACATGGTTCTAAACATATTTTTAATTCCGGATTTTTGAGAAGTTTCAAAAGGAAACTCTAGAATTTCCTTATAACCGCTTACCAGTTCTTCATCGCTTGTATATCCAGCATCACTCATCATTTTTTTTACTTCATCAACTCCTCCATATCCATTAAAAAAATAGATTCCACCTAACATAAAACTACTTAATTGCTCATCAGCAATCTGTTCCTTAGAGGAACCACAGGATTGAGTTATTGATACTATGAGAATTACTGCTAAAATCTGGGTAGTTCTTTTTAATAATTTCATTGATTTTAATTTAAAGTTAGATATTAAATATATGGTAATAATATTGAAATACATACTGTAGCGATATTTTCCCTTTTATACTGGTAAGTGATTAAGAAGTAGCAGACCTATTTTCTGATTAAAAGTTTCATTAGAACTAGTACACTATATAATGTTATTATAATGATAATTAGATGAACAATACTAAAAATCCACCAGGGTATATCTAATCCGTGAGAATATAAAGTTCCTTCAGTAGCTCCTGATATAATGCTTATAAAACAACCAATAATCCACGTATATTGGATATATTTTTTTGTGTGCAGTAATGCATTTTTTTTATACAATCCAGAAAAGATAACAATTACCCAGGTGATCACTACAAGAAAAAGAAATATCATAAATAATTTTAGTAATAAGTTTAAGATATAATTTATATATACTTAGAAATAATTATTCGGTTTTGTTTCATTAACTAGTATCAACAAGCGAATGGTTATGGTTCTTATTCTTTGATAAATTGAAGACGTTTACTTTTGTCTACAATGATAAAATAAGTTCCTGATTTGAGGGAAGAAATATTTAAATCTTTAGTTTTAGTTTCCATTACTTTGGATCCTAGGAGATTATATACTTCAAAAGTTTCTTTACCATTAGTTCCCGCAATATGTATTATTTCGTTAGTTGGATTAGGAAAAACTTTTAAGGCGGTTTCTGAAATTATAGGATTATTTTTCACATTTCCTCTATTTTCTTTGACTGGTAGAGCGTTGTTGCTATAATACTGTTGCATGATAGAAGCATATCTTTGTCCTAGTATTCTACTAGAGGGAGCGTCAAAATGGGTACCGTCAAAAGTGGTTAAATTATTAGTATTTACCCAATCAACATTGGTAATTCTGAAATTAGGGTCGTCTACTTTTTTAATATCATCATTGAAGTTATCATTTTTACTCTGTTGATATAACTGACCTACTATAAAAGGAGCGTTTCCTAATTCATCTCTTAATTCTTCAATTAGTGATGTAAGGGAGTTAAAATAGGAACTGGTATAGGTTCCGTCATTCTTTACATCTCCTTCGCCTTGATGCCATAAAATTCCTTTTAATTCGCAATTACATACCGATCTGGCATTCTTTACTCTTTCTACAGTATTTTCAAAATATCCTGTAGATTTACCATCTCTCCATTGCGCAATTTTCGTACCTCCTCTGGCATTTACAACCAAATAAACATCATTTCCATTAGATGCATTCATCTTCTTACCAAATTCAAGACCAAAATTTACTCCTTGTAAACTCTCATCTTTCCCTATACCAGAATATCTGTTAAGAGGTTGTCTGGCTTTTAAAAATCGATTATCATCAGTCAGATATTTTACCTTACCGGTGATTGCATCCTCATTATTCATATCAATGTTAGTGTCTCTGCCTGCAGCGTTAGATTGACCGATAATAAGATAGAGGTCTTGAGAGTTTATGTCAGTAATTACAAGACATAGTGTGAATATAAATCCTAATTGAAGTGTTACTTTTTTCATTGGATAAAATAGTTAAAAAGTTCTTTATTAATCCCTAATAAGCCAATTTAGGTAGTATAAATCACAAAAAAAGCTTGTTTTTTAATCACTTACAATATAAGTATCTTTTATGAAATTAAAATTTAATATTTTATCAGGTCAGTTAAGATTTTTTAAAAGAATGTATTATGGTATCCTCTTTACTGATCAATTCATGAGTCATTTTTCATTATTTGAAACAGTTTTTTTATAGCCCCATTCTAATATAAAGCAAAATAATATGATTCCGGTAGCAACAAGAACTCCAATTTTATTTTTTGGAAACTGTTGAATTATCAAAATAAAAAAAGCCATACCACAAAGAATACTGGCAGCTAAATGAATCCATTTCTTTGATTTTAATTCTTTATGCTTTTTGAAACCAATATAGTTTACGACGCAGAAAATTAATAAAAACCCTGCACTACCTGCGGTTGAAATACTTTGTAAATTAAACACGTTTACAAGTATGATAGATATCAATGCTGTAATTAGTAGACCAATAGGTTTACCCCATAATTTATGACAAAAATAAGTAGGTAATTCTTTATCTTTTGCGATATCATAATTTACTCTTCCACTTCCTAAAATAGTAGCATTTATGGCAGAAAAAGTAGAAATTAATGCAGTAATAGTAATCACCGTAAAACCTATTTGCCCCAAGGTAGGTTCTGCTGCCTTTGCTAATACATAATCTTCTGCGCTTGCAATTTCTGAAAAAGGTAAAGCTCCTACGGTAACAATAGCAATGAGTAGATATAATGCAACCACAGAACCTACCGCTCCAAAATATGCTTTTTCTGTATTCTTTTCTTTGTCCTTTAAGTCTGAAATAGAATTAGCAATCAATTCAAAACCTTCATAGGCAACAAAAATCACCATGCCACCCGAAATTAATAGCATAGGCTGCTCCCAATTTTTTGGGGATAGCTGCGTCAGATTTTCTGGATGTATGGAAAAACCATATAACCCGACGCCTATAAATCCTATCAAAATTAGTAATTTTATTACTACTGAAATGGACTCAATCCCACTTACTAGTTTGACACTTAAATAATTAATTAATAATGCAAATAAAAGGATAGATGTCTGAAAGATTTTTATATCAATTGATTTTGTATCAGTTATAGAAATTAGTTCTGCACCATACGAGCCAAATGCAGATGAATAAAGTGCTAACATCACTATGTAACTTATCCATAAAAGATTATTAATCCCACCAGCAAAAATACCGTTTCCAAACTGTTGATGAATAAATTTAACGGTTCCTCCATTTTCTGGATATTTCTTAGAAAGTTTGGCGTACGAATATGCTGTCAATAATGCAATTAAACCAGCAAAAAGAAAGGCTATCGGTGTACCACCTTTTGCCAAAGAAACAGCAAGACCAAGAACAGCGAATATACCACCTCCTACCATTCCTCCAATTCCAATAGAAATAGCGTCTTTTAATCCAATTTTTTCACTCATATTAATTTGTTTAAGGAGTGTTTTTTAATATATAATCTAACATTTTATTAGAGAAATGTTCATTTGGTAAATTCTAAACCGATTATTTATCGTTTCTGGTCAGTAATAGGAAATCCTCGATCTCGCATTAATGCTTCTATTTTGGCATCTCGTCCTCTAAATTTACGGTAAGCTTCTGCTGGGTCCATTGAGTTACGTGGTGCAAACAGATATTTCACCAATTTTGCTGCCATCTCTTTATCGTAAAAGCCATCTGGAGCTTCCGCAAAAGCTTCTGCAGCATCCGCAGTTAAAACATCTGCCCATAAATAACCATAATAGGCTGTAGCGTACCCTTCTCCAGAGAATACGTGACCAAACTGAGGAGTACGGTGACGCATTACTAATTCTTTTGGCATTTGTAATGTTGCTAACGTTTCTTTTTCAAACTTCTCGATATCAATATCAGCTGGGTCTACCAAGTGAAGTTTCATATCTATGAGTGCGGAGGCTAGGTATTCTGTAGTACCAAAACCTTGATTAAAGGTAGCAGCTTTTTTAATCTTTGTAATCAATTCTTTTGGCATCGGAGCTCCTGTTTTATAATGAACCAGATAATTATCAATTACCTTATCAGTAGATAACCAACGTTCTAGTAATTGAGATTGAAACTCTGTATAATCTCTAACACCACTATTTAATGTAGGGTAACGTACCTCTGAAGAAAAGAAGTGTAACGCATGTCCGAATTCGTGAAAAAAAGTAGTAGCATCATCCCAGGAAACTAAAACGGCTTCTCCAGGCGCAGGTTTGATAAAATTAGAGTTATTAGATCCTAAAACTGTTTTTTTACCATCAAAGGTAGTGTGACTTCTATATGTCGTAGCCCAGGCACCTGATCTTTTACCAATCCTGGCAAAAGGATCTAAGTACCATAACCCTATGTGCTCGCCAGTTATTTTGTCTGTTACTTCCCAAACTTGTACATCCTCATGGAATACGGGCACAACTCCTTTCTCTATTGCTGTGAATGTATAATTGAATAATTCTCCAGCTACAAAAAACATAGCTTCTGTGAGCTTATCAAGTTGTAAATATTGCTTCACTTCATCAGAATCTAAATCATATTTTTTCTTTCTTACTTTTTCTGCATAATATCGATAATCCCAGGGTTCGATAGTTATTTTATCACCATTAGTATTTGCAATAAATTGCATATCAGCAACTTCTTCCTTTACGCGAGCTATGGCTGCAGGCTATACAGTATTCATAAGTTTCATGGCGTTCTCAGGGTTCCTTGCCATTCTGTTTTGTAATCTCCAGTCTGCAAAATTATCATAACCTAATAATGCTACACGTTCCTTTCTAAGTTGTAGAATCTTAACAATGATATCTTTAGTGTCTTTTTCATCGCCATTATCTCCTCTGGAGTAGTAGGTTCTCCAAACTTTTTCTCTCAGTGATCTGTCTGTAGCGTAGGTAAGAAAAGGATCCATAGATGATCTTGTATTTGTAATAGCGTAGCTATTTTCCTTTCCTTTATCAGTGGCTGCTTTGGCATATGCTTTGATCATCGGTTCTGGTAATCCTCCTAATTGTTCTTTTGTCAGATAGGTTACATATTTCTCCTCATCTGCTAAAATATTAGAAGAGAAATTAGTATATAGCCCAGATAATTCTTTATTGATTGCTGCGTATCGTTTCTTTTTTTCAGTATCTAAGGTAGCACCATTCATGGCAAATTCTTCATAGATTAATTGTACTACTCTTTGTTGATCAGCTTCTAATGGTTGTTTTAATGCGTTGTTATAAATTGTTTCTATTCTCTTAAATAACTCTTCGTTTTGCGAAATTTTTGAACGAAAATCAGAAATTAAAGGAGCCATTTCTTTACGGATATTTCTAAACTCTGGTGAAGACATATTGCTGCTCAAGATACCATAATATTTTAATGCTCTATCAAGTTCAGCTCCTGCCTTTTCATACGGAATAATTGTATTTTCAAAAGTTGGTTCTTCTTTATTTTCTGTAATCTTATCGATATCATTAAGATGGAGCATCATACCTTTTTCTAAAGCTGGCTTCACATCCATAATGTTCATTTGATCAAATGCAGGAACACCGCCATAGGGACCCGTCCATTCCCGTAAAAGAATATTTGTAATTTTTTCTTCTGCTTGTTTTGGTTTAGAAGGTTCTTTCGTTTTATTACAACTCATACAAGTAAGTATTATACCAATAATTATAAGGTTTTGTTTATGGATGATATATTGAGTTTTCATGATATGTTGGATTTGATTATATGGATTTTTAATATCATTTATAGTTTTTAATAAATATATAATCTAAAAGTATTGATACATCATTCCTATTAAAAATTAGTAAGAATTAAAGGTGTTGGCATTAGTAAAAAACAGAGCGTTAGTGAAAAATAATTTTCCTGATTCCCAAAATGATCTGAACAACGGATTGTCTACCATATAGATGATCGCACCGTTACCAATAGTTACTTCACCAAAAACCAATGAATTTTCTAAACCATCTGTCGCACTTTTACCCGCAAAACCAGAAACAGATATAGGTTCTTTCATGTAAGCAATATTATATCCTTCCTGTAATAATGAATAGGATTCTTTTCCTAATTTTAAACTAAAATAGGTGTCTTGATATCCAAACGCCATAGGATGAGAGGTGTCTACTTTTGTTTTAAATATACTACCAGTAATAAAACTTTTTACTTGATCACGTTCCCGCTTATCGTATGGGATTAAATTGCCAATATAATCTTTTTTCTTATTTTTAGATTTATTACTGGTAAGTCCAAAATCATTTCGATTTGCAAAAACTTTAAGAGCATCCTTAATGGCAATAATTTTCCCACCATTATGAATCCATTTTTTTAATTTTTCTAGTGTCTTTCCATTCAGAAATTCTTTGTAACTACCATCAGGAATGATTAAGATATTATACCTATGTAGATCTACATCTTTAAAATATTCAGTGTCTATGGATGTTATTGGATAAGCAAGTTGCTGTTCAAAGAAGTGCCAGATTTCACCATAATTTAAAGAGGAAGTATGTTTTCCCTTGAGTACGGCAATTTTGTGCTTGTTAACTAATTTTATGTGTGATGATCCAAAATCTACACCTTTTGTAGCAAATCCAGAAGGAGCAATATGTAGTTCACGTTGATGCGTATTGGCAATTTTTACCATTAAAGAATCGTAATTTTTGATTCGTTTATTATCACTTTTAGTAATAATTAGACTCCCTTTTTTAAATTTTTTATCATGATTAGTAAAATCTTTTTCACTAAACCGTACTCGGATATCTTGACGTAACAGATCTGTTAAAAATGCAGCATCTCTCATACTATTCCATTTAGCTATATACCCAGCACCAGATGCGGCTGTTTTATTAGTGATTATTTTCTTTTCAGTATCACTGTTTACAGATGTTAAAGTAGTTGAGGCAACCGCTTCTAATCCATAGGCGTGAGGAATGTTCCAAGCTGTAATATCATAAGTTAGAGAATCGCTTAATCTGGTATCTGGTTCAAAAAGCACTTTGATCATTTTTGCTTTAGGCTGATCCGTATTTATGACTATAGCCCCATTAGCATTTATAATTCCTTGTTTATTTTCTCTAAAGTTGAATCCGTTAATTTTGTTACTATTCGTATATCCATATTTGATCTCATGCTTGTTTAAAAGTTTAATTAGAGATTCAATATGATCAGTTTCGCCATTTAATATGTAGCTTTTGTATTTTACTTCAGAATTTGTAAAGAATTTTTTAAATTCAGTATTTAATTTTATAGCATTTTTTGATGAGATTTCGATGGTAGAAAGCCCTGTAGTGGTGTGATGTAATGCACGTTCTTTTAAGGTTAAAACATAGCCCTGATCCGTTTGTATGCCAAGACCTGCTCTTCCATGACCTGCTTGTTCATAGGTCATGCCAATGGCTCCCATGAATGTAGGGTACGTATCACCATAGCTGGGATATAACAGGTCAAAACTTTCTTTAGTAAAATATAACCATCCCGCTTTATCAAAATAAGTTGCATGATTTTTACCAATTTGTGTTTGAAATTCTTTTTGCCATGGTGTGATAACTTCATGAAAAGGTTCTGCAGCGGGCGCAAAATAATAAGGTTCATTAATTCCTTGTTCATGGAAATCTACATGGACATGTGGCATCCACTGGTTGTAAATTTTAAGACGCTCAGATGATTCTATTTGCGTTGCCCATGCCCAATCTCTATTGAGGTCAAAAAGATAGTGATTAGGTCTTCCTCCTGGCCAGGGTTCGTGATGTTCTGTAGCATTTTGATCCGTGTTAAAAGGTGTTGCTTTGATTTGATTATACCAGTTTACATAACGATCTCTTCCATCTGGATTAACACAAGGATCAATAATAACTACGGTGTTTTTAAGCCATTCTTGTTTTTCTGTAATTAGTTGATACATGGTTTGCATTGCAGCCTCTGTGCTAGAGGCTTCGTTACCATGTACATTATAACTTAACCAAACAATTGCGATCTCAGGGTTACTGTTTCCTTCAAGCATTCCTGCATTTTTAAGATGATCTATTCGTATATTTTCTATATTTTTTTGATTTTCAGGACTTGTAATAATTCCATATGTTAATGGTCGTCGTTCATTTGTCTTGCCATATATTTGATAACTGACCAGGTCAGAATTCTTAGCAAGATGATTAAAGTAATTAATAACATCTGCGTGACGTGTAAATTGACTCCCGATTTCATAGCCTAAAAAAGTAGCTGGTGACTGGATGTTATCTTGAGCGAAATTGATCGAAATCGTAATAAGAAAAAGAAGCAAACACAGTAATTTTTTCATTGATAAACTTTTATAGGCAGTAAAATACCTCCTTAAATTTAGGATGTAAATTGTATTAACTAAAATTTAGGATTTGTATTTGTAAACTGGTGTATATTTATGCTCCAACAAAAAAAGGTATCGTTATATTGATAATAACCATCATACAAACTGAGCCTTCAAAAAAAAAGATTTATAATACGCTATTATACCATAGCCGCTAAAAAGAATATATATGCCTAGTGAGTGTATTCCGTTTAGAGAAACGAATTACTTTTCATCATTTATTTGTGATTATTTGGATCAAAAACCTGAGTTAAAAGAGTTTTACCATCGATTTCCAACAATTGAAAATTTTAAAGATCAGATAGCTGAGAAAGAAGCTTCATTTCCTGAGAAGAACCGAAAAGTTTTAAAACAAATACTACAGGCTCAGTATACCTCTGTGGATAGTACACAATTGACACAGGATCATATTTCCAGATTATCTGATGATACAACATTTACGATAACCACAGGTCATCAACTAAATTTATTTACGGGACCGCTCTATTTTTTGTACAAAATTATTTCTACTATAAATTTAACTAAAGAACTAAAAAAGGAATATCCTTTATATGATTTTGTACCGATATACTGGATGGCTACAGAAGATCATGATTTTGATGAGATTAATTATTTTAATTTTAAAGGAAAGAAAATACAATGGAATCGTAAGGATGGAGGAACTGTTGGTACCTTTGATACAAATGGATTAGATACAGTTTTCGAAGTGTTTTCCACAGAAATTGGTCTGGGACAGAATGCGGAGCGATTAAAATCACTTTTTAAAGAAGCCTATTTAAGACATTCAAACCTGTCAGATGCCACCCGATACCTTGCTAATGAATTGTTTGGGGACTACGGTTTGGTTATCATAGATGCTGATGACAAAGAGTTAAAGCAAGTATATGTTCCTTTTATGAAAAAAGAACTTGTGGATCAGGTTGCTTATGATTCTGTAATGTCACAAGCAAAAAAGCTAGATGATAAAGGATATAAAGTACAGGTAAACCCTAGAGAGATTAATTTGTTTTATATTATTGATGGTCTTAGAGAGCGTATTATCCAAAAAGAAGATAATTATTATGTTAATGAAACAGAAATTAAATGGAGTAAAGATGATTTATTAAAAGAACTCTCAGAGTTTCCTGAACGGTTTAGCCCTAATGTAATAATGCGTCCGCTATATCAAGAAGTAATTCTGCCTAATCTTTGTTATATAGGTGGAGGAGGAGAATTAGCATATTGGCTAGAACTCAAGGAGTATTTTAACACTGTAAAAATACCATTTCCGATACTGTTATTGCGTAATTCTGTATTGATTCAAACAGAAAAACAAGTAGAAAAAATAAAGAAATTAAAAATGACCAATACCGAGTTGTTTCTAAAACAACACGAAATGATTAATCGTAAGGTTCGTCAGATTTCTGATATTGAAATCAATTTTGATCCGCAGCGAAAACATCTTATTGAACAGTTTAAAGCTCTGTATATATTGGCAGAAGAAACGGATGTTACTTTTCTTAAAGCAGTAAAAGCGCAGGAAGTAAAACAAATAAAGGGGCTAGATGCACTGGAAAAGAGATTGCTTAAAGCACAAAAAAGGAAATTAAAGGATCATGTAAAACGATTGGCTATTATCCAGAATACACTATTTCCTAATCAGAGTTTACAGGAAAGAACAACTAATTTTTCTGAAATGTATCTGGAATACGGAGAAGAGTTAATACCAATGTTAATAGAAAAGCTTGATCCATTAAAATCCGAGTTTATTATTGTAAAACAGTAGAAGCAACCGCAGGTTAATAACTGCTTTGTATATAAAATATATTGTAAGTCAATAACGTTACTTATATAAATGCGCATACTCATGAAAACAAAAGCGATCTTAATTACCCTACTTTGTCTAGTATCAACATTCTTGTCAGCTCAGGATAAGGTACTAGTTTTTACTAAAACTAATGGGTTTTCTCACAGTTCTATTGATGATGGAGTTGCTTTAATCACGAGTCTGGGCAGTGCTGAGGGTAATGGATTATGGACTACAGAAACTACCAGTGATGCTGCAGATTTTACTGCAAGTAATCTGGCACAATATAAGGCTGTGATCTGGTGTAATACTAGTGGTAATAATTTATTAAATGCGTCACAGCGATCCGCTTTTGAAGATTTTATAGCTAACGGAGGTGGTTTTGTTGGAATTCATGCTGCCACAGATACTTATAGAGATGGGAGCTGGCCATTTTATAACGAATTAGTAGGAGGTATTGTGCAATCCGACCCTCCGGAATTTCCAAATCATACAAGTAATAATTTTAATGCAGATATGACAGTGGTAAATTCACACTCGACTGTTGATTTTTTAGGAAATCCGGGAGACGTTTGGAATAAGTCAGAAGAATACTATTATTGGCTGAATGCTGGAGGATATTTATATCCAGATAACATTAATGTTTTAATGGTAGAATCTACCGGCTCTAATGATTATGATGCAGCCAGACCAATTTCCTGGTATAAAGAATATATGGGAGGACGTTCTTTTTATACAGCTTTAGGACATAATGATAGTGATTATGATGAAGAAGATGTAGATAATGAAAATTTTATTAGACATATTGAAGAGGGGATTAAATATGTAATAGGTAATACTTTGAGTGTTGGTGAGTCCGTTGCTCAACTATCTTTTGAGATAGGTCCCAATCCTGTAAATACTATTTTGAAATTTGCAACGTCAGATGTAGAAACTGCAAAAGATATTACTATTTATAATATGAGTGGTCAACAAGTCTTTACTGATAGAATTCCTCCTACAGTAACCAGTGCTGTTTTTAATGTATCACATTTACAACAAGGTCTGTATATTGGTAAAATTATTTCGGGGGAGAAAAATGATTCTTTTAAATTTAATAAAAACTAGACCTCAGTCATTATCTCTAGAAATCTTTTTTTATGGTGCTATGAAATTACCTTTCCAGTTATTTTTATTTTTTTTGAATAAGACACGAATATGATTTGGTCGTTTTAATCGCAGATACTCTATACGTTCAGGAATGATTTGGATTGCAGAGAAAAAATGTCTTTCATCTAGATAGTCTATTTCATCGGGGTCTTTAATTTCTTGACCAGGAGCTAACTCAGAGGTATAACTCTTTCTTGATCCTACAGGCACCTGTGACCACATAGTTTTTAATGTATGAGGATCCGTAACAATGGTAGCTTTTGCTCTCATGGTAATCTGTAATAATCGCTCAGGGTCATAAAATAGAAGACTCACCACCTCATGTTCCAGAATATGTGTCACCTTTTTTGACCTATGATCCGTATAAATCATAAGGGTAAGATCTTTATCTACATTTCTTAAAACTACCGTTCGTAATCGTGGAGAATAGTTTATATCAGAGGTAGCTAATGTAAAATATCTAAATGGATGCTCTTTGTTTTCAAGAGCATTTTTAAGATCTACCACAATAGAAGAAAATATAATATCGGACATGAGTTCTATGAATTTTATTAGAGAAAGAGCTTATTAGCCTAACGTAATTAAAGAAACTCTCAAAGTACTATTCTCTTTTACAGTTTTTATTTAAAAATAGTAAGTATGTCCTTATTTTTGAAGTCTATTAACAAAGTGTTAGTAAAATACCCAATGAATTGTAAAATTATATTGGCTAGGATTTCGAGGGTTATAATTTAATTTTATTTTTGCCTATGCAAAATAACGTACTTATCTTAGATTTTGGATCTCAATATACTCAACTTATAGCAAGAAGAGTTAGAGAGTTAAATATATATTGTGAAATCCACCCATACAATAAACCACCAGATACATTATCTGAATTCAAAGCAGTCATACTTTCGGGTTCTCCATTTTCGGTAAGAGGTGAAGATGCGCCGCATCCTGATCTGTCAGCAATTAGAGGTAGTAAGCCTCTTTTGGGCGTTTGCTATGGTGCTCAGTATTTGGCACATTTTGGTGGAGGAAAGGTAGCACCATCTAATAACAGAGAGTATGGTAGAGCTAATCTCTCGTTCATCAAGCGGGATCAGAAATTCTTCGAACATATAGATGCAGGCTCTCAGGTATGGATGAGCCACAGTGATACCATAAAAGAATTACCAACAGGAGCTGAATTATTAGCAAGTACGAATGATGTAGAAAATGCTGCTTATAAAATTAGTGGAGAAGATACGTATGGTATTCAATTTCATCCAGAAGTATATCATTCAACTGACGGAAAGCAATTATTACATAATTTTCTTATAGAAATAGCAAAAATTACTCCTGATTGGACTCCGGATTCATTTGTAGATAGTACTGTTGCAGATTTAAAGAAAAAAATCGGAAATGATAAAGTAGTACTTGGGCTTAGTGGTGGAGTAGATTCTACTGTTGCTGCAATATTATTACATAAAGCCATTGGAGAAAACCTTCATTGTATTTTTGTGAATAATGGATTACTTCGTAAAAATGAATTTTCATCTGTTCTTGATCAGTACAAAGGAATGGGACTCAATGTAAAAGGAGTAGATGCTTCGGCACGTTTTTTGGATGAGCTAGCTGGAGAAAGTGATCCCGAAGGGAAACGTAAAATCATTGGTAAAGTGTTTATAGATGTTTTCGATGATGAGTCACACCAGATAGAAGATGCTAAGTGGTTGGCGCAAGGAACTATTTATCCTGATGTAATAGAATCTGTTTCTGTAAACGGAGGTCCATCTGCAACTATTAAATCACATCATAATGTAGGAGGTTTACCGGATTTTATGAAATTGAAAGTGGTAGAGCCATTAAAAATGTTATTTAAAGACGAAGTAAGACGTGTTGGAGCATCTATGGGAATTGATCCTGAACTTTTAGGAAGACATCCTTTTCCGGGACCCGGACTTGCAATCCGTATTTTGGGTGATATTACTTCAGAAAAAGTTAGTATTTTGCAAGAAGTTGATGCCATTTTTATTAATGGGCTCAAGGATTCTGGTCTTTATAATAAAGTCTGGCAAGCCGGAGCAATTTTATTACCTGTTCAAAGTGTAGGAGTGATGGGTGATGAAAGGACTTATGAAAAATGTGTGGCATTAAGAGCAGTAGAAAGTACTGATGGAATGACGGCGGATTGGGTGAATCTTCCATACGAATTTTTGCAGAAAACTTCGAATGAGATAATAAACAAGGTAAAAGGCGTTAATAGAGTAGTGTATGATATTAGTTCTAAACCACCCGCTACCATAGAGTGGGAATAAGAAATTGTTTAGAATAGTAATATGCTAAGATTTGGTTACAGTAGTAAACCAATAATAAAAAATAGTTTTATGAGAAATTTTTTGATGTTCTTTTTATTGCTCATCGTAGTACAATACAGTAATGCACAGCAATATAAAAGTCATAAAGTTGCTAATGGAGAAAATGTATACAGAATCGCAAAGCGATATAATACTACTCCAGAAGAAATTTATAAGATGAATCCCACAGCAAAAGAAGGAATTGTTGAGGGACAGATTTTGGCAATTCCGGTTACTAATGATAAAGAATATAAGATTCATACTGTTGAAAAAGGGGACACTGTTTACAATATTTCAAAAAAGTATGGTATTACACCAGAAGCTATTTATGAATTAAATCCAGAAGCTGTAAATGGGATTAATTTAGGACAAGTTTTGAGAATTGCTCCACTGCAAAAGGGAGAACCTGTTATTGGAAATACTACTAATACCGTGGTAAAAGATAGTATCTTAGATAATATAAAACCCCTCGAAGAAATACGAAAAATTGTTAGTTTTAAAACGCATAAAGTGGCAAGAAAGGAAACGCTTTATGGGATAGCAAAAAAATATAATATTACTATAGATGACATCAAAAAACATAATAAGAGGCTCTATTCTGAGGAGATAAAAAAGAAAGACAGATTAAGAATTCCTGTTTTTGAGAAATCCACAGAAGTTATTACCCAAGAAGGAGGTAATACAACAAGCAGAATTTCTACAACTACTAAATACGTGGTAAAACCAAAAGAGACTAAATTTGGTATTGCCAGAAGACACGGGATTACTATTGCAGAGTTAGAACAACTGAACCCAAAAATGGATCCGGGGTTTCCCGTAGGAATGGAACTTATCGTACCTACCGTGATTTTTGTTCCATTAGAGGAAACTATAGAATCTGGGTTCGAATTATATGAGGTGCAACCAAAAGAAACAATTTATAGTATTCTTAAACGCACACAAATATCTTCAGATTCATTGTTTAAAATGAATCCTTACCTTAGAGATGGTCTTAAAGCAGGAATGGTGATTACACTTCCTGTGCAAGAAACAAAAGATTCTCTTGCCATTGATTTTGCTGAGGTAAAACGAGACGATCTCAGTACTATGCTATGGAATTTTAAGCCTAAAAAAATAGCTATTATGTTACCATTTGGCTTAGAGAACTTAGAAAAGGACTCTAGACAGGAGGCAGAGGATTATATTAAAGAAAAAAAAGGGGTACGAGTTGCTATAGACTTTTATAAAGGTGTTTTAATAGCCATAGATTCTGCAAAGACTAAAGGAATTAGTTCTGAGTTGAGTGTTTTTGATACTCAAAAAAATAATAATGTAGGATATCTTAAGCAAGTTATTGCTACTAATAATTTTGATGAAATGGATGCGATTATTGGTCCGTTATATCAGGCCAATGTGGAAGCCATTGCTGCTTCATTAAAAGTTTATGATACACCAGTGTTTTCTCCTATTTCTAAAAAGGAATCAAAGTTATATGGTAACTTTTTCCAGACCAGACCCACAGATATCATGCTACAGGATAAAGTAATTAAATTCGTTGAAAAAGATTCAACAGATAAAAATATTATTCTTATCATACAGCCTGGCGCTAAGTTTGAAGAGATACGTAAGAAATTGACAGCTAAATTTCCGGCGGCAAAAGTGGCAAAAATAGAAAAAGGAAACTACTTACATGAGGTGAATTTAAGAAAGGTTCTGGCTAAAAATAAGCCAAATTGGATATTTTTAGAATCAGATGATGTATCTATGATTAGTAATATTAATGCATTGCTCAATGCTAAAGCAGAAAGTAATAAAATCACTTTGTTTACGACTGATAAAAATGATGCTTTTGATGATGATAATATAAAAAATGAGTATTGGTCTAAGTTGCACTTACATTACCCTTCTATTGATAAAGAATTTGATAATTCGATCAAAGAATCAACTACACCTTTTGTAGCAAGGTATATTAAAGAGAATAATGGAACTATTCCTAGTAAATATGCGGTAAGAGGTTTTGATATAACGTATGATATTTTAATGCGTTTAGGAAGTGCAGATGATTTATATCATGCGGCAACTTTTGAAGGCACAACAGAATATGTTGAAAATAAATTTAATTATGCTAAAAAAACCTTAGGTGGTTATTTTAATAAAGCGTGTTATCTTATTAAATTTGATGATAATTTAAAATTAACAGTCATTGAATAGTTTTATTTAAATTTATTTAATAATCTGTTGAAGATTAAAAACATGTGGCATTAAATTTGTTTACATTAAATTAGATACGAAAATGTAGAGGTATTTGTTTTGCTAAAAAGATTTTGATACCACAGATATATTGTAATCTTTGTTTATTATTTAATAGAGATAATATTTTTTAATAAATTTTATAAATATTTGCCCCGGTATTTATTAATTTTTATTTTAAAATAATGAAAAAAAGAATTAATTTTTAGCAGGGTGTAATTATTACAAGTATGAGTAAACTTTTTGCCATTATTTTAGTTTTAGTTTTTGCTAATCATGGTTATGTAGAACGTTTTTCTTATGCGGAAAAGAGTACATTAGAGTGGTCAGATTTTAGAGGAGAGCCCAATTTGAAGAGTGACTTTGATGCTAGCGTTAATACAGGGATTACCTATCAATGGTCCATAAGTAAAGATTACGGTAAAATAGAATTAAAATATGATGTTGATAGTTTTTGCTATCCATCCTTGTCTTGGGTTAAAAAAGGGCAATCTACTAAATACTTACTCGTACATGAACAACTCCATTTTGATATCTCAGAGTTACACGCCAGAATTATGAGAAAAAAGCTTCAGGAGTACAGACCTAGTAATAATGTTAGAAAGGACTTAAATACAATGTATAAGAGGGTGGAGCGTATGAGGGTTAATATGCAAGAGCAATATGATAAAGAAACGGAGCATTCAAAAAATAAAGAGAGCCAGATGAAGTGGGAGAATAAGGTTGAGAATTTGATGTGGTATTATAGAAATTTTTCTAAATAAAGCACATTTTTATCGTGAATCAACAAGTCCAAAAAGATTTCTTAATAAAACTTTCTAATACCAAAATGCCTTTTGGTAAATACAAAGATAGATACCTTATTGATCTGCCAGAATATTATATAGTGTGGTATCATAATAAAGGTTTTCCTAAAGGAGCATTAGGCTTACAACTTGAGACTGTCTACGAGCTTAAATTAAATGGCTTAGAGCATCTTGTAAGAAATATTAGAATGATGTAGAGGCAGTCTTTCAGCCTCCGGTATAATTTATGAATTAGATATTTTAGTTAGAAATAAGGTACTATTGTATTGTCTTATTTTTATCTATATATGGTAAGCGGTTTATTCCCATATCTGATTTGCCTTAGTTAGTATAATAGGCTTAGCGTCGGTTACTAAAATTGTATGTTCGTGCTGAGTTACATATCCTCCTTTATCTCCAATCAATGTCCAGCCATCTTTTAATTCTATAGCATTGATAGATTTAGTAGAGATAAAAGTTTCAATGGCAACAGTTGTATTTTTCTTAAACCTTTGCTTGTTTGTTTTAACCCGATAATTTAAAATATTTTCAGGTTCTTCATGTAAACTTCTTCCAACACCGTGACCTGCTAAGTTTTTAATTACTTTGTAACCTGATTTTTTTGCTTCAGTTTCTATTAAATATCCAACATCAGAAATTTTTACACCTCCTTTGATAGTGTTAATTGCCTTTCTTAGAATATTTTTTGATGCATCTACTAATGGTTGATGATGATGAATATCCTTGCCAAGAACAAAAGATCCTCCGTTATCAGACCAAAATCCATTTAGTTCTGCTGAAACATCAATGTTAATCAAATCTCCTTCTTGTAATATTTTAGTTCTGGAAGGAATACCATGCGCAACTTCATTATTTACAGATATGCAGGTGTATCCTGGGAAGCCATAAGTTTTAAAAGGCGCAGATTTAGCTCCAAATTTTTCTAAAATTTTTCCTCCGTATTCGTCTAATTCTTTAGTTGAGATTCCAACTTTGGTATATTCGCGCATTAATTTTAGTGTAGTACCAACGACTTCACTGATCTTTTTCATTCCTATCAGTTCTTCTTCCTTTGTTATTGACATTTTTTTAAAATTAATTATATCTAGTTAGCTTATATTGATGATGTAATTTCATTCTCTAATTTAGTGAAATTTGTATCAGTAACTAATATCATATTGATAAATAGCTGCTTCTTGAATAATTTAATCGTTTATGTTCTCAATGTTATAAAAACCATATTTGGTTCCGTTAGATATCCAAATAAGGTTTGTATTATTCTTGAAATAGATACATTCAAACTTACTTATTTTCTTCTTTTTTTTAATGAAAGGAAAGTTGTTTTTATCATAAGAGATGTATGAAATAGAATGTACCTTTGAAGAATCAAGGATCGTTTTGTTTTCTAATGCTTCCAGATCAGAAGCTTTTATATAGTGTAGTGTTCTCTTTCTTTCTAATAATTGAGTAATTGCTTCTTTTTTAATCGTCCATTCGTTTGCATAAATTTCATTGTTTTCTTCAGAGGATACTCTGACTGTTAATGAATCCTGAATTTTATAGAAGTTGGTTAATTCATCATCAGTTTGATAAGTAGGTTAAAATAATTGTTTTGAAGTGTGATTTTCGATAAGTACCACTGGTAATTTTCTTCTATTAATTGAATTTTAATTACATACCCCATGGGTTTAACTAAAAGGTTTTGCACATAGTGTCTAAAGTGATTAGGGATAATCAAATAGTCGTATTCACTAATTTTATTATTTAATACTTTATCTGTATACCTAAAAGAACGTTTAGGATGTATTTTGGGAAGCTCTGTGTTTTTGATTTTTTCCTTTTCTAATAGTTTAGATATTGACTCTATATTCTTGTTAAAATTATTCTGATCTGTAGTATCAGTATAATGAGTACTGCATAATTCCCATATCGATTTCGACTTATTTAAATGAATTAAAGATATTATTTTGGTGAAAAGTTGGTACTCAGTAAGTGTTTTGGAATTGTGTTCTTTTATTGATTCAATAATATTTTCCCAGTCAATATGAGAATGTAATTGATACAGATCGCTATCTTTTTCTATAGTGTTGATATCATTAAAACCGTTTTCAATAGATCTTTTTAGATAATAAAAAGCTTCATCTTGTTGATTGAGTAGTGCATAAGAACAAGCTATATTGTATAGATCCCTACTGTTAGTATCAATTATTATAAATGCTTTTTTGTAGGTATCAATAGATAGTTTGAATTCCTTTTTTTATAATAATTAACTGCTTCATTAATAAGCTTAGAGTATTCTTTATTGTTTTGGCCAGAAACATAAAGCGAAACCATAATCATAAAAAAGAATGTGTAAAATTTATTCATTTTTTAAAAAATGTAACAATTTAACTATGTTTGGTAAATTTATGTTTAATTGATTTATTCTTTATAATGAGTAAGCGCAGAATATATTATTATTCTGCGCTTACTTATATACGATTATTGGTTTCTAAAATAGTATATAACTACTTTGTTGCCGCTTCTAATGGAGCAAATAGATCAACATCTACCTGATTTTTAGTAAGGTCATCAAACGTTTCATGTTTACGTATCAAATGTGCTTCATTATTGTGCCACAATATTTCTGCTGGGCGGTAGCGAGAATTATAATTACTGGACATTGAGTAACAATAAGCACCTGCATTTTTAAAAGCTACAATATCACCTTCTGTAATTTCAGAAATTCTTCTGTTTGTTGCAAATGTATCTGTTTCACAAATATACCCTACAATAGAATAAAAACGCTCTCTTCCATTAGGGTTGGAGATATTGATAATATCGTGGTATGAATTATATAGCATAGGTCGGATCAAATGATTAAAACCACTGTCAATTCCGGCAAATACAGTAGATGTTGTCTGTTTTACAACATTTACTTGTGCTAAAAAGTATCCAGCTTCACTTACTAAAAATTTACCCGGTTCGAAACCAAGTATCAATTCTTTACCATACTCTTTACAGAAACTATTAAAACGTTTAGTTAACTTTTCTCCAAATTCCTCAATATTTGTTTCAATATCACCTTCTTTATAAGGAACTTTAAAACCACTTCCGAAATCGATAAAATCCAGGTTTTTAAAATGCTTAGCGGTATCAAATAAGATCTCACTTGCATATAAAAATACGTCAATGTCTAAAATGTCACTTCCTGTGTGCATGTGAATACCATTAATATTCATGCCTGTATTTTCTACAATACGTAAAATATGTGGAATTTGATGAATTGAAATTCCAAATTTACTATCGATATGACCTACAGAAATATTACTGTTTCCACCGGCCATCACGTGAGGATTAATTCTAATACATACTGGAACATTAGGATGTTTGGTACCGAATTGTTCTAATATGGATAGATTGTCAATGTTTATTTGCACCCCCATAGCAGAAACTTCTTCAATTTCTTCTAAGGATACACCATTAGGAGTAAAAATAATGTTGGATGGCGATACACCTGCCAGAAGACCTAATTGTACTTCCTGAATAGAGACCGTATCTAGTCCGGCTCCTAAAGAATTCATTAACTTTAATATTGCAAGATTAGATAGTGCCTTTACTGCGTAATTAAGTTTTACGTGTTTGACTTTCTTAAACGCAGATGTAAGTCGTTGGTACTGTGATGTAATCTTTTCGGAGTCATATACATAGATTGGACTCCCAAACTCTTTTGCAATAGCTAATAAATTAGAGTTATTCATGGCGTTTTAAATTTAAGCCTACGAAATTATTAATAAAATTAGATATATCAACCTCTAAATATGTAAAAAATCAGATTTTAAATTGTCATTTTAATTTTTAACGTGGGTTTACGTGGTCAAGAAGTAGTTTATTAGTATTTTTAAAATAAAAATGATTCCATTGTTTCCTTTACAATCCGTAGTGTATCCAGGTGAACGTTTAGCATTGCACATTTTTGAAGAGAGATACCAGCAACTTATAACAGATTGTCTACAAAATAAAATTTCCTTTGGGATACCTACTTATATTAATAAAAAATTAGATTATGGTACAGAAGTACTATTACAGAAAGTAGAAAAAAAGTACCCGGGAGGAGAGAGTGATGTTATTTGTATTGGTAAGAGAGTGTTTAGGGTAAAAAGTTTTTCACAGGAACTGCCAGATAGATTATATGCAGGAGGTGAGGTTGATTTCATGCAAGATACGGATGATGGTAAGGAAGAGTTACAAGAAGAGTTGCTTAGAAATATTGCAATATTGTATGTAGAATTGACCATTGATAAGCCTCCGGTTTTTACAATTCCTTTTATTAGTTATCAAGTAGCGCATAAGGTTGGATTATCCTTAGAACAGGAATACCAATTATTGAAATTAAGAAGCGAACTAGAACGGCTTACGTATCTTATAGCTCATTTAAAATCAACAATTCCTGTAGTTCGTGAGATGAATAGGGCAAAAGAAGTCATTTTAATGAATGGACACTTTAAGAATTTTGATCCTTTAGATTTTGAGGATTTTAAATTATAGAAGTAAAAATTTGATTTTTGATCAATTTTCTTAATAAGATTTTAGGATTATCTTAAAGCTGGTTTAATCGTGTGCTTTTTACCGTAAAAGATTGGCACAGTAACTTCACTTTTCCTATTTTTGAAACTCCTATTCAAAAAGGTAAAATAAAAGACTATGAACTTACACGAATATCAGGGTAAAGAGATATTAAGCAGCTTCGGTGTCCGCATTCAGCGCGGTATGGTAGCGCAAAATGCAAAAGAAGCAGTTGCTGCTGCAAAACAATTAACCGCAGAAACAGGTACAGGTTGGCATGTGATCAAAGCACAAGTGCATGCTGGTGGCCGAGGAAAAGGTGGTGGAGTGAAGCTTGCAAAAAATCTTCAGGAAGTAGAGGATATTGCAGGACAGATAATAGGGATGAATTTAATTACTCCGCAGACATCTGCAGAAGGAAAGAAGGTACATCAGGTATTAGTAGCAGAAGATGTATATTATCCAGGTGATAGCGAGCCGGATGAATATTATATGTCTGTATTGTTGAACCGTGCTTCTGGACGTAATATGATTATGTATTCTACAGAAGGAGGAATGGATATAGAGACTGTTGCAGAAGAAACACCACATTTAATATTTACAGAGGAAATAGATCCTTCTGTTGGTTTATTGCCTTTTCAAGCAAGACGTATTGCATTTAACCTGGGATTAAGTGGGGTCGCTTTTAAAGAAATGACAAAATTTGTAGGAGCTTTATATACAGCGTATGTGCAATCAGATTCTTCATTATTTGAAATTAATCCGGTTTTAAAGACAAGTGATAGTAAAATTATGGCTGTAGATGCTAAGGTTACTATTGATGACAATGCCTTATATCGTCATAAGAATTATGTAGATATGAGAGATATCCGAGAGGAAAATCCAATAGAAGTAGAGGCTAATGAGGTTGGACTTAACTATGTAGATCTTGATGGTAATGTTGGGTGTATGGTAAATGGAGCTGGTCTAGCTATGGCCACTATGGATTTAATTAAGCAAGCGGGTGGAGAACCAGCAAACTTTTTAGATGTAGGTGGTACAGCGGATGCTAAACGTGTTGAAGAAGCTTTCAGAATTATCTTAAAAGATGATAATGTAAAGGCAATTTTGATCAATATTTTTGGTGGAATTGTACGTTGTGATCGCGTAGCACAAGGTGTCGTTGATGCTTACAAAAATATGGGAGACGCAATTAAAGTTCCTATTATAGTACGTTTGCAAGGAACAAATGCAGATATAGCAAAAGAATTAATTGATAGTAGTGGTCTCGATGTACAGAGTGCTGTACAATTTCAAGAAGCTGCTGATAAAGTACAAGCGGTATTGGCTTAGTGCTATCTTGTAATAAGTCACCTTAATAGGATGACTGCTTTATGTAATTAAAAAATCCTGTGGAGCTAGCTCCACAGGATTTTTTAATTATGTATGCATATAAAAACTTACTTTTTATTTTCCTTTTTAGGCATTGGACCTCTCAGATGAATAACTAATCCATTTAGGAAATTACGTAGTATTTGATCTCCACATTCCATATATTTAGGATGGTCTTCGTTTCTGAATAAAGCACCTAATTCACTTTTAGTGACTTTAAAGTCTACAAGTGCGCAAATCTTTACGATATCATCATCACGTAATTTATGCGCAACACGTAATTTTTTAAAAATATCATTATTTGTTAGTCCCATAGCGCAAAGGTACTTTTTTTAATGATAATTCAATAAAAAGATGACATTTGTATCTTGTAGTCTGGCTGTTTTTTTAATATTTGTAAGGGAAACTAATTAGTGTCTAGGAATTTATTAAAACAACATATGTATAGTAAAGAAGAAAAATTGAGTTTGCTTTCAGAGATGATTGAATTTGCAAGAGCGGATAATAAGGTAAAAGAAGAGGAGTATGGCTTTATTTTGGCTGTAGCAGAACAATTAGGAATAACTGCTCACGAGCTTGGAGAGCTTATGGAGAAAGGAGTGCAAAAGAAAAGTATACATCCTGAGTCGGAACGAATATTACAATTTCATAGATTAGTTTTGCTAATGAACGTGGATCAAGAATCAGTGCCGTCAGAATTGCATAAGATCAGGAATATGGGGCTTCAGATGGGATTACGTCCTGAGGCAATTGATACAGTGCTGAAAGAAATGCATTCCTACCCTAATAAAGTAATTCCTCCAAAAGAGTTGATGGCAATCTTTACAAAATTTTATAATTAATTCTAAAAATTGGAAAGCAGCCAGTAAACTTCTGAGTAATCCTTAGAAGTTTTTTTATACAATAAGGTCATTAATTTTAAAATATTTTGACAAAAAGACAGTTAAATCTTCTGCAATTAAGACATAATGGCATTTAAATTAAATTGGAATCTTAATTGCTATATACTCATCGAATAAGAAATTTAAATTAACTTAAAAATATAAAAAGATGAGTTTAGTAAAAAGAACAGACAGATTACCATTTATTCTTGATAATGTATTGAACGCTGATTGGTTTGGTGGAGTTGCTACTGAAAATAAGATTGGATACAATACTCCAGCAGTAAATGTTATAGAAAACGATGATGAATTTACGATAGAGTTAGCTGCTCCTGGTCTAACAAAAGAAGATTTTAACCTTGAGTTGGACAATGATGTATTGATAATTTCATCAGAATTAAAAAAGGAATCAACAGACGAAAAGAGTAAGTACACTCGCAAAGAGTTTAGTTACAGTACGTTTAAACGATCATTTAATTTACCGGATTCTATCAATACTGTAGATGTCATTGCTGAATATGCAAATGGAATTTTATCAGTAAAGCTTCCTAAAAAAGAAGAAGCGAAGGTACAACCAAAAAGATTAATAGAAATTTCGTAAGTAAGTTTCAAGTTTAGCTAGTTAATGTTATGTAAAACGTCCTCTTCTCCGAGGACGTTTTTATTTTAGGATTTTAAAGACTTCAATTTATAAAATTTACTCTCTCATGTTTTATAAAAAGATTAGGTAAAGATCATTTCTGTCAATTACGCCGGTGCGTTTAGTTTGTTTCCATAGTAGCAATCAGAAGCAAGTGCTTTAGAATAACTTGTTTTTGTTTCGATATCCATAATTAGATATAATTCTTTTTTTAATAAGACCTCTATTTTGTTAGGCTTCCAGCTAACATTAATATCTTCCTTTTTGATTCCTTTTACATAACTATACTGATTAGAAAAAGTAGCGTCTAAAGGAGTTGCATTTCCATTTTTTGTAGCATCTTTAGGATCGATTTTCATAGTCTTTGGATCGATAACGGCGCATATGAATCCATCAAAATCAATTCCTTGCATATCTGGTTGTAATAGGTAGGCCCAGATAGAATATTCATCTTCTTCAATCATTATTGTTCTTTCTGATTGTGGATCCGTGTCCGTAATAAAAATTCGATTTATAGTTGTTTTAGATTTTGTTCTAGATGAATCCTTAGAGAATACATCGGTCAGTAGTGACAATACTATTGGTTTCATTTTGGGGTACTTTTAACTTTGTTAATATTGACAAAGTTTTAATTCATTGAACAATACCTTGCTGTATTGTTAATTTTTTAGCCCTAATAAAATGTTACTAATATGTATGTACGTATAGATTTTGTAGATACATATAATTAATGAAGAGTGTGATATGGCAAACTTAAGAAATTAATAGGTGATTTTCATTAGGTCGAATATGCTATTTTTGTAAGATTATTCTTTAAAATTGATTGATTTGTAGGTTTTTAGTGTTAAAATCAGCTTTAGAAATATCATTTTGGAATACATGATTTTCCTTAAGGAATAATTGATTGAATGAAAATATATGCAAAATGAATTATATTTGATTCTATAAGATTAAGAAATAAAGACACAATAAATTTTATTAAAAATGATGTAGGTGTACAATGAAATAACATTAATTTACGTTGTTTATATAAAGTAAGGTTTGGTGGTATATCTACTCGTGGGGAATAGGTAGTAATTATTCAAAATAATGTCAATGGATAGTAAATTATACGATATCGCATACCTTATTCAATTTAAAGATTTAGAAAGAACTAATGTTTCAAAGGTTTCTATTGCCTGGCATTTGGATCATAGTCTTAAAGTTATAAATAAAATTTATGCTGTTTTAAAAAGTTCAGACCCCTCGGTGTATAAAAACCGATTTAGTTTGTCAAGAACTTTTTCTTTTTTATTAGGTTATATTCCTAGAGGTACTGCTAAATCTCCTGCTTCTGTATTACCACCCTACAAAATTAAAACTGAAGAAATTTTATCCCAATTAGAGGAAGCTAGAATTAATCTTAAAGAATTAGAAATATTGGATCAAAATGCAAATTTTGTTCATCCCGTTTTTGGTCATTTAAATATCAAGCAGGCAAAACGTTTTCTTGAATTACATACTAAACACCATCTTAAAATTGTAAACGATATTCTTAAAAAATAAGATTTTTTCAATTCTTTTCCTGAGTTCTATTTAGGTAGATTGAAATTGTTTTTATGAATTAGACTAAAGCACCGTCAGGATCAATTACCCATATCTATTTATAGTTTGTAGTAGGATAAACATACTACTGAATTTTTCTCTCATTCGATGTAAGACCACTATTTCTTATTAATTATATTTTCTAAAATTTTTAATTTTTCAATTGCTAATAGGAATAGATATGCAAATAAGGTTAAGAAAAAGAACATCACTATTAATTGAAGATAGATTTTTATAGTCCATTCCAGCGCTACCTTTACCCTGTGTATAATGCTTATATTGATTTCTTTACCTTCTAATAAAGAAAACTGTACCGTACAGAACTCATTTTCGTCATCAAAATCACCAAGACTTACACCGAGACCTTGTAATTGTTGCTCTATTTCCAGAATTCTATTTTCTAATTGCATGAATTCATCAATTTTACCTCCTTTTGTTTTTAACTCTATTAAAGATGCTCTGATCTTTTCCAGAGAGGCTTTTTTTGCATTTAACTCTTTATACTCATTAGTTTTATCTTTTTTCGTAATCTGTTTCGCTTGTATTTTTCCAATATGGATAAGGTCTTTATATAATGCATCAAAATTTTCTGGGGGAACACCGATTAATAGATTGAGTTTTCTTGTTCCTTGATTTCCACTTTTCTGTTCGAACTGAATTAACGCTTTATATTTTTCTATTTTTTTTCTGGCATCTGATTCTTCCTTATCAAACTCTGTAGACTTGGATTTAATCTCTGCAATTTTCTCATATTTCTGATCAACATTTACAGATGTTTGTACCGTATTACTGGATTTAATCTGATACTTTTTAGACGCATAATTCTTTCTGCTATTAGAGATGTTATCAAAGAACTGAGCTTGATTATTTGTAGTATCTACTTTTTTAGTATATCCATAAATAAATCGAAAAACAAATAGTGAAATAAAAATTACTACTAATATGAATATTAGTTTTTTAAGTCTTTTTTTGAATACTTTTTTCATTGATTTTTTTTCTAAAATACTACATAATAATCTAAAGAGACATTAGAAACCTGTAGTAGCTAATTGATTAACTATTTTTAAAATAAGTTTCTATCTGGATTTTTAATTTTTCTTTTTGGGTATCGTCTAGCCAACTTGCTTTGATACTATTTTTAGCAAGGTCAGTAATTTGCCTTTTAGATAAATCAAGTGCTCTGGCAATTGCTATATAGTTTTCATTCATATATCCGCCAAAATAGGCTGGATCATCAGAGTTGACGGTAACTAGTAGGTTTTTAGCCAGCATAGAAGCGATAGGATGATCTTTTAGATTGGTAACTACCTTTAGTTCTAGGTTAGAAAGAGGACATATGGTAAGGGGTACCTGATTCTTGACAAGTCTTTTTACTAATTTTTCATCTTCCAGACATCGGTTACCGTGATCAATCCGGTCTACTTTTAATAAGTCAAGTGCTTCCCATATATAGGAAGCTGGACCTTCTTCTCCTGCATGTGCAACTGTTATATACCCTTCTTCTATGGATTTATTAAAAACTCGTTGAAATTTAGACGGAGGATTATTCAGTTCTGAAGAATCAAGTCCTACTGCAGTAATCCAATCTTTATAAGGTAATGATTGTTCTAAGGTTTTAAAGGCAGAAGCTTCATCAAGATGTCTAAGAAAAGACATAATCAATCGATAGCTTATTCCTAATTTTTCTTCACCATGCTCCAGTGCTTTATGTATACCATTAATTACGGTTTCAAAGGGAATACCCCGATCTGTATGTGTTTGTGGATCAAAGAAGATTTCAATATGTAATACATTTTGTTTTTTAACCTTAATAAGGTAAGCCCAGGTTAAATCATAGAAATCCTGTTCAGTAATCAATACATTTGCTCCTGCATAATAAATATCAAGAAATTCCTGTAAATTGTTGAATTGATATGCTTTTTTTACTTCGGATACATTTTCATAATTAACTTTGATATTGTTTCTTTTTGCAAAAGCAAACATAAGTTCAGGTTCAAGAGTACCTTCAATGTGTAAATGAAGTTCTGCTTTTGGAATTCCTTCAATAAATTGTTCAATCGAACTGGTTTCCATGGTTATCTTTTTAAAATTAGTTAGTTATCTATGGTACTCTGAATTGGATAGTATCTGTTCAGTAACAATTATACTTTTTGATCCTGTATCTTTGCCTGCATCATCTTTATTTCATCACGTAATCTTGCGGCAGTCATAAAATCTAAATCTTTCGCAGCTTTTTCCATTTCTTTACGAACATTTCTAATGCGAACTTCCAGCTGTTCTTTTGTGTAATAAGCGGTTTCTTCCTCTGCTGCTTGCAGGGTAGGAGCATTTTCAAATTGATAAGGCTCTACTTTTTTACCTGCAAGTGCATTATCCAATGATTTTTTAATTGCAGTCGGTGTAATTCCGTGTTTTGTATTATAGGCAATTTGTTTCTCTCGTCTGTAGCTGGTTTGATCTATAGTTAATTGCATACTTTTAGTAATCTTATCAGCATACATAATTGCTTTTCCATTCACATGTCTTGCGGCTCTTCCGATAGTTTGCGTTAAAGACCTGTTATTACGAAGAAATCCTTCTTTATCAGCATCCAGTATAGCAACTAGGGAGACTTCTGGCAAATCTAACCCTTCACGTAAAAGATTGACACCTATTAAAACATCAAAAAGCCCTTTTCTCAGATCTTGCATAATCTCTACACGTTCTAAAGTATCTACATCACTATGTATGTATCTACAGCGGACATCAATTCTGGTAAGGTATTTGGCTAATTCTTCAGCCATTCTCTTGGTCAGCGTAGTAACCAGAATACGTTCATCTTTTTCAATACGGATATGCATTTCTTCAATCAGATCATCAATTTGATTCAGGCTGGGACGTACTTCAATAATAGGGTCTAGTAGTCCTGTAGGCCTGATGATCTGTTCTACATAGGTTCCTTCACTTTTTTGTAATTCGTAATCTGCAGGAGTTGCACTGATATGGATAACCTGATTCTGAATTGCTTCAAATTCTTCAAATTTTAATGGGCGATTATCCATGGCGGCTGGTAATCTAAATCCATATTCTACCAGATTTTCTTTTCTGGATCTATCTCCACCATACATTGCGTGTACCTGAGATACTGTTACATGACTTTCATCCACAAGCATTAAAAAATCGTCTGGAAAATAATCTAATAGACAGAAAGGGCGTGTGCCGGGTTGTCTTCCATCAAGATATCGTGAGTAATTTTCGATACCTGAACAATATCCTAATTCACGAATCATTTCGAGATCAAAATTTGTACGTTCTTCTAATCGTTTAGCTTCCAGATGTTTTCCAATTTCTTTAAAATAGTCTATTTGTTTTCCAAGATCTAAGCTAATTTGGTCAATAGCTCCATTCAGTACATCGGGAGAGGTTACAAACATATTAGCCGGGTAAATCGTAATTTGTTCATATTTTTCAATAACCGCATTGGTCTTAACATCAAAAGCTTCGATTTCTTCAATTTCATCCCCAAAAAAATGAATTCTAAAAGCATCATCAGCGTAGCTTGGAAAAATATCTACAGTATCTCCTTTGATTCTAAAATTACCTCGATTAAATTCTGCCTCGGTTCTTGAGTATAGACTTTGTACCAGTTTATGTAAGAGTGCTGTTCTGGAAATGACTTGCTCCTGTGCTAATGAAATTACGTTTTTTTGAAACTCTATGGGGTTTCCTATACCATAAATACAGGACACGGATGCTACTACGAGTACATCTCTTCTTCCTGAAAGTAGGGAAGAAGTTGTACTTAATCTTAATTTCTCAATCTCTTCATTGATAGAAAGATCCTTTTCGATATAAGTGCCAGAAGTAGGAATGTATGCTTCTGGTTGATAATAATCATAATAAGAAACGAAATATTCAACCGCATTTTTTGGAAAAAATTGTTTGAACTCAGAATATAATTGCGCTGCCAGTGTCTTATTGTGTGCTAATACTAAGGTAGGGCGTTGAACTTCATTAACCACATTGGCTGCGGTAAAAGTTTTACCGGAACCCGTAACACCTAATAATGTTTGATATTTTTCTCCTGCCTCTACACCAGAGACTAATTGTTTTATAGCTTCTGGTTGATCTCCTGTAGGTTTAAACTCTGATTCAATTGTAAATTTCATTATATACGCTTTCTTTTTTCTGTTTAAAGATACAGAATAGGGTTTGATATGATTAGGTTCAGTCCAATTTTTAGGAAACCTTTATCGTATCAAAGAAAAACTTCCTTTTGCGATTCTGCCATCTTCTAATTCTACTCTAAACCAATATTCATTAGATGGCATAGGTTGACCACTATAAGTTCCATCCCAACCATTCCCATTGGCCATAAGTTGTTTAATTAATTTACCATGACGATCAAAGATAAAAATCCGCGAATTACCTATCACTTGCGCTGATATTCCATCTACATTCCAGGTTTGATTGAATGAGTCACCATTCGGTGTAAAAAATGCTGGAAAACCTACTACAGAAATTTCCTGAGTTACTTCCTCACCACATCCATTTTTGTTTCTTACATATACTGTATGAAAACCTGATGGGACATTATTAAAAACAGGGCTATCCTGATATGTTCTTATATTACTATCATTAAAAGCAATTGCAAAATCATAATCTCCGGGCTCTACCAGATTGATGGTGACCGTGTTGTTTGAAGTAGCATCCTGTATTACTATAGGTTGTTGAATAACCGCAGGTTTAGATAGGATGACAGTAACAGTTCTTTCTTTAGTACATAATGTGTTTTTGTTAATAACGGTTACAGTATATGTGCCCTCTTCTGTAACCGTAATCTGTTCGGTAGTTTCTCCGGTAGACCATAGATAGTTAAAAGTATTGGAACTAATTCCTGATTGTAATCCTGAATTAATCTCGATCGTTTCATCCTGACATAGAATTATTTCCTCGGTTTCCTCGATATCTGGTAATGGACTAAGTAATAGTTCTACTGTATTAATTCCGTAACATCGATTCTGATTATCTTCTACTCTGGCATATACTATTTCCTGATTTTGAGTATAAGGAGTTGTATTGGTAAATGTACTTATAGCATTGACTTTATTTAGGGCATCAATATTCGTTGCATAATACATTACAGATAAATTAGGATCAGTAATGCCCAGCAGTACTTGTGAATCTGCTACCGTAAGATCAAATTCTCGTAAACCATCTTCAATACCATCATCATCGCACAATTCTAAAATCGCATCATTAGCAGTATTATTACTAATTAAGAGATCTACTGTCGCTATATCGTAACATCCGGTTATATTGTCAATAACCCGGGTAAATAACTGTTGGACAGAGGTGTTTTCATACGCTTCTGGATTGGTAATTTCAGGAAAACCATTCTGAGCACTCATCATATCACTGAAAAATAAGACAGTTCGGTCTGTACTGGAATCAGTAATCTGATCGGTTAACTCAGTAAGATTAAATAAAGTAATTCCATCATCTGGATCTACATAAGTATCGCACTGTGTAATTGATGAATCATTAGCTACAGGAAGTGGTACAAATGTAACATTGGCAACTCCGATAAGAGGGCAACTACCATCATTAAGATCAATTTCTACCCGATAATTTGCACTATCTATAATGTCTAAAAAAAAACTAGTATTTGCTATCGGGACGTTATCTTTGAACCAAGAGTAGGTTGCACCCATGATATCTTGATATTCTAACCTATAGGTGTTGACATCACATAGTATAAGATTGGTATTTGTAGGATCGCCATTATTAATAATATCCACAGTTTGAGAAAAAATTGATTGTATAAATGGAGGCAGACCTACTTGTGATGACCGTAGCCCATCTGTATTGACTAATACCCCTTGCTCTTTGTAGATGATATTTGATGCTACTTCTTCTGGATTTTCAATGACCCCTAAATAATTTCCTTGGTCATTAGTAAAATTGTATAATGCTCTGTATATTTTTCCATCGGGTCCTAACTGTAATGCTCCTGCACTAAAATCAGAGGAATCTTGTGATATCTCATTAAGTAGTCGTGTACCACTAGCTGCGATCTGATTAACAGGTAACGAGAGATCAAATTGCATTACAAAACCAAAATCAATTCCTGCATCCCCTATACCTATGGTTGTATAAAGCCGTTGACCGCTCTGAGAGAATTCGATTCCGTAGGGAGCATCTCCATTGTATAATTCTAATTCATTACTGACAATCCCAGTACTATTATTAAAATCATATAATAACACTTTACCAGGCCCGTCACCAGCAGTCTGTGTGGCTAACCCCAGATGTGCTACTCCTAATTTATCTCCTTCTGGAGAAGTTTTCATGTATCCTAATGCATTACGCCTGTATCCCGATACAGGGACGGTTACTCCTACCTTAGAAGTAACAGGAGTTATGTTAATACCAGTCTGATCAATAGCAAAGGCATAGAAAGTATCAATAAAATGAGTAATTACCCAAAAGGAGTTACAATCATCACTTTTTACAGCAGTTATTTTTTCAGAGCATTTATATAAACTTTCTAAAGTATCAGAGGTATCATAAGTGATTAATGAAATATTTTTTTGTCCGCTGATTACTCCTCCATTACCATTATCCAATGTCATATCAACAACAGAATAAGCAAATCCATTATTAACACCATCTCCATCTATTGTATTAACATCATTATCCGCATTTAAATGATGAGGTTCATCTACGGTAAAAACGATATAGATATTTGGGGTATTAGGCTGCGGAACGATCAGCGCAGAAGAGGTGCTGGAACTATCTCCTAATAATCCAGTTCCATTCTGCATAGGAGTATGGTTTCTAGTGTATATAACGGAGCCATCTGTATAAAATAACAGTGCTCCATTCGCATCAGAAATAGTAGTACAGCCTTCTAAGGTGTTTAATTGACCATTTGTAAGTGCTGTAGGAGGTGTGGTACTGAAATTGAGCCCTGCATTTTGTCCAAAATACCAATTATTAGCTTCTCCCTGTCCTAATAAAGATAGACTTGTGAAAAGTAATAGTATAGAGGCGAGATGTTTCATGTGTTGAGTTGAATAACTCAAAGATATTATAAATCTCTCTTTTTAAGAAGATAATAAGAAAGACTTAAGAATATTCCTGTCCAAATTAATACAATTAAAATCTCATACCAGTGAACTCCTGAGTTAACTTCAGAACTTTCATTAAATTGGTTCATTGTGGACTGTACGATACTAAGTCTTGTAAAAGGTTCTTTAATGAGGTTACTCATGCTCTCTAATGGGAGAAATTGAATAACTATCTTATCTAAAATATCAGTGTCGAATTTCCATTTAAACAAACTTGAAATTAATTTAAATACACCTTCAATAATTTGCCAAAAAATTAAAAAACCAAGGGCAAAGGCTGATCTTTTGATAAGAATACCCAAAAACATACAGAATGAAAAGAAGCCAACTAGTTTTATAAAGTAAGCAAAGATATATTCGAGATCTGTAGTGATAATTGAGAACTCATTAAAATCTGAAAAAATCAATCCCAGAATCAGCGATACGATAAATAAGAATACAGTGGATAATAATGAGAATATGACAACGGTTAAGAATTTAGACGCTAAAAATTCCTTTTTACTAAGTCCATCAATTAGATTTTGCTTTAGTGTTCTATTAGTATATTCATTAGCCATGATCGCTACAATGACTATAGCCAAAAACAGTTTCAGCCATGCTGCAAACCAGGCATTAAAATGCCAGATATAAGGGAAATTAAAAATTCCCTGATCAGCTAGTCTAATATGAACACCACCAAAATTAAACTCATATGAAGCAATTAACGAGATAGCCGTTAATAAAACAAAATAGGTAATGGTTAATATCTTCGCAGCTTTATTGTATCGTAGTTTATGAAATTCTATTGTAAGTAATCGTAGCATGCCTTAGTTTAGGTTATTTGTTAATTGTAAAAATTGTTCTTCCAGACTTTCTTTTCTTTTCACAAGATGTGTTAAGATAGTCCCTGCTTCGAATACTTCTTTATTTAAGCTTTCTGCATCAATATCCTGAGTCAAATAGGCTATGAGTTTGTCATCTTCTTCTTTAATTTCCCCGAAACCCGAATGATCAGACAGCCATTTTTTTAATACACTATTTTGATTACTATTGAGCTCAAAAAAACCAAAGTTGACATTCATTTCATCTACAGGTCCTGAATATAGTTTTATACCATTGCGGATAATAACCACATGGCTACATACTTTTTCTACTTCATCCAAAAGGTGTGAAGCAAGTAGAATTGTGGTTCCCTGAGCTGCAATTACTTTTATAATTTCTCGTATTTGATGAATTCCTTGTGGATCTAATCCATTGGTGGGTTCATCAAGAATAAGAATTTCTGGATCGTTTAATAATGCAGAAGCAATCGCTAATCTTTGTTTCATTCCTAATGAAAATGTACTAAAAGCACTATCTTTTCTATCTAATAAACCAACAATCTCTAATTTTTCTTCAATTTTATCAGGAGTTACTCCTTTAATTTTACAGACTAGCTTTAAATTTTGAGCGGCTGTCATATAAGGATAAAAATTAGGACGTTCTATAATGGCTCCTACCTTTTTAAGCGCCTGATGCGTTGATGTATTGCCATCAAACCATTTAAAGTTACCGGTAGTTTTATTGACCACATTGAGAACAATTCCCAGAGTAGTTGATTTACCACTTCCGTTTGGACCCAGAATACCGTATACATTCCCTTTTTTTATTGTAAATGAAAGATCATTCACCGCAGTAATTGCCCCAAATCTTTTTGTAAGATTTTGTAAAGTTAAGATGGTTTCCAATAGTGATTATTTTTAGCGTTTATATTCAGTAAGACGATGGTCTGTTGATTTTGTTACATGTTCATGATATAAATTATAATTTTAAAATGAACATAAGATAAACTTCACAAAGTTTTAATTGCTGGGTTTGTCATAAGTTTTACAGTATTTATGATAAGAATTGATGACTGAGTTTCTACTTATTTGGTAGTTACAAGACTAGGTTGTGACTTTATAACTATTACAGGATATATCTAATAATAAATATACTGCTAAAAACGCAAAATAATGATATTCCAACAAATAGACGAAGTAGGTTGGTATATTTTGATTAATTTTATTTTATGGAAGAAAAATTAATGTCTAAGAAGAAACCTACATATCCTATAAATGATAGATTAGATTCATATTTAAAGGATTGTAATCGTCAGATCAAAATCCCTGTTTTTTACGACGACTTACTTCGGTTTTCTGGTTCTATTGTAGTGTATGATAGTAATGATGAAGATACATTATGGATCCGGGTATATTATGAAGAACACGAACGGGTAGAAATAGAGTCAAGTTTAAAAAAAGTTTATACAATTCTTCACTCTGATGGGAATGAGGATACTATTGAGTTCCTGAATATAGATGCTATTGATTACTGTACATTTGGGAATTCTAAACCCTTTAGAATTAAAATACGAAATATTCTCAATGATAATTACACATATATTTATGTAAAGAAGGCGGATGCCTCTCGTATTTATGGGTTGGAGTTAGAACATATGTTTTCTCCTAATAGAATTAATTTTTTAGTGTATAAAAACACTTTAATTGAAGAGCATATTGCGGGAATTCCGGGAGATGAATTTATTAAGGATTTTTTAGATGATCTTAGTGATAGAGCGAAGGCTCAAATTGCTAAAGAATTTGTGAAGTTTAATGAGCGTTGCCAGATGCGCTTATTAGGAGATATGCGATCCTACAATTATGTTATTGTGCCTACACATGACTTTGATCAGGTAGAATATAAGATCAGGGCTATTGACTTTGATCAGCAATGTTATGAAGGGAAACTAAAGGTATATCAACCTCAGTTTTTTAAAGAAAATTTTAAAATGGTAGATCTTGTAGCTAATAAGTTGCAACCTAGTTCTATAGAACAATACAAAAAAGAAGAGCGTTCTGTATTAGCAAAACGAATGCTGAATGCCCGCTCTAGATCCAATACCTTAATGGATTGTATGTGTACAGATAAAATTTCAAGTAAAGAAAATATACAATTGCTAGGAGAACAGCTGTATGGGTTTACTCTGGATCTAAAGTTTCGTCGTTGTAAATCAATGGGAGAGATTTTAAAAACGGGTCTGGATTTTGTAAGGCGTAATTATGAAAATGTAAATATGAAACGCTTGTTAGAGGGGTAGTTTTAAAAACAAAACTGGAAATATGAAAACAGAAAAATAAAATCAAAAAATTAGAAGTTTGAAATTATTTTTTGCGTAAAACGTAACATTTTAGATGCCAACGACACTTACATGTAGAACAATACAAGTGTAAATCGCTTTAATGTATTATGTATCTATTCAACAAATTTTAATAGAATTATTTCTTATGAAAAAAATAGTACTACTTACAATTTTATTAACTAACTACATTAATGCACAATGTACGGATAATGTTAATATACCAGATGTTAATTTTAAAAGCTACTTAGTTAATAATTTAAGTATTAATACTAACAATGATACCGAAATCTCTTGCGGAGAGGCAATAGCTTTTACTGGGGTAATGGATGTCAGTGATGCTATGATAACTGATTTGACAGGGGTGGAAGCCTTTGTTAATATTGTAGAATTAGACTGTTCTGATAATCAGATAACAAGTTTAGATATTTCCGCTAATACAGTTTTAAGAAATTTGGATTGTAGTTTCAACCAGTTAACGAGTTTAGATGTTTCAACTAATTCAGCGTTACTAAATTTGTCTTGTAGTTTTAATCAAATATCAAACTTAGATATATCAAATAATACGGATTTACAAGATTTATTTTGCAGTCTTAATAAATTAACAAACCTTGATGTTTCAAACAATAATAATTTAAAATCTTTAAGTTGTGGTAGTAATGATTTAGAAAGTTTAGATGTTTCAGCTAACACGGCTTTAATAGATCTTAACTGTGCTAACAGTTTAATAAGCGATTTAAATGTTTTAGGTGTTACAAGTTTAGAAACTTTACGATGTACCAATAGTAAATTAGAGAGTTTAGATATTTCGACTAATACCTCTTTAATAGAATTATACTGTGATACTAATGAGTTAGTGAATATTGATGTTTCAACTAATACAGCTTTAGAAATTTTTAATTGTGCTAATAACCAAATACAAAGTATCGATGTTTCAACTAATTCAGAGTTATTTCTTTTTAGATGTAACAATAATCAAGTACAAAGTATCGATGTTTCAGCTAATTCAGAGTTAATTATATTAAATTGTAGTGATAATGAATTAACAAATTTAAATATAGCTAATGGAAACAATACAAATTTGAGTACTGTTTTTTCGAACTTTACAAGTAATAATAGTTTAGTTTGTATACAAGTAGATGATACTGATTATTCAGATACTAACTGGTCTGCTTTAAAAGATGTTATTGCAAGTTATCAAGTAGATTGTAATAGCTTAAGCACCAACGATTTTACTTTAAAAGATTTTATGGTATATCCTAATCCAATAAAAGATAACGTAACCGTTCAGTTAAATGAAGAACCGGAAGAAGTATCAATTTATACTTTATCAGGTAAAAAAGTACTATCAACTTCACAAAAAGAAATTACTATAAGTAACTTACAAACGGGACTCTATGTGATTAAGGTAAGAACGAACAATGGTAATATTATGGAAAAGAGAATTATAAAACAATAGATTTGAAAATTTAAGTTAAAGAGAGACAGTTTCCGTAATTTTGTGTAAACAGAAATTACGGATACTGTCTATTTTCGAATTTATTACGTTTGTTTTTTAATATAAGTATTTAATTTTCAATACTATATATTAATCCTTCTGTTCTTTGTTAAAATATACTAAGTAATAGTACATCTGTTTTTCTTCATCCCAGCCTTTTTCAACAAATTTTTCCGCAGATTCAGGGTTGATAAAATCCATTTTAATCTGAATATTGGTGTCCAGATTGATGATGTTTTTTATTTTCTTTCTGGCTGCCGTTACTGCTGTATTTGCAATAGGAAATTTAGTGAGATCTTCAATGTGATATTTAGGTGCTTTTTCTGTTTTATAGTGTTTAAATTCTGGAATAAGCTCAGGATTATCAATTACCTCATTTAAAAAAGCGGATTCTTCAAAGGTATCATTCTTAGCAAAATGATTTACAGCACGATTCATAAACATCACCTGTTCTTTTTTATCCTCTGCAGGTAGTACTACATCTTTAGAGAAATCTTCACAAAATTTCATATATTTTTTAGTGTAAAAATTTTCATCTTCAAAAGCTTCAACTCCCAGAAAATGCTCTAACCAGTATTTAGTGTCATAGCGATTAGAATCTACAGAAAGAATTTTATATCCTTCTTCTTTTTTGTGATTAAAAATTAAACAGCCTTTATCTAGTTTGTTTAAATTCACTCCTTGTTGATGTAATAACTCTATATTAGATCCCTGTTCTTCAAATTGAAGAAAATCATGTTTTAATTCTGATTTAAAAATACCTAGGGCAGCTACCTTTTCATTATCTATTGTATTATTTTCTAGATAGGTAACATAGACTTCTCCACTTTTGATATGGGGATGTTGTGATTGTTCATATAAGAGAGAAGCAATTCTTTTAGACTTCTCGTGTGCTGATGAAGGATCATCAAATATTTCACTGACGATCTTAAATAATGGATTAAACTCAACATCAACTTCATTTGCAAACTGAAAATAGTTTTCTTCTTTTTCTCTGAAAGGTTTAAAAAAATATTCTTTTAATAAAGCCGTTAATTCATCATTAATTGCATAAGGAGCGTCAGAAAGAAAGATATTTTCATTTCTACTTTTATTACCAATTCGATGGATAGAAAGAGATTCTATTTGAGTATTATAAAGATTGATCATTTATTTTGTTTATTACGTTGAAGTTCAATTATTTTTTTCAAAGTTTCAGAGTTTTTTGTTTAAGTCCGAATTTATAAATTCCCGATTCTTTAACTTTTTTAATAACAATTGATAACATACACTCTAATTAACGTGTGTCATTATAAATTGTTATAAAACCTTTTTCCGATATGAATTCTAGATTTTTTCCAATTTCCGTTTGTATTTATAATTTTAAAAAAGAGCTTATTACAATAGTAAAGAATCGTAGATAGTCATTTTTTTTTATTGTTACTATAACCATCTGTAATATTATTTTGAATTGAGATAGATGTTCTTCTAATTTGGGAAGTTCATCTATACAATTCTTCTTTAAGGAATCTTTTAGTGAATACAAATATATCTGTAAAAAGATTCAATGATTTTTGCTAAATTTTAAAAGTACTTACTTGATTTTCAAATTAAAAAAATGAGCCATATTATGCTTTTAGACTTAGTAACTTTTATTAATTCCAATTCTCATTGAAATCCAATTCATCATAGTCATCTAAATCAATAAAATCATTATTTTCAAAATCAGTATCCTCTACACCATCTGCTTTAAACTCTTTTTCAGGAGCTGTATCTGGTAACTGACCGTGGACAAACATAGTGTTAGGATATTCTCTTCCATCTTCAAACTCTGCAATCTCAGCAAGTTCAACCATAAAGGTCCACATGCTTAAGAAATCATATATGTAGATAAGTTTTACAGAAGCTTCGTGAACTACATCTGATAAGATAGTTTCATTCATCAACCTCACAGGTTGACTACCATCGCTCATATCAAAAAGAGAGATCTCTTCACCTTGATTCCATTGTTCATCACTGGTATAAAAAGAAGCCATTTCTGAACCATCAAAGCCAAAAGATTGTGTAATTACGTTATGAAATTCTTCTAAATTCGAATTTTCATCGATTTCGATATCTCTAAAAACATCTTCTTCAGTGTCGAGAATAATTCTGAAACGGTAAATCATTATTAACTATTTTGGAAATGCAAAGATACGAACTTGTTCTCGACTAATTTTAGATTTTTAGCTTTCCCAGGCTTTATTTTTGAAGACTTCTAAAAATATAAAAAATTGCACTCCAAATAATAAAGAGGATAGTACTAAATGTAAAGGTTGTGACAAGAAAGGGAAATCAAAATAAAACATCAATATTCCTGTGAAAGCTTCTAAGGCTATTAGGATTAAAACCCAGTTTAGTTTAGATAATGCAAGTTGTAGTTTTTTATGTTGCCAAAATAACCATCCATTAATAAGTACGATTATAATCGAAAAAGATCGATGAATATAAAAACTGAGTGTAGGAGGGTGTAGCCAAGTCGATTTTGCAAATTCACCAAATGTTTTTATTTGTTCATCCACATGTTGACGTACCTGAGTGCCTAAAGCTACTTGTATCAAAGTTAAAGATACAGAAAACACAAGAATAGTTTTAAAAACAGTCGAATATCGATTGGAAGTGATTCGTTCCTTAGTCAGATATAACACAAATAATAAAACAGCCAAAATAATGAAGGCAACTATCATATGAACTGTTATTCTAATAGGAAGCAAGTTGGAATCAACTACAATCTTACCTAACCAAGCCTGAAAAAGCATTGCTATAATGATCAGGGTTGATAAGATAGGAATTAATTTTTTCTCTTTCCAAAAAGTAAAAGAAAAAATAAACATCAATAGTATAGGGATTCCTGAAAGTACTGTGACTAATCGATTTATATATTCGATCCAGGTATGCCATACATTAAATTTTGCATAATCATGCTTAGTATAAACTTCCCAATTTGTAGGTTGATATACTTCTAATGAGGTAAAGTTTCTCGTACTAACTCTTAGGGATTCTTTTACAATCACAATCATACCTTCTCGGTATGCGGTACGAGGTTGCCATTGTATTTGCGCTTCAGAAGTAGGAGGGATATAATAGCCAAAACACTTAGGCCAATCCGGACATCCCATACCTGATCCTGTCATTCTTACCACAGCACCTGCAATAATGATTAGATAAATAAGTACGATGGATGTAATCACTAATGCTCTAAAATATTTTTTCATACTATTGGATTTCAGATATTTTTTTAGTGTCTCGAAGTTATAAAAACCCTCGATGTATAGGTGTTTGTTCTGCGATGTTTGTTTTCTTGCCTAATTTTATTTTTCTTGTTTATATATGAATGCGTATTATCCAACAACTAATCCTAACTGTTTTCCTTTATCCAGCATAAACTGAAAAGCAGCTTTATGTTCATTAGGTATTTCTCCTTCCAGAATTGCTTCTTTTATTGCTTCTTTGATCACTCCAATTTCTCGAGATGGCTTGATATTAAAGGTTTTCATGATTTCTTCACCAGAAACAGGAGGTTGAAAATTTCTGATATGGTCACGTTCTTCTACTTCGACCATTTTTTGACGTACCTTTTTAAAATTATTGTGATATTTCTTAAAACGTTTTGGGTTTTTAGTGGTAATATCAGCTTCACAAAGGGTCATAAGTTCTTCAATATAGTCGCCAGCATCAAATACCAGTCTACGTACAGCAGAATCTGTTACATCAGAGGCGATTACAATAGGGCGGGAACTCATTAAAACCATTTTTTGGACAAATTTCATTTTATCATTCAATGGCATTTTTAGCCTTTTAAATAACTTAAACACCATTTTTGACCCAACAAATTCGTGCCCATGAAACGTCCAACCTACTTTTTTACTGAATTTTTTAGTGGGGGCTTTACCGATATCATGGAGTAGGGCAGCCCAGCGTAACCATAAATCATCCGTGTTTTCTGAAATATTATCAACTACTTCTAAGGTATGGTAGAAATTATCTTTATGTCGTTGTCCTTCTACCTCATCGATACCTTTTAGTGCTGTAAGTTCTGGCAGGATATATGGTAAAAGACCAGTTCTCTCTAATAGTAGAAATCCTGTAGAAGGTTTGTTGCTTCCTATAATCTTATGCAATTCATCTACGATTCTTTCTTTGGTTATGATCGTAATACGATCCTTGTTTTTGGTAATTGCTTCTAAAGATTGTTCTTCAATTTTAAAATTTAATTGTGTTGCAAAACGAATAGCACGCATCATTCGTAGTGGATCATCAGAATAGGTAATATCAGGATCTAGTGGTGTTCTGATTATTTTGGCTGTTAAATCTTTAATGCCACGAAATGGATCTAATAATTCTCCAAAATTCTTTGAGGACAGGCTTAATGCTAATGTGTTGATACTGAAATCTCTTCGATCCTGATCATCTTGTAGGGTACCATTTTCTACGATTGGATTTCTGCTATCTTCTCTATAGGATTCTTTTCTGGCACCCACAAATTCTACTTCAATGCCATCAGTTTTGAGCATAGCAGTTCCATAGGTTTTAAAAACCTGAACTTTGGGATGATTAGGTAAGATTTTAGCGACTTCTCTGGCAAGTTCTATTCCGCTGCCAATGGCTACTATATCAATGTCTTTCGCAGTTCCTCGCTTTAAAAGATAATCTCTTACAAAACCTCCGATAACATAACATTCTATTCCTAAAGAAGAAGCTGCTTGAGTAATGATTTTAAAAACGGGATGAGATAAAGCTTCTTTGTGATTTTTAATTTCAGACATGAATCGATTTACTTCCTAATAATTTTAACAACACTATCTCCACCAATTTTAATAATAGATGATGGTTTTGCTTTTTTGTTTGGCAATGGCAAATTTACGACATAGTCTACGCCTTCCAAAATGGCGGAGCTAATTTCTTCAAAGTTCATAGGTGTCGCTTTACCACTGATATTAGCAGAGGTAGATACGATAGGTCTTTTGTATTTCTTAATCAATTTACCACAAAAAGGGTCTCTTACTACTCGAATGCCTAAAGTATTATCTTCAGAAATTATGTTTTCTGCGACTCTTAGCGGTCGGTCATATATGATGGTAGTTGCTTTTTTTGCATATTTTAGAATATCGTAGGCTACTTCCGGAATTTCTTCTACATACTGCTGTAGCATTTTAAAATCGCTAACAAGACAGATCATAGATTTACTTTCTACTCTGTTTTTTAGCCTGTATAGTTTATCGATAGCTCCAGGATTGGTAGCATCGCAGCCTAATCCCCACACCGTATCTGTTGGATATAAGATAATACCCCCACGTTTTAGGGTGGCAATGGTTTCCTCTATTTCCTCTCTATAGTCTATCATTTAGTTATAAGTTTGATGAATTGATAGCACAAATTGATGCTGTTTCTGTACAAGGCTCAAAATTACTATATATTTGTCAATATTAATACGTTTTATCTTATGAAGGTTTTACATATATCTGGTGCTAAAAGTTGGGGCGGAAATGAACAGCAACTTATTTATTTAATTGAACAGTTGAATAGATTGGGGGTAGCGCAATCTCTTTTTTGCTATGAAAATACCAAGTTGTGTGAATTAGCCGGAGCATATGAAATTAATGTAATTACTATTCCTAGATTAAAACCTTATAATAAAGCATACAGGAAACTGCTGAAAAAATGTGTAATAGAAAATAACTTTGACTTACTCCATCTTCATACAAGTGATTCTGTAACTGGTTATGTAATAACAGATATTTTGATGAGGTTGAAGACAAAAACTGTTTTTTCAAAAAAAGGAATTAGTAGAAAAATTAGTGCTTTGAGCAAGTACAAATATAATTATAAGAATATTCATAAAATTTTATGCGTTTCTCAGGTAGTTCTTAATCATTTTGAAGAAGTTTTATACGCTAAGAATCATTCAAAACTTTGTGTTGTTTATGACGGAGTTAAGGTAGAAAATGAAGTGTTAGCTTCTGATTTTAATATAAGAAGAGAATTTGACATTGATAATGAGACTAAAATTATAGGAAATATAGCCAATCATACAAGAGCAAAAGATTTACCTACATTAATAAAAACGCTGCACGCTCTTATCTATGAAAAGAATTTTAAAGATATTCATATGATTCAGATAGGAGAGTTTTCTAAACTTACTCCAGAACTTCAGGAATTAGTGAAGGATTTAAAATTAGAAGATTATATTTCTTTTATAGGGTTCAAAACACAAGCGTCTCTATTATTACCGCAATTTGATGTGTATTTAATGACATCAGAGAGAGAAGGTGGACCTACTACTGTATTAGAAGCTTTTTATAAAAAGGTTCCTGTAGTTTCTACAGAAGTTGGCATTGTGGGAGAAGCCATTGAAGATGCTAAAAATGGTTTTTTAACTCAAGTAGGTGATGTAGCTGCATTAGCTGATAAATTGAAAATTCTATTAGAGTCTTCTTCATTAAGCACTAAATTCAAAGAGATTTCATATCAGCAATTCATTCTTAATTATACAGCTAAAAAACTTGGAAATAATACTTATCAGATATATAAAGAAATAGTAGGCTGATGTTATATGAACTACCTTAATCCAAGAGTGCAAGTTATTAAAAATAAGCCCGCTTCATTACAATAATCAGGAAACAAGACTCCTTTGTCCTGATTCTATGCGTTACACTCTAGGCAGAGCCTTGAGAAATTCTATTGATTAAATTATAAATATTGATCAACACCTTTATCTATGTAAGTGATTTTTTTCTCAGTAGTTTCTTTTTCTATTATTTTATTCACTTCGATATGACTTTTGTCTTGTTCCTGATGGTAAATATGATATACTAGCCCTTTATATTTTAATCTTTTGCCTTTAATACCGATATTAATGAGACGCTGTATCATCTCGCTATCATCTATTCCCCAGCCTGTAAGTGCTTCATTAAATCCATTTACCTTAATAAAGTCTTCTCGCCAAAAAGACATATTGCATCCTCTTAATTTAGTTGAACGTTTTTCTTCAGTTTTGTATCGATTAGCTAGTAAAGGAATGCGTAAGGTGCGTCCTCTTTTTTTGATACCTTTAGAAAAGAAAGTAAAGGAGGTTTGTTTATTTTTAAAAAGAGTTGCTAAATGGTTTTCTTTAATATTAACTCTGCTACCATATAAAAAAACATCTTTTTCCGCCAGAGAAAGGTGATCTTTTACAAAATCCGGATGCATAATGATATCGCCATCAATCTCAATAATATATTCATATTTAGCACTGGCAATCGCTTTATTCATTATGGCAGGTTTTCGGTTCTTAATATCCTCATGCCATATATGATGTAACGGAACAGGGTAGTTCTTTTGCATTTTTTTTATTAAGTCAGCAGTATCCTTCTGCGAACCATCATCCGCAATAATTACTTCATCAGGGAAAATAGTCTGGTTTTTAATACTTATTAAAAGAAGTTCCAAGGCCTGAGGCCAGTTATACGTAGGCGTAACTAATGAACAAGATAGGGGTTGTTTTGTCATAGGACAAATATAAAGAAAAGAGAGAAGTTTGATTTTATCTATTATAAAATATTCATTAGCAACTTTAGGAAAAATAGCTCTATAAAGTTTTTTCTATTGAAAATGCATCATGCTATAGATTAATCCAAGTTAGAAATGGAAGATAGTCATTACTTTTCTAATTGAGATCCAAGGCATAAGAATTTTAAATCTGTCTTAAAAATGAACGATTCAAAATTAGATTAAAAATCTGCAAATAGGTAAAACGCGATTTTTATTTGAATATATTTGCTACAATTCTAAGATCTTGATGATATATTATGGAGGGCTTTGATATAATGATACATATTTACAAAAGAAATAGTTTAAGAGAATGCAAAATAAATTTATAATACATTCTGATTATAAAGCCATTGAAAGAGATGCAAAAGATGCTATTACAAATTTTGATACTTACCAAGATATATTAGGAGATGGAGATAGAAATGTCATTAAAATTATAACTATTAATGATAAAAAGTATACAATTAAATCTTTTAAAATTCCTAATGTAATTAATCAGGTAGCCTATCGCTTTTTTAGAAAGTCAAAAGCCGAACGCTCATATCAATATGCGAATAAATTATTGGAGTTTGGTATTAAAACACCTTTTCCTGTTGCATATCAGCTCGAAACCACTTCATTTTTGTTTAAAAGAAGTTATTATATGAGTGAGTTATTAGCTTATGATCTGACATACCGCGAACTTATAACACAACCGGATTATCCAGATAAAGAACATATTTTAAGAGCGTTTACAAGTTTCACATATGATTTACATCAAAAAGGAATACATTTTCTAGATCATTCTCCAGGAAATACACTAATTGTTAAAACACCTTCTGGTTATGATTTTTATTTAGTAGATTTAAATAGGATGAATTTTGGTACTATGGATTTTGATACCAGAATTTATAATTTTTGTAAACTGACACCAAAAAAAGAGATGGTTGCTATTATGTCTAATGAATATGCTAAACTTACCGGAGAAGATGAAAGGTTAATTTTTCAAAAAATGTGGGGATTAACAGAAGCTTTTCAGCAAAAATATTACAGAAAAAAAGCTTGGAAAAAAAGAATATTTTTTTGGAAAAAAAAGTATAGAGAATAGGATAGAAATTTTAGCAATAATAAGAGAACTCTCTTATTGATTTAGTGTTTGTTTTGTTTGCTTAATTCTCTTAATTTGATATATTTAAGGAATGTGAGGTTTGCTGTTTGAGAGCAAATAACAAATCCATTAAGTCCATCCAGAAAGCCCAATCGAATAAAATAAGATTTAAAAAACGCCCAGAATGGATTAAAATATATTTTCCATAATGTAGCTTTTTTGCCTAATTTATGATAAGAATGTGATGATATTGTGGAGAATTTTTCAATTTTTTTATTGTAATCACTGTATGTAGGATAGTTCCAATGTAAAATATCACCTTTCAATTTACCTTCTTTACTATTCCCAAATAATTTATAAGAATCGTGTGGGTTAATTCCTTTCCATTCTCCTTTTCCTTTAACAAAAACTCTTAGTTTTTTATCGGGATACCAATCTGAATGTTTGATCCATTGACCACAGAAGCAATTATATCTGTTCATATAGTATCCGTCATATACCCAGTTTGATTTTAATGCTATGATTGATTTTTGTAATTCTGGAGATAGTGCTTCATCACCATCTAATGAGACAATATGATCATGTGACGCTTGAGTAATGGCAAAGTTTTTTTGTTCTAGGTACCCTAAAAATTCTTGTTTGACAAACTTAACATCAAACTGCTTACAGATTTCTTCAGTTCTATCTGTAGAATATGAATCGACCACAACAATTTCATCAACAACATCTACAAGAGATGCTAAGCATTCTTGAATTTTTCTTTCCTCATTATAAGTAATTATAACCCCTGAGAGCTTGATCATTGTTGAGTTTTAAAGTTTAAAATTAGGGAACTTTTTTTGAAAAAAAGTAAAGAGGACAAAAATATTGTTTTTCTTGGAATGATTAGAAGAAATAGAAATAAAATCCAGATTTTTTCATCTCTCACATTTTTTGTGCTGATTTCAACTATAAAATGGACATATTAACTCATTAGCTTATGATGTAATCTTGAAAAATATTTTAATGTACATCTTATAAGTTTACAATGCAAATAGGAAATCTTAGGGCAAAATATGTTTATTTTTGACAGTAATTAAAGTAATCATATACATCTGTGAAAGTAAAAGAATTACCAATATCATTATATAAAACGGTTAGATTACGATTGATACCGGTCAAAAAACTTTTGGAAACAAAGAAAGAAGAAATCCCAATTATAGTTTCATTGACAACGATTCCTTCCCGGGTAGAGAAAGTTCATATTACAATAAGAAGTATTCTGACTCAAACGAAAAAACCAGAAAAGATAGTATTGTGGCTTCCAGAAGACTTGAAGGAAATGATTCCTGATAATCTTACAGTATTACAGGGATCCGTTTTTGAAATTAGATTTTCTCATTTAACTTGTTCGCATAAGAAATTGATTCATAGTTTAAAGGAATTTCCCGATACCACGATTGTCACTTGTGATGATGATTTTATCTATCATAAAAATTGGTTGTCCTATTTATATAATCAACATCTTATATACCCTTCTGCTATTATTGCAAATCAAGTAAGAATGATACGTTATGATGATAAAGGTGATTTATTACCATATCATCAATGGGTATATACAGAAGCTTTTAAAAAGGATAATAAGTGTGTTTTACCTATTGGGGCTAACGGAATCTTATACCCGCCAGAATCCTTACATAAAACTGTTTTTGATGAATCTTTATTTTTGCAATTAACACCAAAAGCAGATGATCTGTGGTTTAAAGCTATGGGTTTATTAAATAACACAGAAAGCAGACTTTCAGAACAGATACCGCCAATTCCTGTACCGATAATCGGAACTCAGCACATATCCTTAAAAAGGGAGAACATAGGAAAAGGGAAGAACGTTACTCAGTGGAAAGCATTACAAGAACATTTTGGGTTTAAAATCTAACTTATAGAATACTCTAGGCTCTACCAGGGTTATAGCACACAGAATCATGATAAAGGAGTCTTGTTTTTGATGCCTTGACCTCTCAGGTCGAAAATGGTTTATTTTGATGTTTGTAAGTAATCAGTAAGTCTTGGTATAATGAAGTCTGGAGAAAATTCTTTATATAATTCTATAGATCTATCTTTAAGATCTTTAGGTATCTTATTTGTGTAGACCTCAGGTTTAAAATCCATTAAGTGAACTGAGTCGTGTTGTATTCCATCTTCAAACATATTCCAGGCATCTTTACGTATCCATGGAGAAAAAATAGTGAAAGTTTTTAGGTTTAAAGCTTTCGCCATATTTACGGCTCCTCCTTCATTACCAATAAGCATATCACAATGTGAGAGGATTCCAATAAATTCTCTCAAACTTTTTCCAAAAACATCAAAATAAATATTCTTTTTTGTTGAATCTGAGGTAAGATCATAAATTAATTGTGCATCTTTTACTTGATTTGGTATATAATTAAAGAGGATATTACTCTGAGTTAGGTTTACAAACTCATCTATAATAGTTGCCATATATTCAAAAGGTAAGGTTTTGTCTATAGTGCTGCCTAAAACGCTTATCATTACTAAAGGTTTGTTTTCCAGTAATCCTTGTGATTTTAGATATTCTTTTGCATCTGTACGCTCTTGATCTGTTATAAAAATTTTTGGAGCAATGATGTTATCAGTTATTTCTTCTTCTTTAAAAATTAAACGTAATCTGTTTTCTAATGCGTTTCCTGCATTAGTAAGCACAACAGGTTTTCTATTGATTGTTTTTGTATAAATAAAATTAGTGTACCATTTATAATATGATATTTTTTCTGGTGCACCAGAACACAAAGTAATTAAATTACTTTCAGTTTTTCCATAAGCATCAATGACCAGGTCATATTTTTTGTTTCTAATGCTTTTAAGAAAATTAATAAATGATCGTCTGTTTTTTTTGTATTCGTTTTTAAATTCTACGATTGTATCTATAAATGGGTTTTCTTTGATAACAGGAATTGTATTAGTATATACCAGGTAATCAATTGTATTTTCAGGGTTTCTCTTCTTAAGAGCTTCACAAAGAATGGATGTTAAGAGTACATCTCCAATCATTTTTTGTTGAATAATTAATATGCTTTTCATTTATTTTTTCTTTCTCTACATACGTTGAAACAAAGTTAGGTAATTCCTGATGAGTAAAATAATAAAGGTAATTATGGTTTTAGTTGCTCAATATGTGGTATTTGACTTATATTTACCATGTGAACAAAATAGATACATCAATAATAATAAGTACATATAATGCTCCAGTTTGGTTGGAGAAGGTTTTATATGGCTATAATTGTCAGGATTATAAGAATTTTGAAATTATTATTGCGGATGATGGTTCTACACAAGATACTGATAGATTAATAAGGAGATTACAGAAAATTGTTTTTTATCCTATTATTCACGTTTGGCATGAGGATAATGGATTTCAAAAATCTGAGATTTTGAACAAGGCTATTACACATTGTAATACCTCTTACATCATTATGAGTGACGGTGATTGTATTCCACGAAAAGATTTTGTGAGGCATCACGTAAGTAAAAGAAAAAAAGGTTATTTTTTATCTGGAGGTTATTTTATGCTGCCTATGGATATTTCAAAGCGCATCAGCAAAGAAGATATTTTAGCTGGAAGATGTTTTGATATAGCCTGGTTAAAAGAAAATGGATTACCATCATCTTTTAAGAATAATAAATTAACAGCCAAAGGCTTTAAGGCATCATTACTCAATACGATAACACCTACAAATGCAAGTTGGAATGGGCATAATGCCTCTGGATGGAAGAAGGATATTATAAGAGTTAATGGCTTTGATGAACGTATGCAATATGGTGGTCAGGATAGAGAATTAGGGGAACGGTTATTTAATCTTGGTATTAAAAGTAAGCAAATAAGATATCATGCTATTTGTGTCCATTTAGATCACCCTCGGGGTTATAAAAATCAGGAATCTATCAATAAAAATTTGGCAATTAGAAAAGCTACACGAGAGGAAAAAAGTGTCTGGACAGATTCTGGAATTATAAAAAATGAAGACACAAAGAGAATTAAAAAAATTGCTTAATAAAAAAATAAGCCATTCATTATTTGAATAGCTTATTTTCTTCAATATATCCGTATTTATTATACTGCTACATCATGTTCTCTTAATGCATCATTAAGAGATGTTTTCTTATTAGTACTTTCTTTGCGTTTACCAATAATAAGAGCACAGGGTACATTATATTCTCCAGCAGGAAATTTCTTAGTATAGCTTCCGGGTATGACAACGGATCTGGCAGGTACGACACCCTTTCGCTCTACAGGAGTATCACCAGTTACATCGATAATTTTAGTAGATGCAGTAAGTACTACATTAGCACCTAGTACAGCTTCAGTCTCTACACGCACACCTTCTACAACAATACAACGAGAACCTATAAAAGCATTATCTTCTATAATTACAGGAGCTGCTTGTAATGGTTCTAATACACCACCGATTCCTACACCACCACTAAGGTGTACATTTTTGCCAATTTGTGCACAGCTACCTACAGTAGCCCATGTATCTACCATGGTGCCTTCATCTACATAAGCTCCAATATTAACATAGCTAGGCATTAATATTGTCCCGGGAGAGATATAAGCTCCGTGTCGTGCCACTGCATTAGGAACAACTCGGATTCCTTTAGCTTCGTATCCTCTTTTTAAAGGGATTTTATCGTGGTATTCAAAAATTCCTGCTTCTAAGGTTTCCATTTTCTGGATTGGAAAATACAGTACAACGCCTTTCTTAACCCATTCATTTACTTGCCATCCATTTTCTGTTGGCTCAGCAACACGAAGTTCTCCGGCATCTAATAAGTCTACAACTTTTCTAATTGCATCCTGAGTATTTGTTTCCTTTAAAAGCTCTCTGTTGTCCCAGGCTTTTTCTATGGTTTCTTTTAGTTGGTTCATTTATTAAAATTTTGACAAATATAAAAATTCGATTCGTAAGCTACTATATTGTTGATGATAATCACTACGAAATTTTATTGGTAACTTTAAAACGTAGTAATTCATAGTTAAAAAATGTAATCCCAATCATTTCCAGGAGTTCTTCGATAGTATATAAAACAAAAATTTGAGGAATCAATTTAAGTTCTACATTGCCAAAATTAGAAGAGTCAATATAGGATCCTGTGATCATTTCTAATCCCATAGCACCCATAATAAAAATGAATCCGGCAATTATAAAATTGATAATTGTTTTTCTTGGAAGTCTGAAAAATGGTTTTATATATAGAATCCCAAGGAGTATCACTGCTATACCATAGGGAATCAGCCAACTATAATAAAAAATACCGGATTTATCCACCATAGTATCCATATACCGTCCTATTTTTTCATGAATTCTTAGTAATTCATCAAGAGCTAAGAATAAGAAAACTACACTTAGCGAAAACCAAAAGAATTTTTTTGTTTTTGTTTTAAGTTTTGTTAAACCTATAGAGAGTAAAAGAATACTGGCAATTAAATGTAATAAGCTGGAGAATACAGAAGGGAAGTTTTTTTCTGTATCAAAATTGAATTTTTTGAAAAAGAAAGTATCTGAGGGTAAATCATTATTATATACATTCAGGTAACTTGTAATATTTAGTATAAGAAGGATGCCTATAATGAGTGCTAATATACCGGTCTTTTTTTTAAAATTCATATGTAGTGGCTTGGGTTGATGTTAAATTGAATTTTCAATTACGAAAGTAAGTTAATCTTTATAGGTATGAAAATAGTTTGGATATATCCCTTGAAAATTTAGAGTACTCCGGTATATCAATGTGAGATTATTACTTCTCTTATAAATGTCAGAAAGGATATAAAAGTATTTTAAGTAAGTTGGTAACTGTGATGCTGACAAAGATTTTGTAAGGATAAATGGTATTCGTAAGGTGTTTTTATAATAATGTTATACTTTTGCCTAAAAGTGTTTATGGCAAGGATTTTGGCAATAGATTATGGGGGGAAACGATGCGGGATTGCAATAACAGATGAATCTAAGATCATTGCGTCTGGATTAACCACGGTGGATACAAGCGATTTGTTAAATTGGTTAAGCGATTATGTTGCCAAAGAAGAGGTAGAATTGTTTATTGTCGGGGAACCAAAACGATTACATGGTGAAGCGTCAGAAAGTGAAAAACTCATCCAGCCTTTTCTAGAAAAATTAGCGAAGCGACTACCAGATATTCCCGTTAAGAGGATGGATGAACGTTTTACATCAAAGATGGCATTTGATACAATGATTGCCAGTGGTATTTCTAAAAAGAAAAGAAAAAATAAGGCATTAGTTGATCAGATAAGTGCTACTATTATACTTCAGGATTATTTATACAACCTGTAGCGAGGGTAGTAGTAATGTTTTACATTTTTTTGATAAGAATTTATATAAATTAGTAATTTTGGATTGATCAGAATCCATTAAAAGAATACATTTTTAAGATGATTTTACCTATTGTAGCTTACGGAGATCCAGTATTAAAGAAAAAGGCAAAAGAAATCGAGGAAGACTATCCTAATTTGTCAGATTTATTGGTTAATATGTTTGAAACCATGTATAATGCTCATGGAGTTGGTTTAGCAGCCCCACAGATAGGACGCTCGATTCGTCTTTTTATCGTAGATGCATTGCCTTTTTCTGAAGATGAAGAATTATCAGAAGAAGAGCAAAATGAACTAAAGGATTTTAAAAAAGTATTTATAAATCCTACTATATTAGAAGAAACAGGAGAGGAGTGGGCTTTTTGTGAAGGATGTCTAAGTATACCCGATGTAAGAGAAGATGTCTTTAGAAAAGAGACTATAAAGATTAAGTACTATGATGAAAATTTCAAAGAACATATAGAAACATATAATGGGTTAGCGGCAAGAGTTATTCAGCATGAATATGATCATATCGAAGGAATTTTGTTTACAGATAAACTATCCAGCTTAAAAAAACGTTTGATAAAAGGAAAACTTGGTAGCATATCTAAAGGTAAAATTGATAACGATTATAGAATGCGATTTCCACAGGCTAAAAAAGGACGTTAAAAAAATGTTCTTACTATTAATTACAGTTACATAAAATAAGATATAATTTTTAAAGGCAATATTTGATTTTTTAAAATGAACTATTGATATTTGCCAACTTTTGAAAAGAAAATATATGAGTTTAGATAAAATATTATCAATTTCCGGTAAACCAGGTCTCTATGAGTTAAAAGCGCAGACCCGAAGTGGATTTGTGGCAGAAGCATTAGCAGATGGTAAGAAATTATCCGTTAGTATGCGTCATAATGTAAGTATATTAAGTGAAATTGCAATTTATACATACACAGAAGAAGTTCCTTTGAGAGATATTTTTAAAAGAATTCAAGACAAAGAGAATAAGGGTGCAGCTATTAATCACAAAGTATCTAAAAATGAATTAGAATCTTACTTTGGCGAAGTATTACCTGATTATGACGTGGATAGAGTATATACTAGCGACATGAAAAAAGTCATACAATGGTATAATATTTTACAAGCAAAAGGCATTACAGATTTTGAAGCTCCCGATGAGAAAAAATCTTCTGATGAAGAAGAGTAGGGTAATCTTACAATCAAAATTATACAAAAATCCTATCAGTAATGATGGGATTTTTTTATTTTGAAAATTCGAAGTTAACTTTAATATCAGAAAGTTTAAAATTAATAAGAGTATAGAAGTTGTAAAACTATTGTATGGTTTAATCAATATCATTTCACTTCATTTGAAATGAAAAATTCCAATCCTTTGAAAACCAATAGCACTATATTTTAGGTCATATATAGGATTTCCTCAATAACTTCTAGAAATATTGCATAATTTTCAATACCGTATTTGGGTTCTTCTTTGTACTTTTGCGCAAAATTTAAATACAACGATAAATAGGTAAGTTCATATGGCTAATACCAAATATGTTTTTGTAACCGGAGGGGTTTCTTCTTCACTAGGAAAAGGAATCATAGCAGCTTCTTTAGCTAAACTGTTGCAGGCAAGAGGATACAGGGTTACAATTCAGAAACTGGATCCATACATCAATGTTGATCCGGGCACACTTAATCCCTATGAACATGGCGAGTGTTATGTTACAGATGACGGAGCAGAAACTGATCTGGATCTGGGTCATTATGAGCGATTTCTAAATACTCCTACCTCACAAGCTAATAATGTTACGACAGGTAGAATATATCAAAGTGTCATTGAAAAAGAACGTCGTGGTGAGTTTTTAGGAAAAACGGTGCAAGTAGTACCACATATTACCAACGAAATAAAAGAGAGAATTCAGATCTTAGGAAAAAGTGGTAATTATGATATTGTGATTACAGAAATTGGAGGTACCGTAGGTGATATAGAATCATTACCGTATATAGAAGCGGTTCGACAATTAAAATGGGAATTAGGAGATACTAATGCTTTGGTTATACATTTAACACTGGTTCCTTACCTTTCTGCAGCAGGAGAGTTAAAAACAAAACCCACACAGCATAGTGTCAAAACACTCATGGAAAGCGGGATTAAAGCTGATATTTTAGTTTGTAGAACAGAACATAAACTATCAGATGATTTGCGTAGAAAATTAGCCTTATTTTGCAATGTAAGACAGGAAGCTGTTATAGAATCAATTGATGCATCTACTATTTATGATGTGCCCAATTTGATGTTAGAAGAAGGATTAGATACTGTAGTGCTGAAACAATTAGTGCTTAGAGATGATGATCAGCCAGATCTGGATAATTGGAATAAATTTTTACAAAGACACAAAAATCCAACCTGTGAAGTTAAAATAGGTTTGATTGGGAAATATGTAGAATTGCAAGATTCTTATAAATCAATTTTAGAATCTTTCATACACGCTGGAGCTGAAAATGAAGTGAAAGTGGTGATCGAAAGTATACATTCTGAATATATTGATGATCAAACGATTACAAATAAAATTGCACATCTGGATGGCGTTCTTGTAGCTCCGGGATTTGGAGAACGAGGCATTGAAGGTAAAATTAAAGCGGTACAATATGCCAGAGAGCATAATGTTCCATTTTTTGGAATTTGCCTTGGGATGCAGATGGCTGTTATAGAATATGCACGTAATGTATTAATGCTAAAAGATGCTTGTTCTGTAGAAGTAGACGAGCAGGCTTCTCATCCTGTCATAAGTTTGATGGAGGAGCAGAAAAATATTACGGATATGGGAGGAACCATGAGATTAGGAGCCTGGGATTGTGAATTAGCTGAAGGGTCTAAAGTATCAGAAGCCTATGGGTTGAATTCAATTTCAGAACGTCATCGCCATCGTTATGAATATAATAATGACTATAAAGATCAATTAGAAAAAGCAGGATTAAAAACAACCGGTATCAACCCAAAAACCGGATTGGTAGAGATCATAGAGATCCCTGAACACCCATGGTTTGTGGGAGTACAATACCATCCTGAATATAAGAGTACAGTAGCAAATCCACATCCTCTTTTTGTAGCATTTGTTAAAGCTGCTGTATCTTACTCAAAAGTTTCTAAAGATGCCAATGTGGCATAAGAATGGAACTGGCTAGATAATTGAAATAAAAAAAATAATATAATTCAGAAAGCTTTTTCTAGAAATAAGATAAAGGCTTTTGTATACATACATCAATGGAAGAAAAGAAATTTGATTTTAATTCAATAATTGGATTCGTACTTATATTCGTCATTATGGGCGTTATGTTATATATGAATCGAAAAACTCCTGAGGAAATTGCAGAAGAAGAAGCAAAGCAAGAACAAATCAAAGCGGCTGAGCAAAGTACTATTACAGAGAAAACATCCAATTTTGTAGAAGAAAGCAATGCTGTAGCTGTAGATCCCAAAGATTCCCTGGCAATGGCCGCTGCAAAATCACAATTGGGAGTAGTAGCATATTCTGCAGGTTTACCTTCTGCTAAAGATAATTTGACGACAATAGAAAATGATGTATTACGTTTAAAAATTAATAACAAAGGAGGGTATATAGAAGAGGCTTTATTGAAACAATTTAAAACCTACGATTCTATTCCTGTATATTTGATTAAAGATGGCAAAAATGCTTCTTTCAATATTAATTTTGGCACAACAGATAATAGAATTTTAAATACCAAAGATTTATTTTTTGAACCTACAGTTTCAGAGAATAGTGAAAATACTGTGCTATCTATGAAATGGAAAGTGTCTCCGTCAGAGTTTTTGGAATATCGATATGAGATCAAACCTAATGATTATATGGTGGATTTTACAATCCGATCTCAGGGATTACAACAAACTATAAATAGTGGTCAGAATATTAGCCTGGATTGGAAATTGCAAGCGATCCGTCAAGCAAAAAGTGCCTCTTATGAGAATCGATATACGGATATTCATTATGAATATGAGGGAGGAGATAAAGATAGCTATACAGGACAAGGAGAGTTTGATGAAGAAACAGAAGAAGAAGTAAGTTGGATAGGCTACAAACAACACTTTTTTACGTCTATACTACTCACAGATACTCCTTTTAAGACAGCAACATTTACTTCTACTAATGTGGTAAGTAAAAGTGAGCTTCCGGATAAAGATATTACAGTAACAAAAGAATTTACATCATCCATGCAGTTGGCATTACAAGGAGGTGAGTTAAATTATAATATGGATTGGTATTATGGTCCTGTAGATTATAAAACATTAAATGCGTATGATCGTAATCTGGATGAAATCGTACCTCTGGGATGGGGTATATTTGGCTGGATTAATAAATATTTATTCATTCCATTATTCGGATTCTTAAGTTCGTTTATAGGTTCTTATGGATTGATTATTATTTTAATGACTGTATTGATCAAACTGGTATTATCTCCAGTGCAGTATAAGCAATACGTATCTCAGGCCAAAATGAAAATATTAAAGCCAGAGATCAATGAGATAAGTGAGAAGTATAAAGATAATGCCATGAAGAAGCAACAGGAGACCATGGCACTTTACAGCAAAGCAGGTGCCAGTCCTATGAGTGGTTGTTTACCATCTTTGATGCAAATACCAGTTTTTTATGCTTTATTTAGTTTCTTCCCCAGTGCTTTCGATTTACGACAAAAGAGTTTCTTATGGGCAGAAGATTTATCCAGTTATGATACAATTTTTGAATGGTCTACAAACATTCCTGTAATTTCTTCTATTTATGGAAACCATATTAGTTTGTTTCCAATTTTAGCCTCCATTGCGATCTTTATCTATATGACGATGACTACCGGACAGACAATGCAGACGCAGCAACCAGGGATGCCAAATATGAAGTTTATCATGTATCTATCTCCACTAATGATGCTAATATTCTTTAATAATTACGCGAGTGGATTATCACTGTATTATTTTATATCGAATTTAATTACTATTGGTATTATGTTAGTGATCAAGAATTTTATTATTGATGATGATAAAATTCACGCTAAGATTCAGGAAAATAAAAAGAAACCTAAAAAGCAAGGGAAGTTTCAAAAGAAGATGAAGGAATTAATGGAACAAGCTGAGCAACAAAAGGCAAAAAAGTAATATCATTTTTGAAAATGAAAAAAATAACAAAGCCCTGATTCATCTTGAATCAGGGCTTTATTATTATGTGATCTGTTTATACCAATTTAATTAGGTATACAATATCATATAATCAAAACTAATGTTATTTATTGAAGCGGAGTTAATAATACCGTATCAATCATATGAATTACTCCATTAGTTGCCTGAACATCGGTAGCAGTTATCGTACTTACCACAGCAGGATCAGATCCATCAGTGATAGTTGCAGCTGTAGCATCGATTGTTACATCACCTCCTAGTGTAGTTACGTCACCGTCAGTAAGATCAGCTGCTCTTACATTTGCATCGGTAATTACATGTAACGTTAACGCACCACCCAGAGTAAGTTCATCAATATCTCCCGGAGCATTCCAATCATCATTAGTAGCTAATAGTGCATCAAATGCAGCGTTATCTGGTGCAAATACTGTAAAAGGACCTTCACCTTGTAGGGTACTTACATAAGTGAAATTATAAGCAGTCAATCCTTCTACCAAACTGGAGAAATTAGTATCAGCAGTCGCAAAAGTAGTTACATCTGGTAGCCCTATAACAGCATCAACTACATGAACAACACCATTAGTAGCAGCAATATCAGCATCAATTACAGAAGAAACACCATTAAATTCAACACCATCAGCAGTATTATAATATATACTAAGTAAATTTCCATCAGGTCCTGCATCGGCAAGAGTAGTCGTGTAACCAGCACCTTCAGCTGCTAAGTCAGCTGCTTCTACTGTTCCTTCGATTACATGATTTTTTAATACCATTGTTAATACTTCTAATGGAACTTCAGATAAATCTGCATAATTATTATCATCAAGAAATGTCTGAAAAGCTTCATTTGTTGGAGCTAAAACCGTATAATTAGTAGAGCCCGTTAAAGTAGCAATTAGATCCACACCTTCTTGTGTGTCCACAGCAGTTAGTGCTGCCACCAGACTACTAAGATTATCGGTATCCGCAATAGCAAGTTCTACAATATTTAAAGTTGCCGGTGTATCTGGTGTTCCACCGTCATCGTCATCATCACAAGATGATACTCCTAGTACCAAAGCTGCAATCATTGCAAATCTGGTAATTTTTGAAATAATTTTCATGTTTTTAAGTTTAATTATTAAAATTTGTTCAGGATTTCAACGAGATGATTGAATTATATATTTCCAATAAATTGTTAAACAAACGTTAACCAAACTAAACTTTAATAAACAGATACAATTTTTTGGCAGGTATTAATATTTCTTTTGTAAGAATTCTTTTGATAAAAACAAATTTAATAGTTTCTTTTATTAAACTATTTTTGAAGAGTAGGAGCTAAAAGAGATTTGAAAAACAAGTTGTAATAGCTTGTGAAAAAATAAAATAATTCGTGTGACCCTTAAAAATATGTTATTGATTAAGGTCATGAATAAAATAGGTTCTAAAAATAAATAGAATCGCTCTAATTGATAGAGTCGTTTTTTTCTCAATATCAATACCATTTATATTGGTATGCTTTTTGGGTAATGAATAACAAAAAATAAATAGAATAATGCGAAATATATGTGTATTGCTCATTTTTATAGTAAATGCCACGGTTAGTTTTGCCCAGAATTATAACGCATATGATGCAGAAGGTAGACGACATGGCAAATGGCAAAAAAAATATGAGAATAGTAACCAATTAAGGTATGAAGGTGTTTTTGATCATGGTAAAGAAGTAGGAGTTTTTAAATTTTATAAACCTAGCAGTGGAGAACTTCCTACAGCAATTAAAACTTTTTCTAAAACGACTGATACTGTGCAAGTGCAATACTTTACTAATAAGAAAAAAGTAATTAGTGAAGGGGCTATGATAGGTAAGAATCGCGTAGGACTATGGGTGTATTATCATCAGAATTCTACAGATACTATGATGAGAGAGATGTATCGATCGGGAAAATTGAATGGAGATCAGATTACTTATTTTGAAAATGGAAAAATTGCAGAAAAAACAACCTATGTGGATGGCAAAAAAGAAGGTAAAAGTGCGGTGTATTCTGATAAAGGAATTCTGATAAAGGAGTTTACCTATGAAAATGACCAATTACATGGACCGACTAAATATTATGATATTAAGGGCAAGGTAAAAATTGAAGGAGATTATAAAAGAGATAAAAAGAATGGTCTCTGGAAATACTATGAAAACGGAAAGTTGCTAGAACAAAAAGTATTTCCGCTAAATCAACGATAATAGTACTGAGATTTTAGTATAGGATACGTCTAGAGCGTTATAAGAAAAACCTTGAAGCAATGCATTAGCATTGCTTTTTTAATTTAGTATTTTTGCATAGAATTGACAGTTTTGTGATTAATAGATGAATAAAATTAAAAAGTAATGAAGAGGGTTATTGTAGGATTATCCGGAGGAGTAGATTCTAGTGTTGCAGCTTATTTGTTAAAGAAACAAGGATATGAGGTAATCGGACTTTTTATGAAAAACTGGCATGATGATACAGTTACTATATCTGATGAGTGTCCATGGTTGGATGATAGTAATGATGCTCTGTTAGTAGCAGAAAAATTAGGTATCCCTTTTCAGACAGTAGATTTAAGTGAGGAGTATAAAGAGCGTATTGTGGATTATATGTTTGATGAGTATGAAAAAGGAAGAACTCCTAATCCTGATGTACTATGTAATCGAGAGATCAAGTTTGATGTATTTATGAAAATAGCCTTGTCCTTAGGAGCAGATTTTGTTGCTACAGGTCATTACTGTCGTAGAGATACTGTTGTAATAGATGACAAGGAGGTACATCGCCTTTTGGCAGGAAAAGATACGAATAAAGATCAATCTTATTTTTTATGTCAGTTATCTCAGGAACAATTAGCAAAGACCCTTTTTCCTGTAGGAGAGTTACTAAAACCCGAAGTAAGAGAAATTGCAAAAGCACAAGATTTAATTACTGCCGATAAAAAAGATTCTCAGGGATTATGTTTTATAGGAAAAGTGAGATTACCAGAGTTTCTTCAGCAAAAATTAAAAGCAAAAGAAGGAAATATTATAGAAATTGCAGCTTCTGAAGCGCAATATGATAAAGCAGTTCCTGTATTTACTTCTAAAAGAGAAGAATTGGAGTTTATATCTGAAAAATTCAGTTATCATAGTAATGATGGAAAAATTGTAGGGAAACATCAGGGAGCACATTATTTTACAAAAGGACAAAGAAAAGGACTTGCAGTAGGTGGAACTCCAGAACCACTCTTTGTCATAGAAACAGATGTGGAGGCTAATATAATTTATACAGGACAAGGTAAAGATCATCCGGGATTATACAGAAAAGCACTTTTTGTAAGTAATGAAGAATTGCATTGGGTACGACAGGATTTAGCATTGCAGGTAGATGAAGAATTATCCGTCATGGCTAGAATACGATATAGACAAAAATTGGAGAAAGCAAGATTATATCAGGTAGATTCAGGAATGTATATTGTTTTTGAAAATAATCAAAGTGCAATTACAGAAGGACAGTTTGTCGCTTGGTATCTTAAGGATGAATTAGTAGGATCCGGAGTAATTTCGTAGCTTGTAGCACACACACACAAATAAAAAAATGTTGTATGAAAAAGTATTTAATGTTATTTTTTTTCATTACTCAGATAGGGTTTTCTCAGGAAGAGGATGCCTGGGTCTATTTTACGGAGAAAGAAAATACTGCAGAAGCAATAGCAAACCCTTTAACAATTCTGACACAACAAGCAATTGACAGGAAAGAACTCCATAATGTGGTTATTGATGAAAGAGATGTGCCTGTTACAGAAACATATATTTCTCAACTGAAGAATATAAATGGGGTAACTGTCTTAGCAAAATCAAAATGGTTTAATTGTGTATTTCTACGAGGTGAGTTAAGCATCATTCGTGATTTACAGAATTTGTCTTTTGTATCACATATTGATTATGCTGATAATTCTTTGGACACTGCTGTTAAGTTTGTAAAGCCCACACAAGAAAAAAATGAGAGTATTTATTCTAAATTTGGAGAAAAAGCTGATTTTAATTATGGGAGTGCTGCAGCGCAAATTCAGCAGTTACGTGCAGATTATATGCATCAGCAAGGTTATACAGGAGCGGGTATGATTATTGCCGTAATGGATGCTGGTTTTCCAGGTGTAGATACAAATGATGGATTTAAAAGAGCAAGAGATGAAGGACGTATATTAGATGGGTATAATTTTGTGAGTAGATCAGACGATGAGTTTGCGATTACAGGAAGTTCACATGGTACACAAACCTTTAGTGATATAGCAGGGTATATAGATGGAGAATTTATCGGGACAGCACCAGATGCATCATATTACTTATTTGTAACAGAAGATGTTGCCACAGAAGGGCCAAAAGAAGAAGCTTTATGGGTGGAAGCTGTAGAGCGTGCCGATAGTTTAGGTGTACATGTGATCAATACATCTTTGGGGTATTCTCAACAATTTGATAATCCCGCCTATGATTATAAAACATCGGATATGGATGGACAGACAACATTTATTTCCAGAGGTGCTAATATAGCTTTTGATAAAGGAATGTTACTGGTTACTTCTGCTGGTAATTCTGGAGGTGATAGTTGGGGGATTATTACAGCACCTGGTGATGCTCCAGGAACATTAACCGTAGGTGCAATAGATCAGAATGGTGAATATGCAGGGTTTAGCTCCATAGGACCTACAGCAGATAATCGTATAAAACCAGATGTCGTAGCCAGAGGATTAGGGGCTGCGGTATTATCATCTGCAAATAGCGTTTCCTCTAATAGTGGGACTTCTTTTAGTTCTCCAATAATGGCTGGTGCTGTAACCTGTCTCTGGCAGGCATTACCTCAATTATCAAATGACGAAATTATACAGGTAGTGAGAGCGTCAGGATCACAATACAATACGCCAACAAATCAATTGGGTTATGGAATACCTGATTTTCAATCTATGCTGGAAGATGCAAGTCTATCAGTAGATACAGAAGATAAAGTAATGATGAATGTATATCCCAATCCAGTCCAGGATCAATTATTCTTTACAGTTCCAGAAGGAACTACCATACAAGTAACTGTTTTTACGATCGATGGAAGGATGATACAATCCGAACAATTAACGGATCAAAAGTATATCTCATTACAAGATCTGGCTGCTGGCTTGTATGTAGTAGAAACAATTTCGGAGAATTCACGGTATATACATAAGATCACAAAATAATAATGAATAAAGTTAATACACTTTTTAAGATACAATATCCAATAATTCAAGGAGGGATGATTTGGGCAAGCGGATGGAAGCTTGCGAGTGCGGTAAGCAATGCAGGAGGATTAGGTCTTATTGGCGCAGGATCCATGTATCCGGATATATTGAGGGAACATATACAGAAATGCAAAAAAGCTACAGACAATCCCTTTGGAGTTAATATTCCTATGTTATATCCTAATCTACAAGAGATCATTGATATTGTGGTAGAAGAAGGAGTGAAGATTGTTTTTACCTCTGCAGGGAATCCTAAAACCTATACATCTTATCTAAAAGAAAAAGGAATTACAGTAGTCCACGTAGTTAGTAGTCTTAAGTTTGCTTTAAAAGCACAGGATGCCGGGGTAGATGCGGTGGTAGCAGAAGGTTTTGAAGCAGGCGGACATAACGGAAGAGATGAAACTACTACCTTAACGCTGATTCCTATAGTTAAAGAAAAAATTAGAATACCGTTAATTGCAGCAGGTGGTATTGCTACTGGTGCTGCTATGTTTGCAGTTATGGCATTAGGTGCAGATGGCGTGCAAATAGGGAGTAGATTTGTTGCCAGTGAGGAAGCATCTTCTCATCTTGATTTTAAGAAAATGGTCGTAGATGCCAAAGAAGGAGATACCCAACTTACATTAAAAGAACTAGCACCAGTACGACTATTAAAAAATAAATTCTATCAGGATGTAACTGATTTATATACAAAAGCACCTTCTATAGAAGATTTAAAAACCTTATTAGGTAGAGCCAGAGCTAAGCGTGGTATGTTTGAAGGTGACCTGGACGAAGGAGAATTAGAGATTGGTCAGGTATCAGGATTGATTCACGAGATTAAACCCGTTGCGGATATTATGAAGGATTTAATCACTGATTTTAAGGCTACAAGCAACCGAATGTATCAGGTTTCTTTTTGATCAAATACTTACTTTTTTAGTACTACCCATTGCAGTCATATTTTTAGCAAAAAGAAAAGCGACCCGTAAAGGCCGCTTTGAATGTTTTCACAACGGAATAATCCTTATTGTGAATTGCTTTCAAAATTGTGATGTAAATATACGTAAAAGAAATTTAGGGAAAATGCGGTTTTACGCAAGAACGGGAATTTTTTTTGTTTTACCTTTTGAAGGTAAATAAATCACAATGAAAAAAATATTAGGATTAGATTTAGGAACTACATCTATTGGTTGGGCATTCGTACACGAATCAGATGCTTTAAATAAAAAGGAAGAAACATCCTCTATTATAAAAACAGGGGTTAGAGTAGTTCCCCTCTCCACAGATGAACAGCAAGATTTTAAAAAGGGTAAAACAATTACGATTAATGCTGATCGTACGTTACAACGTGGCGCACGACGTAACTTACAGCGCTATAAGCAAAGAAGGAGCGCAGTTATCTCAATATTTCAAACTTTAGGTTTTATAGATAAAGAATCAAATCTTTCAGAATCTGATTGTGAAACGCATAGTACCTATGAGCTAAGAGCAAAAGCGCCTAATGAAAAACTCTCCAAAGTTGATTTTGTCAGAGTATTACTCATGATTAATAAAAAGCGTGGTTACAAAAGTAGTCGAAAAGTAAATAATGAAGAAGATGGACAATTAATTGATGGTATGGCAATTGCTAAAAGATTACATCAAGAAAATCTTACTCCAGGACAATTATCGTATGAGTTATTAAAAGCAGGTGTCAAAACAGCTCCAAGTTATTATCGTTCCGATTTGCAGAAAGAATTTAATAAAATCTGGAAGTATCAAAAGCAATTTTATCCAGATTTTCTTACAGATGAGCACTTAGAAAAGTTATATGGTCTGGGACAAAAGGCAACGGGTACTTATTTTGAAAAAACAATAGGTACACCAAGAGCCGAAAATAAAGGAAAAGAAAAAAAGTTACAAGAGTATAGTTGGCGCAATCAAGCGATCGCTTCACAACTTACGTTACCAGAAGTTGCTTATATTTTAACAGAGGTTAATAATCAAATTAATCAGTCAAGTGGATATCTTGGTGCAATAAGTGATCGCAGTAAAGAGTTGTTTTTTAATAATCTTACCGTAGGACAATATCAATACAATCAGCTTAAAGAAAATCGACATGAGTCTTTAAAAAATCAGGTTTTTTATCGTCAGGATTATTTGGATGAATTTGATACTATCTGGAAACAACAATCTCAATATTATATGGAGTTAACAGAAGATGTCAAAGATAAAATTAGGAATAGTATTATTTTCTATCAACGAAAACTAAAATCGCAAAAGGGATTAATAAATATCTGTCAATTAGAAGGAAAAGAAAGAGAAGTTAACGTTGATGGTGTAAAGAAAAAAAAGTTAATTGGACCTAGAGTGGCTCCAAAGTCATCACCAGTTTTTCAACAGGCAAAAGTATGGCAACAGATTAATGCCATTGTTGTAACTAAAAAAGACAATGAAAAAGAAGCATACACGATTGATGAAGAAACCAAACAACTACTCTTTGAAGAATTAAATATTGTTGAATCCTGGAAAGCATCCTATTTTTTAAAATGGCTATTTACAAATACCAAGCTGAATTATAAAAAGTATGCAGTCAATTTTGAAAAATTAGAAGGAAATCGAACACATGCTTCGTTATTTGAAATGTATTACAAAATTGCAGATATAGAAGGATATCCTGAAATTCAAACAAAAAAAACAGCTTCAGAAATTATTCACGATATCAGTATTTTATTTCAGGAAGTTGGTATCGATCCTCGAATCTTGCAATTGGATATGAATATCACAAGTAATGATTTTAGTAAACAACCAGCTTATCAATTATGGCATCTATTGTATTCTTACGAAGATGATAATTCTGTCACGGGTACCAAAGGGTTACTTAATAAATTGCAGGCTAACTTTGGTTTTGAAGAAACACATGCCCGTTTACTAGTAAGTATAACTTTTCCACAGGATTATGGAAATCTAAGCGTTCGTGCGTTACGAAAAATCTATCCATTTCTGGAAGAAGGTAAGACATATGATAAAGCTTGTAGTTTAGCAGGCTATAACCATTCTAATTCTTTGACTTCAGAAGAAAATGAAAAAAGAGAATTACAAGATTCTTTAGAAATTTTAAAGAAGAATTCATTACGGAATCCGGTAGTCGAAAAAATTCTCAATCAGATGATCCATGTAGTTAATGCTATTGTACAGCATCCGGAAATGGGTCGTCCGGATGAAATACGAGTAGAATTAGCACGTGAATTAAAAAAAACAGCTAAGCAACGTGACGAAATGACAAAGGAAATTAGGAAATCGACCGCTGCACATATTACATATAGAGAAAGGATTAAAACAGAATTTGGACTATCCTATGTGAGTAGAAAGGATTTAATTAAATATAAACTCTATTTGGAGTTAAAAGCTACAGGGTTTAAAACCCTATACTCCGGGACATATATTAAACCAGAGGAATTATTTACACAAAAGTTTGATGTAGAACATATCATCCCACAATCGGTACTTTTTGATGATTCTTTTTCTAATAAAACTTTAGAATTACGGGATGTGAATTTAGAAAAGGGAAGCGAAACTGCTTACGATTATTGTGAACGTAAGGGGTGGCTCGGTGATTTTGAATCCAGAACGCAAGAAGTGTTCTCTCAGGGTGGAATCAAATACGGAAAACGTACAAAACTTTTAATGAAGAAAAATGATATTCCAGAAGATTTCTTAAACCGAGATTTAGGTAATTCTGCATATATCGCAAAAAAAGCACAGGAGCTTTTATTGCAAGTAACTAGAAACGTATCAGCCACATCAGGAAAAATTACAGCTAAACTAAGATCAGATTGGGAACTTGTTAATGTTTTACAAGAATTAAATTGGGTTAAATATGAAGGGTTAGGATTGACATATTATGATCATAATAAAGAAGGAAAAGCACTACCACGAATCAAAGACTGGACAAAACGTAATGACCACAGACATCATGCTATGGATGCTATTGCAGTAGCTTTCACAAGGCCAGCATTTGTGAATTATCTTAATAATAAGCAAGCAAAAAGTGATAAATCAGGTGAGATTTATGGAATAGAAAAGAAGTACACCTATAGAGATAAAGAAGGAGGTAGAAAATTCTTAAAACCATTTAAAAATATAAGAGAAGCATCAAAGATGCACCTGGAATCCATTTTGATTTCTTACAAAACTAAAAATAAGGTGGTCACAAAAAATATAAATAAAATTAAGAAAAAAGGAAAAGGAAATTATACTAGTAAAATAGAATTAACACCTAGAGGACAGTTACATAAGCAAACCGTTTATGGAAAATCGTATGAGTATGAAATAAAGGAAGAAAAGATCAATGCCTCATTTACTAAAGAAAAAATTGCAACAATTACCAGACCAGCATACCAGGAAGCCTTAGAAAAAAGATTAGAAGAATTTAATGGAGATCCAAAAAAAGCATTTACAGGTAAAAATTCATTAAGTAAACAACCTATATATCTTAATGATTCTGAAATTCCTGATAAGGTCAAAACAAAAACATTAAAAACCAGATATACAATAAGAAAGTTGGTGACACCAGATCTGAAAATAGATAAAGTAGTGGATAAAGGTGTGCAAAGAATATTGCAAGATCGGTTAAAAGCATTTAACGGTAAGCCTAAAGAAGCATTTGCTGATCTGGATGAGAACCCTATATGGCTGGATGAAAAAAACGGGATTACTATTAAGTCCGTGACCATCAAAGGTGTTAGTAACGCAGAACCTTTGCATACGGCAAAAGATCATCAGGGAAATACTCTATTAGATCAGAACGAACAAGAAATACCTGTAGATTATGTAAGCACTGGTAACAATCATCATATAGCTATTTATAGAGATGAAAAAGGGAATCTACAAGAAGAAGTGGTTTCCTTTTATGAAGCCGTGATAAGAAAAAATCAAGGACAATCTATTATTAAAAAAGTTCATGCGAAAGGTTGGAAATTTTGTTTTACGATGAAGCAAAATGAAATGTTTGTTTTTCCATCTATTGATTTTGTTCCTAATGACATAGATTTATTAGATAAAAGTAATAAAACACTAATAGGTAAGCACTTGTTTAGAGTTCAAAAAATTTCAAGCAAAAATTATGTATTTAACCACCATTTAGAAACAAATGCAGTAGGAGCTGATGATTTTAAAAATAAAAAACAGTTGTCTGAAATCACATATAAATTTTATCAAAGTGAAAAATATTTAGAAAACTGTATCAAAGTTCGGTTAAACCATCTGGGTGAAATTATGTGCGTAGGAGAATACTAAGGATTAGAAGCTATGATTAAACGTACTCTCTTTTTTAGTAATCCAGTATATCTCAGTACTAAAAATCAACAGCTGGTTGCCAGTTTTCCGGAAACGGAGAAAGGAGCGGTCACTATTCCGATAGAAGATTTGGGCTATATCATTTTAGAAAACTCTCAAATTACAGTGACTAATGGGCTACTTATGAAATTAGTACAGAATAAAACTGCTGTTATTACCTGTGATCAACAGCATATGCCTTGTTCTTTTTTACAACCTCTGGTTGGGCATAGTGAGCAAACGGAACGTATCCGGTATCAATTAAATGCAAGCGTACCACTAAAGAAAAATCTGTGGCAGCAAACTGTAAGTAGTAAAATAGAAAATCAAGCAAATCATCTGGAGGAAAGAGGAATTCATGCACTAAAATTAAAACGATGGGCAAATGAAGTAAAAAGTGGAGATATCCATAATCACGAGGCTATTGCTGCTGCTTTTTATTTTCAAAATCTATTTACAATAGATGGTTTTAGCAGAAATCAAAAAGGAGTGGCACCTAATAATTTATTAAACTATGGATATGCCATTCTTAGAGCAATTACCGCACGAGCCTTAGTAAGCAGTGGGATGTTGCCATCTGTAGGGATTTTTCATCATAATAAATACAATCCTTTTTGTCTGGCGGATGATGTTATGGAACCTTATAGAATCTACATCGATGCATTGGTATATGATATGGTTCAAAAATACAAGCAGTATGATGCATTAACAACTGCGCTCAAATCAGAATTGTTAACAATCCCTGCATTGGATGTTTATATAGATGGAAAACGAAGTCCTCTGATGGTTGCTATGAGTAGAACAACCAGTTCATTGCATGAATGTTTTCTGGGAACAAGCCGTAGGATTTTATATCCATCGTATGGCTCATAGTAAGTATTCACGCCTTAATCAGTATAGAAGTATGTGGGTTTTAGTTTTTTTTGATCTGCCAACAGAAACGCGATCAGAGCGCAAAGCAGCCAGTGGATTTAGAAAACGTCTGTTAAACGATGGGTTTGCTATGTTTCAATTTAGTATCTATTTACGATTTTGCGCCAGTAGAGAAAATACAGAAGTACATATTAAGCGAACAAAAAATATCCTGCCCAAAAAAGGAAAAGTATGCATTATGCAGATTACCGATAAGCAATTTGGGATGATTGAGTTATTTCATGGACAAAAGGAGATAGAACCAGAAAAACCAAGTCAGCAGTTAGAACTTTTCTAAAGACAGAGTCGTTTTTTTAATCCTAAGATTAGAGTTAAGATTCAGGATACCAGTTTTTTATGGCAGGTATCCTGTGAATCCTAACTAAAAATACAATTTTGAAAGCAATTCACAACTATCCTAAATAAAAATATAAAAGGATGTATCCTGTGAATCCTAACTAAAAATACAATTTTGAAAGCAATTCACAACACCTATACACACAGGACTACCACCCGATGCCCTGTGAATCCTAACTAAAAATACAATTTTGAAAGCAATTCACAACTGGGTTGTTCATCTTTACTAATTTTAAAATCCTGTGAATCCTAACTAAAAATACAATTTTGAAAGCAATTCACAACATGATTTTGTATCTTAAAAGAGCTTCGCTCCCTGTGAATCCTAACTAAAAATACAATTTTGAAAGCAATTCACAACCCAACATCTATTGTATTCTTCTTTACTGAACCTGTGAATCCTAACTAAAAATACAATTTTGAAAGCAATTCACAACATAACACCTACCTTTGAATTTTAATATTAACCTGTGAATCCTAACTAAAAATACAATTTTGAAAGCAATTCACAACAAAGATTACGAGACGGTGGTTCACCTGATCCCTGTGAATCCTAACTAAAAATACAATTTTGAAAGCAATTCACAACACGTTTTTGGATGCCTTTAATTATTTTTGTCCTGTGAATCCTAACTAAAAATACAATTTTGAAAGCAATTCACAACAAAGAAAATGAGTTTTTTGAGCATGGAGGCCTGTGAATCCTAACTAAAAATACAATTTTGAAAGCAATTCACAACTAGATAAAGTTTTTGATGGAAATATAAAAACCCTGTGAATCCTAACTAAAAATACAATTTTGAAAGCAATTCACAACAGAAAATGCCTTAAAAATTCCTCTCTGTTGCCTGTGAATCCTAACTAAAAATACAATTTTGAAAGCAATTCACAACAGGATGCACTTTAACCAAAACATTGGTTACCCTGTGAATCCTAACTAAAAATACAATTTTGAAAGCAATTCACAACTGATAAGATAGACAAAAATCATTGTGAAAACCTGTGAATCCTAACTAAAAATACAATTTTGAAAGCAATTCACAACTATTAATCATGGACTTCCAAGTAACTGGGCCTGTGAATCCTAACTAAAAATACAATTTTGAAAGCAATTCACAACATCATTAAAGAGAACCGCCAAAGCCCATCCCCTGTGAATCCTAACTAAAAATACAATTTTGAAAGCAATTCACAACATAGCAACTTACTGGCAAGAATCATATGCCCTGTGAATCCTAACTAAAAATACAATTTTGAAAGCAATTCACAACAGAGATATGCGATAGGATACAGGATAATATCCTGTGAATCCTAACTAAAAATACAATTTTGAAAGCAATTCACAACTCACCTGCATTTTTTAAAAATCGGGATTCACCTGTGAATCCTAACTAAAAATACAATTTTGAAAGCAATTCACAACAAAGAAAATTATTTTTTCAAGCCCTCCTGTGAATCCTAACTAAAAATACAATTTTGAAAGCAATTCACAACTCAACGCCTTCCACTCCATTTCCTGCCTGCCTGTGAATCCTAACTAAAAATACAATTTTGAAAGCAATTCACAACGCTTCCAATTCTGTACGTAATTATCCATCTCCTGTGAATCCTAACTAAAAATACAATTTTGAAAGCAATTCACAACGAAATAGTCTTTTTCATCATCCCAACCCCTCCTGTGAATCCTAACTAAAAATACAATTTTGAAAGCAATTCACAACTTAATTAACATTTAACACATAAACTATTAACCTGTGAATCCTAACTAAAAATACAATTTTGAAAGCAATTCACAACCGAGCCCTGCTTGCTCTCTTCTTTCTCTCACCTGTGAATCCTAACTAAAAATACAATTTTGAAAGCAATTCACAACTATGCGAAATATGTTTAGAAATCTGCACAACCTGTGAATCCTAACTAAAAATACAATTTTGAAAGCAATTCACAACAAAGAATACTTACGGGGTAAGTGAAGTTCACCTGTGAATCCTAACTAAAAATACAATTTTGAAAGCAATTCACAACAATCGGCATCTGATAGTTTTGACAATGGACCCTGTGAATCCTAACTAAAAATACAATTTTGAAAGCAATTCACAACCTGTTCCTGATAAATGGACGCCATCTGAATCCTGTGAATCCTAACTAAAAATACAATTTTGAAAGCAATTCACAACAGATATTAAGTTATCAAAAACATAGTTACGCCTGTGAATCCTAACTAAAAATACAATTTTGAAAGCAATTCACAACCATCTCTATTAGCTTCACCTTCTTTAGTTACCTGTGAATCCTAACTAAAAATACAATTTTGAAAGCAATTCACAACTTTAAATTTTGGGTTATCAGGAGAAACTATCCTGTGAATCCTAACTAAAAATACAATTTTGAAAGCAATTCACAACTGGATAAGCGACGTAAAAGAAAGACACGTTCCTGTGAATCCTAACTAAAAATACAATTTTGAAAGCAATTCACAACACGATTTGTATTGCATAATTTTGTAGATGGCCTGTGAATCCTAACTAAAAATACAATTTTGAAAGCAATTCACAACGCTTTAGATTATGATGACTCTATCTCTCCACCTGTGAATCCTAACTAAAAATACAATTTTGAAAGCAATTCACAACACCTTTTGCAAAACTTAATTCATTTTCACTCCTGTGAATCCTAACTAAAAATACAATTTTGAAAGCAATTCACAACAAGTATATAGCTAGTTTGATGCTCTGTTTTCCTGTGAATCCTAACTAAAAATACAATTTTGAAAGCAATTCACAACTTTGCGCGTTTCTTCAAGTTCTTTGAGAATCCTGTGAATCCTAACTAAAAATACAATTTTGAAAGCAATTCACAACATAACTGATATTGTATATTCTGTTTTCTCTCCTGTGAATCCTAACTAAAAATACAATTTTGAAAGCAATTCACAACCGAGCCCTGCTTGCTCTCTTCTTTCTCTCCCTGTGAATCCTAACTAAAAATACAATTTTGAAAGCAATTCACAACAAAAATACTTTTACCAACTTTTTTTGCACGCCTGTGAATCCTAACTAAAAATACAATTTTGAAAGCAATTCACAACTATACCACTCTTACGAACTTTTGAGCCTTACCTGTGAATCCTAACTAAAAATACAATTTTGAAAGCAATTCACAACTTTGAAATCTCTTTTAATAACTAGCACCATCCTGTGAATCCTAACTAAAAATACAATTTTGAAAGCAATTCACAACGAGATCCGAAGCCTAAGAAAAAGGACGGTCCTGTGAATCCTAACTAAAAATACAATTTTGAAAGCAATTCACAACTTAGTCTTTCCACTCTGACCAGTATTGATTCCTGTGAATCCTAACTAAAAATACAATTTTGAAAGCAATTCACAACGCGCACTTGATTTTATACTTGACAACGTAACCTGTGAATCCTAACTAAAAATACAATTTTGAAAGCAATTCACAACTTAGTTGTAAGATAATAGATTCGTTAGGAACCTGTGAATCCTAACTAAAAATACAATTTTGAAAGCAATTCACAACTATATGGCACACGATCCTCTGAACTTCTTTCCTGTGAATCCTAACTAAAAATACAATTTTGAAAGCAATTCACAACCTGTATATCAATGTCGCTATATTTTAATGGCCTGTGAATCCTAACTAAAAATACAATTTTGAAAGCAATTCACAACTATATCTAAATTTTGCATTGTAGACACCGACCTGTGAATCCTAACTAAAAATACAATTTTGAAAGCAATTCACAACAGAACCGAATTAACCTTTTGGTCTGTATCTCCTGTGAATCCTAACTAAAAATACAATTTTGAAAGCAATTCACAACTAATGAGTCTAAATCTTGAACAGGATTAGCCTGTGAATCCTAACTAAAAATACAATTTTGAAAGCAATTCACAACGGCAAACGATACAAATAATTTATGAATGCTCCTGTGAATCCTAACTAAAAATACAATTTTGAAAGCAATTCACAACACAATAAAGTCAACATCTAAGTCGAGTAATCCTGTGAATCCTAACTAAAAATACAATTTTGAAAGCAATTCACAACTCATCGATAGTAAGCGTTTTAATTACCTCTCCTGTGAATCCTAACTAAAAATACAATTTTGAAAGCAATTCACAACGGAAAGTAAGCAGCATAGCCACCGTAACCCCCTGTGAATCCTAACTAAAAATACAATTTTGAAAGCAATTAGCCCTGCTTTATTTTTGTACTTTAAACTTTTATAGTACTTCTCTATTATCAACACAATGTATTATCCTTATTTTTGAAAATAAAATGACGCCTATGAATTCCAGAGAAAATCAATTAAATGCGCTTGATCGATTGTTAACCATCATGGATGAATTACGAGAGCAGTGTCCCTGGGATAAAAAACAAACATTACAATCGTTACGTCATTTAACCATTGAAGAAACCTACGAGTTGGGAGATGCAATTCTGAATAATGATCTGGAGGAGGTAAAAAAGGAACTTGGTGATCTTTTACTACACATTGTTTTTTATGCAAAAATAGGAAGCGAAACTCAGGATTTTGATATAGCTGATGTGGCTAATGAAATTTGTGAAAAATTAATCCATCGCCACCCACATATTTATGGAGATGTACAAGTAGCTGATGAAGAAGAGGTAAAGAAAAACTGGGAAAAATTAAAGCTTAAAGAAGGTAAGAAAAGTGTGCTGGAAGGTGTTCCTAAATCATTACCCGCTTTAGTAAAAGCAAGTAGAATACAGGATAAGGTAGCAGGAGTAGGGTTTGATTGGGAGGAACCTCAACAAGTGTTTGAAAAACTAGAAGAGGAACTGGCAGAGCTGCAAGATGAAGTTAATGCGCAGAATCAGGATAAGATAGAAGCCGAGTTTGGAGATGTATTATTTTCTATGATTAATTATGCCAGGTTTTTAAAAATTAATCCGGAAGATGCTCTTGAACGAACCAATAAGAAGTTTATAAAACGTTTTCAATATTTAGAAGAGAAGGCTAAAGTAAATAGTAAAAGCATACAGGATATGACACTTGCAGAAATGGATGTGTTCTGGGAAGAAGCTAAACGTTTATAATAACTCATTTTAATCATCCTTTTATTATTATTCTCTACGAGAGATTATTATTGAGCCAGATTAAAAAATAAAGAGTTAATCATACTTGTCCTGAGCATTATTGTTAATGATTCGTTGAATTTAGTCAATACTAAGTATGGAGATACTCTAACTTTGCTTTATAGTAATATAATTACTCATACTTTTTATGAATGGGTATTAAAGAAGTATATAAAGTAAAAGAAATGAAAAAATCAATAATATTGGGATTAGTTAGTTTTCTGGTTGGTGGTAAAAAGTATAGGATTGCCAGTACAGCATTAAAAGTAGGGTATTTAGGATATAAATATTTGAAAGTAAAAAGAAATAAGCATACCACCGCTTAAGTTTATAAATAAGCAAAATATAAGTATGTTTAAAGTTCTTTAAATTTTTTATAAAATGCTACCTACTATTTGATGTTATACCTACTTTTACCAGATACAATTGGTTCGCTTTTATGAAAATTAAGATTTTTCTTCGGATAATGGCTGGTATTGCTGTTATATTATCGATACTTCCTTTTATTCCATTAGATTTTTGGTGGATTCGTAGTTTTGATTTCCCTCATGTACAATTGACAGCTTTAACTGTTATTGTATTTTTACTATACTGTTGTTACTTTAAAAAGCAAAATATTAAGGATTATATTTTTACGATTATTCTAATCGTATGTATTTTATTTCAATTTCTCAAGATATATCCATATACTATTTTATCCGAGGTAGAAGTACTGGATGCTACAACGACAGAGAGTAAGGGTAGTTTACGTATTTATACAGCTAATGTATATCAGGATAATAAGAAGAGTAAAGAGCTTTTTTCTTCTATAAGAAAACGAGACCCTGATGTTTTATTATTTACAGAGACAAATAGTAGATGGCGTGATCTTATAAATAAAGAATTAAGTGATATTTATACATTTAAAACAGAAGCTCCTTTTGAAAATACATACGGAATGCTTCTTTTTTCAAAATATGAATTAATTGATAGCAGCGTACAATTTCTGATAGAAGATACAATCCCTTCGATACACTCTAAAATGTTGCTTTCTGCTAAAGATACGATACAGTTAATAGCAATTCACCCCGCACCACCGGTGCCACAGCATAATCCTTCTTCTGTGGATAGGGATGCTGAAATGATGAAAGTAGCTAAAAAAGCTCAATTTTCTAAATATCCTGTTATTGTAATGGGAGATTTTAATGATGTTGCTTGGTCAGAAACCACAGAACTGTTCCAGAAAGTTAGTGGATTATTGGACATGAGAAAGGGGAGAGGTCTTTATAATACCTATAATGCGCATAACATATTATTCCGATGGCCGTTAGATCATATTTTTGTGTCACCAGAATTTAGAGTAATAACCGTTGAGAAAGGAGAATGTATAGGATCTGATCATTTTCCGTTTTTTTCTGAATTAAGTTATGAGCCTCAAGGTACACTAGAACAACAATCTGCTCCTCCTTCAAAAGATGATATGGAGGAAGGTTATGATCAAATCCAAAATGAACGTGAGCAGGAAGATTCATGATTTTACCAAAACTTAGAAAATACTTCTATAAGTTAGTTTAATCAATAGCATTCCTTGAGGCAGAGCCTCGATTGTAATACAAGAATCAGGATCAAGAAGTCTTGTTTCCTGATTCTTGTAGTGAATTGATCTTGTTTTTGATACCTCGTGTCTTTGGGTTGAGGTAGTTCATTTACATTATTTATCCTACCAATACTATTTTATAAATACAGCACAACTGATAATCTAACTCTTAGTCAGTTACTTACTATATAAACTTATAATTGTCTGATTTTTTTAAGTTTAGTTTTCCAGATTTCGAGGTTATCTTTATGTTTCTGGATATTGTTTTTTACCTCTACTACCATAGGATTATCATCTTTGGCGTGCTTAAAGAATAGCAAGTTGTTTTCTAATTGACGAATCTCATTTTTAGCATCATCAATCCTTTTGCGAATGAAGTTTTGCTCATTGCGCAACGCACCATCATCCTTTTGATTAGATAAAGAGTTTAACTTATTCTCATATTTAATCATTTCAGTTTCCTGACGGCTTAAGTTAAGTTGCTCAAACAATCCATCTAATACTTTGTTATAATCAGATTCAATACTTTTTACTTTATAAGGTACACGACCCAAGGATTTCCATACGTTTATATTATCTTTTATAAGACTAAGATCTGCAGCGGTATCTCCTGATAATTTGATGCTTTTCAATTGTTCAAGATGAGCCTGTTTTTTTTCATAAGAAGCTTGTTCTTCTTTATTAGCTTCATTTTTCTCTGCATGGATGCGATCAAAATAAGCATTACAAGCATCCTTAAAACGTTTCCATATTCTATCACTATCCTTACGGGGAACATGACCAATTTTTTTCCAGTCAGCCTGAATCTTTTTCATTAATTGAGTAGTAACAGCAAAGTCATCATTATCTTTATTGTCTTCTGCAATTTTTATCAGTTCCATTTTTTTGTTTAGATTATCGAACTGATCTTTTTTCAAACTTTTATAAAAAGTATTTTTATTTCGGTTAAAATCCCTTACTGCTGACTTAAATCTACTCCAGGTTTCTTCATTTAGATGAGATGGCACTTTTCCTGCTTTAAAGAATTCATCTCTAAGGGCTTCAATTTCTTTTATTTTTTGTTGCCAACCGCTATGATTTTTTGCTTGTTCATTACCCACGGTACTAATCTTAGCAATAATTTCATTTTTAACCTCTAAGTTTTTTTCATAAATCTTGTCTTGATTTTTAAAAAAATGTTGACGGTTTTCATGAATCTTTTTTGTGAGCTCACTAAATTTTTCCCAGATAGGCTCTCGGTATTCTTTAGCTACAGGTCCCAGATCTTCTTTCCACATTTTATGAAGAATTTGTAACTCTCTAAAAGCCCGGTTTACATCGGTTTCCTGCGCTAACTCAATAGCTCTTTCTATAATTTTAAGTTTTTGATCCAGATTATGTTTAAAGTCCATATCTCTGAAATCTCTGTTGAGGTGCAAGAAGTCATAAAAATTCTCTGTATGGTGATGATAGGTATTCCACACAGTATTATACTTATCCCTAGGAATAGGACCAGCATTACGCCATTTTTCTTTAATCTCCTTAAAATGATTATAAGTATTGTTAATATTTTCTTCCATATTAAGCAATCCTTTTAACTCTTCAATAATTTCTAATCGTTTAGAAAGATTAGCTTGTAAGTCCTTTTTAAGATTCTGATAATAGGTGTTTCTCTTTTCTTTATAATCAAAATAAGCAGAATTGAATGCCTTTTTTAAAGGAGTAGAATAATAAAAATCGATGATATTACCACCTTCTGCTAAAAACTCTTCTTTCTTTTGTTCTACTTCTTCATTAAACTTATCGTTAAATTCTGTTTTTATTTCTTCAACGTGTTCTTTAATCGCCTGAATTTTTTCAGTTTTTACTAAATGATTTAGTTCTTTGATGAGTTCTTCTTTACTCATCGCATGATAATCTTTCTTGACGATATTATGGCGTTCTAGTTTACTCTCGTCCTCACTGTCTTTTGCCACCGCTTTATTTACCTCCTCCTGAATTTTATCATCTGTATTAGGAGTTTGAGCACTTTCTTTTTCTTCTTGTATTGATGGAGTAACTGCTTCTACAGTATTTTCTTTAGACTCTGATGCGATGTGAGAAGCCTCAGCAACTTCTTCTGAAGTTGTTTCTTCTATCTGGGCATCGTCTTTTTTACGAGTCTCTGGGATTACGTCTAACGTATGATCTTTAGAAGGCTCGGGCTCACCTGTAGTATCCTCAGTATTAGCTGTGGTCTCAGTGTTGGCCTTTTCTTCAAGAATCTTTGTATTATTCTCTTCTTTTCCATCTGCCTCTGGCAGGTTATCATGTGTAGACATTGTGTACTGTATTTTTGTGTGATAGGAAATGCATTCTTACACCTCCTGAAGCGCCTTTTCTTATAATTAACTTTAGATAAAATATAGCTACAAGTTAAAGATACTCATTCTTTTATGCTTTATTGATTGTTTTTAAAAACTATAAAACTTGACTAAGATACTAACATCTTCTATAAAGTCAAAGAGAATCCATGGTTTTAGGACTCACAAAGAGTACAATTTGCTATCTAACAATGGTTGCCGGTAATCATTGTACTATAATTAGAAAGAGTCGAAAATCGTTATAATATTCTATGTTTTGTTTCTCGTTTTTTATAACGAAGCGATCTTGTTTCTGATACTTCGTAATCTGGAGTCGAGATAATTCACTAGTACCGGATCGTTTTGATTTTCTTTATTCATTCCAGATATTCCAGGATTTCTCGGCTTGTAATACGAGCATACGAGATCCATTCGTAACTTTAGCTCCTTTTTCTTTCCCTCTTTTCATAAAAACAGTCTCTTCGGGATTATAAATAAGGTCGTATAAGACATGATTATCTCCTAAGAACTCATATGGAATTGCAGGGTAGTTATCTACGTGCGGATGAGTGCCTAGAGGAGTGCAATTAATAATAAGTTTAAATTCTTGCATCATATCCTTAGTCAGATCAGTATAATTGACCTGGTTCTCATCGGGGTTTCTGGATACAAAAGTGTAAGTGATGTCTAATTTTTTTAATGCATATGCTATGGCCTTAGAAGCACCACCCGTTCCTAATATTAATGCTTTTTTTATTGTTTTATTGAGTAATGGTTTTAAGGATTCTGTAAAACCATAATAATCACTATTGTATCCTTTTGTTTTTCTGTCTTTGTCAAATTTAATAACATTAACTGCTCCAATCTCTTTGGCTATAGGATCTAATTCGTCTAGATATGCGATCACTTCTTCTTTATAAGGTATAGTGACATTAATGCCCTGTATCTTAGCGTCAGTAAAAATAGGAGTTATTTCTTCTATATGTTGCAAATCAAAATTCTGATATTGATGAGGTAGTTGTTCGTTTTTGAATTTAACTGAAAAATAGTTTCTGGAAAAAGAGTATCCAATATCTCTGCCCAATAATCCATATATATTCATGCCAATGAGGTTTTTTTAGTTTTATTTCCATACCAATCCAGTCCCAGTACAATAGCAACACCTATGATTATAAAGAATAAACCAATATAGGTAGACGGTATTGTAAAATCAGGAAAATATCGATCATAATTATCCAGTATGGGATCGCCATAGGCGTCTATTAGTATGGATGCTGTATTGTCTAACTTATAAACTTCATGTTTCCAAGGCCAAACAACACCGAGTGACCCCGTTATAAATCCGATGATGGCAGCAAAAGTAGCATTCTTATAATGTTTTAGAACATATCCTAATAGATGAGATAGTGTTACCAATCCAGTAATAGACCCTAAACTGAATACGATGAGTACTTTTAATAAACGTACTCTTTCTGCATTATCTACAAATGAAAAATCAAACCTGAGTAGATCAGCCATTGTATCGTATAATGCGTTTACAGAATCAACAAGTAATAACACATAATTACCAAATAAAATCAAAATAAAAGAACCCGATAGACCGGGTAATGTCATTCCTGATACACCTACAATACCACAGAAAAATACAAACCACAGGTTGTCATTTTCTTTTGCAGGCTCTAATAGACTGATACTAACACCTACAATAATGCCAACGATAATTAATATCACATTGCGCTTGCTCCAATCATTGAAATCTTTTATTATATAATATATAGAGCCAATGATCATTCCAAAAAAAGCTGCCCAGACATATAGCTCATAATGTATAATAAGATAATCCAGTATTTTGGAAACACTGAAATAGCTGATTAACATGCCTAATAGCAACAATGCTAAAAATTTTCCATTAATGTACCTCCAGAAACTTCTCCATCTGAAATTAATAAAAAGCTTTAACGCCTTAAAATTTATTTTCTGTAAAGAATAAATAAATTCTTCGTAAAAACCAGCTACAAAAGCAACAACTCCACCAGAAACGCCAGGAACTTTGTTAGCAGCGCCCATGGCTAGTCCTTTAATAACTAAAAAAAATTTATCACTAAATGTTCTGGTGTTTTCTGACATAAATTAGTGTTCTTTTTTTGTTGCCAGACGTTCTAGAAGAAGAATGATACAGAAACCAATAACAACAAATAGTACTACCCACATTAATTGGGCATCACCATCATAATTCATAGGAAGCACACTTTTTTCTATAAAAGGAACTTCCAAACCAGCAGAATCAGTTCTCCAGGAGATTACTTTTTTCCAGGGCCATATCTTATTGAGAGAGCCTATCATAAATCCTGTTAGGATGGCTAATGTGACATTTTTATGATTAGAAAACATCCAGTTTAAGATTTTAGAAAAAAGTTTTAAACCAGCAATAGCGCCAATCCCTATGATAGCGAGCTTATAGATCGCTTGCCATAATATTTCAAGATTCATAGTAAAAAGTCCTTCACGTAACTGATTAAGAATACCAATAAATACTTGGTAAGCTCCTAAAATTAATAAAATAAACGCACCTGAAACTCCAGGTAAAATCATGGCTATAATGGCAATAAATCCACAAAAAAGTAAATACCATAAACTATCCGGAGAAGCAATTGGTTCAGCTATTGTAAGAAAATAAGATAGTACGCCAGCCAGTATAAGACTAAGAATCACTTTTATATTCCAAGAAGAGATTTGTTTGCCAATATATAGAATACTAGCTAATACCAATCCGAAAAAGAATGACCACAGAAACAATGGTTCATGATGTAAAAGCCATTTGATTAATTTTGCAAGAGAGAGAATACTAATAGCTATACCTGTAAAGAGTGCTAACAAAAAAGAAAGATTATGTGTTTTCCATGAACTGATGAATCCCTCTTTTTTCCAAACTTTAAAAAAACTAAAACCTAATGTGTTTATAGTTGCAATTAATTCTTCATAAATCCCTGATATAAAAGCGATGGTGCCTCCTGAGACTCCTGGAACTACATCTGCTGCTCCCATAGCAAGCCCTTTTAATGAGATTACTAGATAGTCCTTAAGACTTCGTTGCATTCTTTTTGTTTTATAAGTTGATATGCTAACAAATGTATGTATTTTTTGGCTTAAAATACAAAGGAAAAAGTATGATTAAAGGGTTCTATACATAATATAGTAAAGCATAATGATCCTTATTATTAAAATTTCTATATGCTTTGCATAAAGTGTAACATTTACCATAAGTATATTTACACGCGAGAATTAAGATAAAAGCAATATTATTTCTTTATTCTTGTAGCGAGACAGTTTTGTTTATAATACCTTATACTCCCTTAAGTCGAATAAGTTGTACTCTCATTAATTTTATAGTGTTCTTTTAAAGGTACAGGGTATAGAATATTAGGAAACTTATAGCTTAGTCTACAGTGTATTCGGATATTAGGTTCTGTACCAGAGTAAGTTGAAAAACTTTTTCAAATAATTCCTCAAGAATAATTGTATATTCTGTATCCAACTCTAATGCTTTTCTAAGATGAAATTCTCCTTTACTTAATTCTTGTTTTTCGTAATGCATTCCTGCCAGTCGATATTGCACTTCTGCATTCTCAGGATAAAATTCTATAGCTTGATGCATACTCTGAATTGCAGCATCTGGTTCTCCAATACGATGAAGGATATCAGAGAGGTTTAGCCAAGTTTCCAGTTCATAATTACCTAATTCTAATGTTCTTCTGTACCCACGTTCTGCCTCTTCATAAAAACCTAATCTATTATTGATTTTAGCATATCGTTTCCAGTATAAAATGTTTTCAGCATCTATGCTAATTGCCTTATTGGTATAGTACAAAGCTTTTTGATAGTTGCGTTTACGCATGTAGTAATCGGTAATAGCTATCCATCCCTTATCTAATAATGGATCTTCGTGAACAGTTTTTGAATAGTGCTGAATAGCAAGGTCATCACTTCCTAGTCGTTCAAAGCATTTTCCGATTCTTAATAAGGCAAAAGAAGTAGGGTCGTCCAGTTCTAATGTGATGCGGTAGTTTTCTATAGCTTCATTATATTTTTTTAATTTTTCTAATACTTTACCTTTTTCCAGATAAGCACCAATAAAATATTCGTCACTTATAATCGCAAAATCAAATGCAGCCAGTGCTTTTTTATAATCTTTTAGATCATAATATTGCTTTCCTACCTGATGCCAGGCAACCTCACTATAAGGATTTTTGTCTAAAAATTTATTAAGATAACTAATAGCTTCTTCATGTTCCTCTAAGAAATCAAAACAATAAATGATATTATATAAAGCAGAATAATCATTATTATCTACTTCTAAACATTTCATAAAGTTGATTTTAGCATTTTGGAAATCATCCATAAAAAGATATTCCATACCGATCAATGAAAATATATCCGCATCATCATCCGTATACTTAAGCGCTGTATTTAATAATTCTATGGCTTTTGTATGATTGTTTTGTTTAGAGAGAATATTGGCTTTCTGAATATAAATTTCTTCATTTTCTGGTTCTATAGCATGAAGCTGAACTAAAAGCATATTTGCTTTGTCTAATCTATCTTCAAATACTAATACCTCTACTCGTAATAACTTTAAATTTACAGAAGAGGGGTGCTGCGAAAGCCCCAAAGAAATTGCCTTTTTTGCTTTTGCAATTTTTCCGTTTTCCAGATAATGATGAATAATAGATTCAAACTCATCAGAATCAAAAAACTTGACATCATTAGATCTCAACATCGACTCATATCGAGTAATGGATAAATTATTTTCTTCGAATTCTTCGTGGTTAAATTTCATCCGGTCTTGTCTATGTTATAAAAAAGGATGCCTAATAAATCACGGAAAATAACAACTATACTTTTTTGTTTTCCCTCAACCTGCAAGTACACAGTTACCTACTCCAACTAAATTTATTTAGCATTATTGATTTCCTTCGTATTAAAATTACAAATGAATTGGAATCATTATACCTCAGAAACTAATTGTTTTTAACAAACTAATTAACAAAATCTGTACCATTACTCGCGTAATGAATGTAAGTGCCATTATTTTAAAAATGATTAGATCGTGTCGATCGTGTGATAGTGAAGTTTCAATTAATTAAATATAAGGATATTAAACGGATAAATAAGTATAATAGTTCGTTTTGTTGGACTATATAGTATTTAAAATATTGACTATAATTTGACAACCTTCTTTGATCTCTTCTATTGATATGGTGAGTGGGGGAGTTATACGGATTGCATTTGGTTCAAAAAGTAACCAAAAGAGAATCAGTCCATCTTCCTGACATTGAGTGATAATTCTATTAGTTATTTCTGCAGATGGTGTGATCAGAGCAAGCATTAATCCTACTCCTCGTATCTCTTTAATGAGTGGATGGATTAAAATAGAACGGATCAATTTTTCTTTTTTTACCGTTTCTGCCATTAAGTCACTTTCAGTTATTTCCTGTAAGGTGGCGAGAGCCGCTGCTGCTATGACGGGATTACCTCCAAACGTAGTAATGTGACCTAGTTTAGGATGATCCATAAGCTGATCCATTAGTGCTTTTGACGCAGTAAAAGCTCCTACCGGAAGGCCTCCGCCCATTCCTTTACCCATAACAACAATATCAGGAACCATATCATATTGCTGAAATCCAAATAAAGTACCCGTTCTTCCAAACCCTGGCTGTATTTCATCCAAAATGAATAAAGCACCAACCTGATTGCAACGTTCTCTTACTTTTTTTAAATATTCATTTTGTGGCTCAATAAATCCAGCACCTCCTTGTATGGTTTCTAAAATTACACCCGCCGTTTTCTCGGTGATTCGTTGTAAATCTTTTTCTTTATTAAAGGTAATAAATGAAACATCAGGAATTAATGGTCTAAAAGCTTGTTTACGTTCTTCATATCCCATGACACTCATAGATCCCATAGTATTGCCATGATATGCGGTATTGGCAGCTATCAGTTCACTTCTTCCTGTTGCACGTCTTGCTAATTTTAAAGCCCCTTCTATAGCTTCTGTTCCAGAATTGGTGAGATAGGTTTTTTCTAATGGAGCGGGTAGGAGTGTAGCCAATAACTTAGAGAGTTCTACTGCTGGTTTTTGTATGTATTCTCCATACACCATTACATGTAGATATTTGTCCAATTGTTTTTTAATGGCATCAACTACACGTGGATGTCTATGTCCTAAACTACAAGCAGAAACACCCGCTACAAAATCCAGATATTTTTTACCATCTGTAGAGAAAATATAACTTCCCTCAGCATGAGATACCTCCATAGCTAATGGGTGCGGTGTGGTCTGTGCTTGATATGTAAAGAAATCTTTTTTCAAATTTTTAAAAACTTATTTGTTTTCAGGTTTTTAATCAATAAAATTCTCCGAGGCTCTGCCTCGTGTGCAGCGAATAGAACCATAACATTTAGATTCAAGTTTCAGGATATAAAGAATCTTCTTTCTGATGTCTTATACATTTTGGTAAAGGTAATTCATTACATAACACTTCTTGCCTACTACCTTATAACTAGTTCTTCATATCAACAGACCATTACTTAATACTATCCTTTACTTTTTTGATAGTTGTTACGGTGATACTATCCCGTTCTTTTGCATTACGTTCTAAATCAAGGTCTATGGCTGCATTTTTCTTTGTTATTGTATCTTTTTCTTTGATTAGAGAAGGCTCTTTTAGTAATTGCTGCTGGGTAGAAGGAATAGAGTCTAACTCTTCATTGGTTTCTTTTAATTCGGCATCCTCTAGTTTTTGTTCCAGTAATCGAGATCCTTCCCCTTTGTTATCCTCCAGACGTTTTATGGTTTCTTCATCAAAGAAATCTTCTTCTTCTACAGGGAGTGGTAAGCCTTTTATCTTTGTCAGCTGCGGCGGTTTTTCTCCTCTAAAGAGGTCTTTCTTGCTTAGGATTTGTTCATCTCCCCGCCAATTAAAACCTGATAACTCCCGTGCATTTTCTGGTAGTTCTTCTTCTGGGTAGAGAATACCATCTACATTTTGATAATAATAAACATCTACAATCTCACGATCTTCCAGTAGTAATTGTATAGAACTGGATAATACTTTATTAATACCAATAAGCTTCAAATCACCTTCACTTTCTCTCTGATAGAATATGGTTTCTGTATTTTTATCAATATCAATTTGATAGATTTCATTATCCTTAAACAATCCATATAATATCTGACCTTTTACCTGATTAAATCCTAATTTTAAGGTGTCTTCCTGTGCTAAAAATGCATTTTGATACACCACGAGAGAGTCTACTTTTTCTGTTACTTTATTAGAAATAATTTTAATGGTATCTCCGGTCATTTGGTTTCGTTGTGTCCACAGGATCGGTGAACCAATCATTTTAGTTAATCCGGTGGTTTGATCCACATTGATAGAATCACTTTTTCCACTCATATTACTTTTATAAAGGCGTACATCATAAAATCCATTGAGAATTCTTTTCTCTGGTTTACCTGTAATTCGTAAAGTATCACTATGAATAAATAGAGAGTCATTTTCTTGCAATGTTGCTGCCAGTGCTCTTTTTGTAATAAAAACGGAATCTTTATCTTTAAAAACCTCGGCATAATGTCCAGTGATTATAGACTGATTGGCGGTGTCCAGCACTCTAATATTATTAGTAGCAGAAGCAAACTGAATGGCGCTGTTATAGAAAATACTATCTCCAAAAACGGTTCGATTATCATAATCTACGCGAGCATTTTTAATAGCATATCCGGTTTTTACTTTAGTATCATAAAATCCACGTTCACAATACAATGTACTTTCTTTTCCTTTAACGGTAGAGGGACCATACAGATATGCATGCCCATCTTCTTTAAAATAATCCAGACGATCAGAATCTACCGTATTCTCTGGGTTGACAATTTTTACATTTGTATTAAATGAAAATTTTCCTGCATCCATAAAATAACGTCCGATCTTGCTGGTCAGGGTATTGGTTTTTGTGGAATCTTTTACCGTACCACCGCTACGATAATAGGCTTGTTGCTTTAACCGGTCAAAGAATAAGGTATCTGTTGTTAAGGTATTAGAAGGAGTCTCCATAAATACTTTTTCTCTGGCATAGGCAAATTGAGTATTTCCATTATACTCAGCATATGCACTGGTCATCGTAAGTGTATCTCCCTGTTCCATTTTTACATTACCAAAGGCACGTACGAATTTATCAGCACCATAATGTACTGCCTGATCGCACCAAATCTCGATCCCTTCGTGTTCTATATACACCTGCTTGTCTACCTTTGCCATAATAGTGGCTCCCGGAAAACGTTTTTCATCTTTGATTGTTCGATCTGATTGAATATTTATTTTTTTGCCTTCTTTATTTTCTTCGTCTTCTTGTGCTATAAGTGGTGCAGAAAAAAATAATATACAGATGCTATATAAAAGGTAGTTCTTCAAAGTATAATACGATTAAAGTATGATGTGTAATTGAGTTGCAAAATAACGAAAATTGTAGCTAATGATGGTATGGGTTTATGTAAAATAAAAATTCCTTACATATATAGATACGTAAGGAATTTTGGTTTGTTGCAATGATAGAAGAAAACTACATATGAATAGTTTGTGTTCTGTCAGGTCCTACAGAAACAATAGTAATAGGTGTTTCCAGTTCTTTTTCTAAAAATTCAATATACTCATTAAGTTCTTTAGGGAACTGTGATTTGTCGTTCATTTTTGTAAGATCTTCTGCCCATCCTTTTACCTCTGTATATACAGGAGTTACATTTTCTGGTTCTATATTGTAGGGTAGATGCGTGATCGTTTTACCTTGATAATCATAGGCAGTACATACCTTTAGGGTGTCAAATCCGCTAAGTACATCACCTTTCATCATAATCAATTGAGTGACTCCATTTACATATACGGCATATTTTAAGGCTACAAGATCCAGCCATCCACATCGGCGTGCTCTTCCTGTTGTTGCACCAAATTCATTACCTACACGTCCCATGGTTTCTCCGTCTTCATCAAAAAGCTCTGTAGGGAAAGGACCACTACCTACTCTGGTAGTATAGGCTTTAAAAATACCGAATACTTCTTTTATTTTATTAGGAGCTACACCCAGACCAGTACAAGCTCCGGCGGCTGTAGTATTAGAGGAAGTAACAAATGGATATGTTCCAAAATCAATATCCAATAAAGATCCTTGAGCACCTTCAGCCAATATTTTTTTTCCTTCTCTTTGTGCTTGATATAGATACTCTTCACTGTCAATAAATGTCAATGTTTTTAACATTTTTACTGCAGCAAAGAATTCTTTTTCTAATTCTTCCAGATTGTACTCTATCTTAGCATCATAGAAATCGATCATAGATTCATGCTTATTTGCAAGATTACGATACCTTTTTTTCCAGTCGCTTAGTTCTAAATCCCCTACACGAATCCCATTTCTACCAGTTTTGTCCATATACGTTGGACCTATACCTTTTAATGTAGAGCCAATTTTGGCTTTTCCTTTAGAGGCCTCTGAGGCTGCATCCAAAATTCTATGAGTTGGTAATATTAAATGTGCTTTTCTCGAGATTAATAACTTTGATTTGTAATCAATGTTAAACTTTGCCAGATTATCAATTTCATTTTTAAAGATTACAGGGTCAATAACAACGCCATTACCTACCACATTGATGGCTTTATCATGAAAAATTCCACTGGGTATGGTATGTAAAACATGTTTGATTCCATCAAATTCTAGTGTATGTCCTGCATTGGGACCTCCCTGAAATCTAGCAATGATGTCGTATTTTTTTGTAAGAACGTCTACAATTTTTCCTTTACCTTCGTCTCCCCACTGAAGACCAAGTAATAAGTTTACTGCCATTAGTTTTGTTGATTAGTTGGTTTCTTTTTTGTTCCGTAGAAATATAATGAATGATTGGTAATTTCTACATCAAAAATTTCTTCGATTGTTTTCTTTATGGATTGAATTCTTGGATCACAAAATTCTAATACTTCACCGGTATCGGTAAGAATTAAATGATCGTGTTGCCTGTCAAAATATGATTTTTCGTATTGTGCTTGATTTTGACCAAATTGATGCTTGCGAACAAGCTTACAATCAAGAAGTAATTCTATCGTATTGTAAAGGGTAGCTCTACTTACACGATAGTTTTTGTTTTTCATTTTGATATACAATGATTCTATATCAAAATGTTCTTCACTTTCATAAATTTCCTGTAGTATAGCATACCGTTCTGGTGTCTTTCTATGCCCATTTTCCTCTAGGAAACCGGTAAAGACATTTTTAACGATATTTTGATCGTTCTGTGTAGTTGTTTTGATACTCATACGCTTAAAAACGCAAAGTTACGCTATTTTTTATTAGTCCCCTAACCCCGAAGAAAGGAATTAAAACGAAATTAAACATTTTAATTACTCTCTAGCTACCTTATCAATGCCATTAACTTTTGATAAGTTCTGGATTACCGTTTTTAAGGTATCCTTATTTTGTACACCTACTGTTATTTTTCCTGTAAAAACACCATCATTCGTATCAAAGTTCATGTTATAAATAGCTAGATGCATATTATTCGAGATGATCTGGGTAACCTCATTTACTACACCAATATTATCAATACCATTAAGTTTAATAACCGCTCGATATTCTTCCTGACTAGAGTCTATCCATTTAGCTGCTATAATGCGATATGCATAATTACTCTGTAACTGTAATGCATTAGGGCAATCTTTCTTGTGAACTTTGATCCCTTCATTAACAGTAATGAACCCAAACACAGCATCTCCTCCAATGGGGTTACAACAATTTGCTAATTTATATTCTAATTTTTCTGATTCCTTACCAAAAACTAGAAGATCATATTTAGAAGTAATTTCATCTTTATTAAGATCTTTAGCATTTCCTCGTCGCATTCTCGTTTTTATAAAATTCATAAAAACGTTACTACGAGTGGTAGCAAATTCTTTGATTTTTTGATTATCAATGGTTCCAATACCAACTCTGTAGAAAAGATCCTGACTAGTTTTTAGTTTAAAATATAAAACAAGCTCATTGACGACTTTCTCATTTAACACAATTTTTTGTGAACGCAGCTTACGTTTTAAAATAACTTTTCCTTCCTCTGCTATTTGTTTTTTTTCATCACGTAGTGCTGCTTTTATTTTTGACCTGGCTCTTGCAGTAGTTGCATAATCTAACCAGTTAGATGAAGGTTTTGATTTAGTCGAGGTTATAATTTCTACCTGATCACCACTATTGAGTTCGTGACTAAGAGGAACTAGCTTACCATTTACTCTGGATCCTCTGGTTCTTAAACCTACTTCTGTATGTACACTGAATCCAAAATCAAGTGCTGTCGCACCTTTAGGCAAAGATTTTAAATCTCCTTCTGGTGTAAAAACAAAGATTTCTTTAGAATATAGGTTAAGTTTGAATTCTTCCACAAAATCTACGGCGTTAGCCTCAGAATTCTCTAATGCTTCCTGTAGTCTGTCAAGCCATCCTTCTAATCCTTCTTCTTGCTTTTCTTCAGAATTTTTGTATTTGTAATGTGCTGCATATCCTTTTTCTGCAATTTCATGCATCCGTTCGCTACGAATCTGAACTTCTACCCATTTGCTGTCAGGACCTATAACGGTGATATGTAAAGCTTCATATCCAGTTGATTTAGGTTGAGAAATCCAATCTCTTAACCGGATTGGATTAGGACGATAGTAATCAGTAACAATAGTATAGATTTTCCAGGCAATGAATTTTTCATTTTCGATATTGTCTGCCTTATAGATAATCCGTATCGCAAACTTATCATACACTTCATCAAAAGATATATTTTGTTTGATAATTTTTCTACGAATAGAAAAGATGGATTTAGGACGTCCTTTGATTTCATAATTTAACCCTTCCTTATCAAGTCCTTCTTTTATTTTGTTAGAGAATCGCCCAATGTATTCATCTTGTTCTTCTTTACTTTCTTTTATTTTTTCAAGAATATCTCTATATACTTCAGGCTCTGTATATTTTAAGCCTAAGTCTTCTAATTCTGTTTTGATATTGTATAATCCAATTCGATGTGCCAGAGGGGCGTAGATATATAAGGTTTCAGAAGCTATTTTAATTTGCTTATCAGGACGCATTGCATCCATCGTCTGCATATTGTGCAAGCGATCCGCAATTTTAATAATGATTACTCTGACATCATCATTGAGAGTTAATAACATTTTTCTGAAATTTTCCGCTTGTAGCGAAATATCTCTGTCTTTTTTTAAGGAAGAAATTTTAGTAAGACCATCTACAATACGTGCTACAGTTTCCCCAAACATTTGTTCAATATCCGCCAGCGTATAGGAAGTGTCTTCTACAACGTCATGTAACAATGCAGCGGCAATAGAAGTAGCATCAAGACCTATTTCTGAAGCAACAATCTTAGCTACAGCAATAGGATGAAAAATATAGGCTTCTCCACTTTTACGACGTTGATCTTTATGGGCATCCACAGCAATATCAAAAGCCTGTCGGATTAGTTTTTTATCTTCTTTACTAAGATCTCGGTAACTAATGCGAAGCAATTCTTTGTATTGCTTTGCAATTTGTTTGTTTTCTTCTTCTATGGCGGCTTCAGTCATACTATAAAGTTTTCTTAGAAAGCCCTGTTTTTAGTAATGCGTGAAATCTTATTTATTAAAATAAATATAATTAAATAACAAGATAAGTTAAAAATACAATTAAGAATTGTAACCACCAAGGCTATTTTAATGGATTTCGTTTCTAAGGTTTTTTATTCTTTGTAAAAGTGTTGGGTGTGAGTAATGTATAAATACCATGGCTGGATGGGGGGTTAAATTGCTTAAATTGTTTTTAGATAATTTCTTTAAACTATTGATTAAGGCTTCTCCATTATAAGATTTTTTAGCAAAATTATCTGCCTGATATTCAAATTTTCGCGAAACCAGATTCATTATTAATCCAGTAGCTTCTGAAATTGGACTATATAAAATACCAAAAGCGACTAATCCAATATGAAAAGAAGGAACTGCTACTCCTAAGGCTTCAGAGAGAAGTTCGTTTTGAATAAAAAGAGATAAGAACCATAAAGTAAGACCAGTAAGAAGTATGGATAATAAAAGATTTACGATGACATGTCTTTTTTTATAATGTCCTACCTCATGAGCTAACACTGCGACAATCTCTTCTTTACTTAAATCTTTGATAAGTGTATCATACAGAGTAATTCTTTTTTCGCTACCGATACCGGAAAAGTAGGCATTAGCCTTCGTACTTCTTTTAGACCCATCAATAACATAAACATCTTTTAATTGAAATCCTACATCCTTAGAATATGCTTCAATAGTATCTCTTAATTCTCCTGATTCTAGAGGGGTTTGTTTATTAAATAAAGGTACAATCAACTTTGCATAAAACATATTCATTGTTAATGTAAAAACAGAAACTAATGCCCAGGCATAAATCCAGAAATTACTCTTTGTAAGATCATAAAACCATATGATGAGCGCTAAAATTCCTCCACCTACAAGAGTCATCATAATCAAACCTTTTATCTTATCCATGAAAAATGTCTTGATAGAGGTTTTGTTGAAACCAAATTTTTCTTCAATAACAAAGGTTTGATAGTAGGAGGAAGGTATAGAAAGGATATCACTTGCGATCATAATAATACCAAAGAATATAAGTCCAACTACAATGGTATTGCCAGAAAAACTTCTTGCGATTCTATCTACCCATGCAAAACCATCAAGAAAAAAGAAAAGCAACATAATACATAGTGAAATAGAGGAAGAAACCATTTTAAATTTATGGTTGGTCTTTTTATAGGCTATAGATTTTTCATACTCATCCTTTGGATAAACATCAGAGAGTTCTTCGGGGATAACATTTGTATAATGTCTTGCGTTAAGCAAATCTAATAACAAGTCAATTAAAAATACAATAATAATAATTGCTATTAATAGATAAAAAAGCAAAGATGATGTCATAAATGTAGGTTTGTAGCTATGGGATGCTTTGGTATGTGTAATTTAATGAATTTTTTGTGTATCACACAATAAAATCACGTTGTCGTTTTGCTTCAAAAATTAGTATTCCTGCAGCAACCGAGACGTTCATTGAATCTATAACACCACTCATCGGAATTTTAATATTCTGGGTGGTGTTTTTTAACCATTCATCTGTTAAGCCTTTATCTTCAGTACCAACGATAATTGCGGTAGGTTTAGTATAGTTTTGTGTATAATAATTTACAGATGCTTGTAATGCCGCACCATATAAGTTTATTTTATTATTTTTTAAAAAATCAATAATTTCCTGTGTAGAACCCGTGGCTATGGTATTAGTAAATATACAGCCTACACTGGATCTTATTATATTAGGATTATATATATCTGTTTTTGGATTTGCAATTAAAACCGCATCTACTTGTGCAGCATCAGCAGTACGTAATAATGCTCCTATGTTTCCTGGTTTTTCTGGTGATTCTGCAACTAGAATTAACGGGTTTTGAGTTTTGAGAGATATATTTTTGATAGAAAGATCCTTAGAAATCGCTACTGCGAGTACGCCCTCTGTAGTCGATCGATATGCTAACTTTTGATAAATTTCTGAAGGAATTTCAAAAACTTCAATAGAATTATCTATTACATCCAGAATGAGCTGTAGTTCATTTTTGGTAGCAATAGAACTACAGTAATACAATTGTTCTATATGATACCCTCCAGAAATTGCAAGAGAAATTTCGCGATTGCCTTCGATTATAAAACGTTGTTCTTTTTTGCGAATTCGGGATTTATCTTTCAGTAAATTTAGAAACTTTATTTTAGGATTTTGATGACTTGTAATTGTATTCATTCCATATATATCAGAGAACAAATTTATGAAATAGAAAAGATGTGTAGCAATAATATATCTGCTAATTCAAATTATATGAAATTTGAAGTAGCAGATTTTAAAATACGTTAGTATAATATTAACCGTTATCTCTAAAAGTAAAAAGTATTCTAAATTGCATAAGAAATCCATTAAAAACACGGACAATTTTATGTAGTAGACAGAATACCTATTTCTTTTTCAACTTCTTTAGTTACGTGAGGAAATAATCTTTCAATATCATTAAAAATACCAGAAATTGAGTTTAAATCTTTGCCATTTTTTGCATCAGATTCAATTCTTTGAAGCATATCAGAAAGTTCATTAATTCCAAGTGTTTTAAAACTGGATTTCATTTTGTGAGCAATTTCTCCCGCCTGAATGTATTCTTTTTTTGAAACTAAGTTTTTTAGTAACTCAAAATCCTGAGTAGTTTCTTCTATAAATATATGAAGTACGGATTGAATAACTTCAATATCATTTTCAAAAGTCTGTTTTAAAATTGAAAAATCGCAAAACTCTTTAATATCATTGGCCTTAATAGCGTAGCTAATCGTTTCTACTTCTTCTAATAAAGTATTACTTTTTAGCGAGAATGGTTGTAAACTAGATAATATTTCTTCTAAGGCCTTTTCACTAACAGGTTTGGTTAAATAGAAGTTCATGCCAGATTCTATGGCAATCTTCTTAGACACAGGAAATACATCTGCTGAACAAGCGATTATAGGAATATTTTTTATTTCAGGATCATTAGAATTTCTTATATGTATAGCCGTTTCTGGACCGTCCATAATGGGCATATGCATATCCATAAGAATCAAGTCATATTTTTTTGTATCTAATTTTTCCAGAGCAATTTTTCCATTATCTGCAATATCAATTTTGATATTCCAATTAGAGAATACTTGTTTCATGAAAAATTGATTCATTTTATTATCCTCTACAACAAGAACTTTCATCCCTTCTATTTTAGAAATATGTTTAGAGTTAATTGTTTTTTGATTAAGATTTTCAGAGGATTTTAATTTACTTTTTTTGAAAGTAATAGCAAATTCAAAACGGGAGCCTTTATTGATTTCACTTTTAGCCTGTAATGAGCCACCCTGTAATTCAATCAGTTGTTTTGAAATAGATAGTCCTAATCCGGTACCTTCAATTTTTTGGGTCGCTGGTTTATGAACCTGATAAAAGCTTTCAAAGATGTTATTTAATTTATCTGTAGAGATACCTATACCAGTATCGCTAACAGAAAACTGAATACTAATTGTAGTATCATCCTCTTTTTTGGTTTGTATAGATATTTGTACTTCCCCATTTTGGGTGAATTTTATAGCATTACCTAATAGATTAGTGAGAATCTGATTGAGTCTGAATTGATCACCTATGATGAATTTAGGCAAAGAAGGATCTATATCAACTTTATAGCGAAGACCTTTTTCATCGGCCTTTATTTTGAAACCTTTAGAGAGGTTTTTTATAAGCTCATGGATATTAAAGTCAACTTTGTTTACAATCAATTTACCAGCTTCGATTTTAGAAAAATCTAAAATATCATTTACAAGAACTAACAGATTTTCTGCAGAAAATTGAATTCCGTGTAGGTTTTCTCTATCTCTAGAAATATCAGTGAAATCACTTTTTTGTAAAATACCAGAAAGGCCTAGAATTACATTGAGAGGTGTTCTGATTTCGTGACTCATATTAGACAAGAAAGTAGATTTAACCTGCGCTGATTTTTCTGCAGATACCTTAGCTTCCCTGATTTCATTCTCTATAATTTTCTTATTTGTAATGTCTCTGAAAAATGCATTAAATAAGTAATCATCTTTCGTTTTAATAGCCACAATAGTAAGTTCTACATAAACGATGGTCTTATCCTTAAGAAAAAAAGAAGTCTCTACTCTTTTATTGATTAGTTGACCGTTTCCATTATTTATATAATCAATAATACTGGTTTTTAATTCTTCTCGAAGTTTTGCGGGAACAAGGGGGTAAATACTTTTACCTTTGGCTTCGTCTTTAGTAACTTTTAAAATGGTTTCAGCTTGTTTATTCCAATCTAAGACAATACCATGCTTGTTCACTAAGATGATTCCATCCATAGCAGTCTCTAAAATATTTGATTTTAGTTGCTCACTATGTTTTAATTCATCTTCTATTTTCTCTCTTTCTATAATTTCTTTAGTTAGTTTATCATTAACCTCTTCCAGACTAAACAACTGTTTCTGTAACATTCGTAACATCTGTTTTTTACTGGGGAAGTTGATGAGTTCTTTGTCAAAAATTCCTTCAGGAATAACACTTAAGATTGCAGTAAAAGAATCTAATAAATGATAGGACTCAAATTGCTCTTTATAAACAATTAAGTAGATATTGGAGAGTAGGTTTTTTCCAAGATGTTGCTGTATTTTAGAAAATAGTACAGAAGAAAACGTCATTAGTTGTTTTCTTTGTGCTATGAAATTAGAATTAACAGTATTGAAATCAGTGTGTAAAGATTGTTTAATCTCCGTTATTTCTGAATCTTCAAGCTTTCCAATTAACTCTGAAGATCTGTCAAGAACTTTACTTAAAAAAACACTACATAATGCGATTTCTTGTCCCTGTAATGTGTCAAATATAAGTTCAAAGTTTTTATATTGAAATGCAAATTTGAAGTCGGTTATAACTTTATTTTGAATTGTTTGTTTTGTATGTCTACGGATTAAATTTTTCTGAGTCAGGTAATCTTCTAATGTTAAATATATTCGGGGGAGATAATGTATTTTGTTTTCTAATGAAAAACTTTTGAAATCATCTACTTTCGTCTTTAGATCAGGGGTATTATGACGTAAGTCAACCTCGTTCCAAAGATAATTGATTAGCGCTATAAGATCTTTTTCATCTTGAGTATCGGCAATATGAGGATGCTTTTTTCCAGATAAATTTTTAAACCATTGTCGTATCATTGTTGGGCTTCACTTTTATCGGTTGATAGGAAAAATTAAATTTCCTATTTAATAATCCCCGAATTAACATTAAAGAAATAGTCCTGATATATATTGTGTGAATTGTGTAAACCATTGTATTAGGAATGGGAGAGTGGTATAGCAGTGTTAATTTATTAAGCAAGAAATCAAAAATAGATGCAACCATTCTTTCAAAAGTGATAGGTATGTTTGAAAGTTTTATACCACGAAATTTATGCCCTTGATTAGATACCAATTGGTCATAATTAAAAAACATGGATGTAAATAAAGTGGGGGCTTCTTTCATCTTATAATATTGATCGTACAAAGATAGTTAAAGAAAGTATAATTCCCATATATTTTAAGGATAAAAAGCAAATTTCATCGATTAAGTGTTGTTTTTTTGAGACAATGCATAAAAAAACCCACTAAACTAGTGGGTTTTTCTATAAAAGTGAGATATATTTTAATTTTTAAAAATTACTTTACTTTTTCTACAACAGCTTTAAAAGCTTCAGGATTATTCATTGCTAAATCAGCGAGTACCTTTCGGTTTAATTCGATATTATTAGCTTTAACTTTTCCTATAAATTGAGAATAAGACATACCGTGCAATCTGGCACCTGCATTAATACGGGCGATCCATAGTGCTCGGAAAGTTCTTTTCTTATTTCTTCGGTCTCTATAAGCATATGACATTGCTTTGTCAACCGCATTTTTTGCTACAGTCCAAACGTTTTTACGACGTCCGAAGTAACCTTTTGCTTGCTTAAGAACTCTTTTTCTTCTAGCTCTTTTCGCAACTGAATTTACTGATCTTGGCATAATTTTAAATTTTTTAGTAGTAGGCGGTTGATCATCAACACTTGGTTTTTATAATTAACAACTACTAGGTAGATGTAATAATATAAGAGCCTAACTCCTGGGTTTACAATAATTTTAACCTGATTAAACAGTGATTACATTAAACGTAATTGTTGTTTAATACTTTTTTCATCGCTTTTGTGCACTAATGCTGTGTGCGTTAAAGCAAGCTTACGCTTTTTAGATTTTTTAGTCAAAATATGACTCTTAAAAGCGTGCTTTCTCTTGATTTTACCAGTTCCGGTAAGCTTAAAACGCTTTTTAGCACTGGATTTAGTTTTCATTTTAGGCATTATGTCCTTGTTTTTATAATAATCTCACTTATTATCTTTAAAAATTTCTATATAGAAATCCTTTATATCTGGTTCTGTTATAATTACTTCTTTTTAGGAGCAATAAACATAATCATTCTTTTACCCTCAAGCTTAGGCATTTGTTCTACCTTACCATATTCCTCTAATTCCTGAGCAAGTCTAAGTAATAATATCTGTCCTTGATCTTTATAAATAATAGATCGTCCTTTAAAGAAAACGTAGGTTTTTAATTTAGCACCTTCACTTAAAAATTTAATTGCGTGCTTTTTCTTAAATTCATAATCATGTTCATCAGTATTTGGTCCAAATCTGATTTCTTTAATTATAACCTTTGTAGCTTTATTTTTAAGACTTTTATCTCTCTTTTTCTGTTCGTAAAGGAACTTTTTATAGTCCATAATTTTACATACAGGCGGGATCGCTTTAGGCGAAATCTCTACAAGATCTAATTCTTGTTCTTGAGCAAGCTCTAGTGCTTTCCTAGTAGGATAAACACCCACTTCTACATTGTCACCTACAAGACGTATCTCTTCAGCACGTATCTTATTGTTGATTTTGTGGGCATCTTCCTTAATAACCCTTAGGGGCTTTTGGGATCTTCTTCTTCTAATTGCTATGACTAAATAATTTAAATTAAACTAATTCTTTTATATCTATACGTTGAACGGTTGTAACGTTCTATCGATTTCTTTTTGTATAATTTCCGAAAACTTCTTTATTTCCATACTTCCTAGATCATCACCTCCATGTTTTCTAATTGACACCGTATTGTCTTTTTCTTCTTGTTCTCCAACAATAACAATATATGGAAATTTTTTCATTTCGGCCTCTCTAATTTTCTTACCGATTGTTTCGTTTCTATTATCGCAGAGGGCGCGAATTTCGTCATTTTCTAACAAATTTAAAACTTTTTCAGCGTATTTTTCATATTTCTCACTGATTGAGAGTATAATAACTTGTTCAGGCATTAACCATAAGGGGAAATTACCGCCTGTGTGTTCTAGTAAAATAGCGATAAATCGTTCCATACTGCCGAATGGCGCTCGGTGAATCATAATAGGTCTGTGCATTTCATTATCACTTCCTTTATAATTCAGATCAAAACGTTCGGGTAAATTATAATCTACCTGAATGGTTCCTAACTGCCAACTTCTGCCCAAGGCATCTTTTACCATAAAATCTAATTTTGGACCATAAAAAGCAGCTTCCCCAGTTTCAATCACATAGTCAAGTCCTTTGTCTTTTGCAGCATTGATAATTGCATTTTCAGCTTTTTCCCAATTAACAACATCCCCAATATATTTTTCAGGAGTTTCTAAGTCCCTTATAGAAACCTGTGCTGTGAAATTATCGAATCCTAATGAACCAAATACATATAATACTAAATCAATTACATTTTTAAACTCTGTGTCCAGTTGATCAGGGGTGCAAAAAATATGGGCATCATCCTGAGTGAATCCCCGTACTCTTGTTAATCCATGCAATTCTCCACTTTGTTCATACCTGTAAACAGTACCAAATTCAGCAAAACGTTTTGGTAAATCACGGTAAGACCATGGTTCACTATTATATATTTCACAATGATGTGGGCAATTCATTGGTTTTAATAAAAACTCTTCACCTTCAGCCGGTGTTTGGATAGGTTGAAAACTATCTTCTCCATATTTAGCATAATGTCCAGAAGTAACATACAGCTCCTTTTGACCAATATGAGGAGTAATCACCATTTCATACCCTGCTTTTTTCTGAGCTTTTTTCAAAAATTGCTCTAAGCGATCACGAAGTGCAGCACCTTTAGGAAGCCATAAGGGTAATCCCTGGCCCACTCTAGTGGAAAAGGTAAAAAGAGAAAGCTCTTTTCCTAATTTTCTGTGATCACGTTTTTTAGCTTCTTCTAATAATGATAGGTATTCTGTAAGCTCTTTCTGTTTAGGAAACGAAGTTCCGTAAACGCGAGTAAGTTGTTTGTTGTTTTCATCTCCTCGCCAGTATGCTCCGGCTACACTCATTATTTTTACAGCTTTTATTATTCCTGTATGAGGAATGTGTCCGCCTCTACATAAATCAGTAAAGGTAGAATGGTCACAAAATGTAATAGTACCGTCTTCTAAATTCTCTATGAGCTCGGTTTTATATTCATTACCTTCTTCTTTGTATTTTGCTAAGGCATCCGCTTTAGAAACAGATCGCATTTTAAACTCATGCTTACCTCTTGCAATCTCAATCATTTTAGTCTCAATCCTCTTAAAATCTTTTTCAGAAATAATATCATCACCTAGATCTACATCGTAATAAAAACCATTATCGATAGCAGGGCCAATGGATAGTTTAACTCCTGGATATAATTCTTCAAGAGCTTGAGCTAAGACGTGAGAAGTGGAGTGTCTGAAAGCTGTTTTACCTTCATTGTCTTTCCAGGTATACAAGGTCAAGTTGCCATTAGTGGTTAACTGTGTCGTTGTTTCAACTATAGTGCCATTGAATTTTGCGGAAATTACATTTCTCGCAAAACCTTCGCTTATATCTTTTGCAACGTCTATAACAGAAATACCATCGTTATATTCTCTAACCGAGCCATCAGGCAACGTAATTTTAATCATCATCTTTTAATTAGGTCGGTAAAGATAATACGATAAAAAAATCCACACAATATTTATAGGATACATTTAATAGAAGTTTTGCATTTACCTTATTTATTATAGAATTATATGATAAGAATGTATATTTATTGTTTTTTGAGTTTTTTTTTTATTTTTCGAACACGAAGTTTTGATGGTTAGTATTGTTTGTGTTTTTAATTTTAGAATTTAAGTTACTTGAACTTAGCTTGATCTTATCAGTCTTATTTAATTTATAATGACTAGTCTGTTTTAAAATTTGGTTAATTTATTATATATAGGTAGAGTAGGAGTGTTTTTTTTGTTTCTTTTATGACTATTTGGTTAAAAGGGTATTACTTTTCTTTAATGAATAGTCTGGTCAGAAAAGATAGTAAATTGAAGAGCGAGTGTATTATTGGGTTTTTTAGAATATTACTTTTAGTCCATATAGGTACAGCTATCCTTTATATTTCGGTATTGATTATTGATTTTTTTGTTTGTAAATCTTGTATTTTCAGGAGGTTGTCATTTCTTTTAAAAATACTTTAAAAAAAGTCTTGTTTATACGTGAATAGTTAGTAGGTTTGCACCCGCCAAGGGAGGTATGTAGAATGTTATTGATTTTGGTTGTGTTCATTGATAGGATTTGG
>NZ_BAABCW010000007.1:0-250507 GCF_039539305.1 Aquimarina addita | reverse complement strand
AACTAGGTGGTAAAAGACTTAACTGATCTTGATCGTAAGTCTTGAAGATTACTTTGCGACTCATAATCTAAATTTACAAATAACCGAAATTTTATACAAAAAAAAGACTGCCTTTTTAGACAGCCTCATTTTTTTAAATTTATTAAAACAGTAGCTACAGACTTTTACATTTCAAAAATCAATGGTGTTATTTTAAAATTAATTTTCTGATAGCCTTACCATAAGGTGTTTCCAATACTATGGCATATACTCCTGATACTACCTGCATCGTAAAAGGGATTTCATAAGTATTTTGCCCTGACTTCTGGACTTGAGCTAATATAGTATTATCCGATAACCCAAAAATACTAATACTGATATCTTTTGCTTCCTTGAGCTCAACAGTAACAGTGAAGTTGCCATCTGATGGGTTAGGATAGGCTGTAAATTCTTTGATGCTGACTAATTGATCAGTAGTTGATGTATCTGGATCCTGTCCCTCAAAAACAGTTCCTTCTAAAACTACTACTTTTTGTGTATATGAATCCTGACAATTTCCTAAGGTAGATATCATTGTGATTTCGTATTCTCCTGGAGTAGCAAAGGATAACTCCATTAGATCCTGATCTTTTGCACTAATCTGGGCCTCTTCCGGAACGATCCATTCTATAGTATCTGGCTTAGGATTCGTAATATCTATCATTACAAATTGTTCGTCTGTATATACCTGACTAGTAAATAAAAATGCTGTTGTAATTTCTGTAGCTACCTCATATACTCGTATGCTGTCACTACCCATACATCCTTTGCTGTCGGTAACGGTGGCAGTATAAATACCCGGTTCACTTACCACGATTTCAGCCTGATTATTGCTATACCCAGTGTCAGAACTCCATAAATAGGTAGCATTAGCATCATCTATACGAGCGGATAAAGATGTGGTTTGACCTAAACAAATATATCGTTCTTCTCCTAGGTCGATAGGTACAGGATCAGGGTCAATTATTTCATAGGTGCGTGTCAATGTTTTACCTCTAAACCCTTCTATATTTACTGTATATAGTCCAGCACATAATCCACTGATGGTTTCTGTGGTTTCTCCTGTATCCCATTGATAGGTAAAATCTCCATTTCCTCTATTCACTTCGATAGAAATAGCGGCACTACACTCTCCAGCGCATATCAGTGCCGTAATAGAAGCATCTACAATATCGGGTTGCGTGATCTCATAGGTGTTTTCTATCATACAGGCAGCGCCATCAGAAATGATAACGGTGTATATATCTGCTGTTAAATCCTCTATCGCAGCAGTATTTCCTATAAAACTATTGTCAGAAGCTCTAACCCAGCTAAACGTATACGGAGTCACACCTCCAGCTATCTGTAACTCGATCCTACCATCTGATCCTTCATATGCAGATACATTAGTAAGTACCTCTTGGTCAATCCTGAACTGATCATCCTGATTAATCACCACGATGGTGCGATCACTGATACATCCAAGAGCATCTTCTACCATAATGTTATAAGCTCCTACAGTCAGGTTTTCTATATCTTGAGTGGTAGCTCCCATATCCCAAATCACAGTATAGGGTGGAGTACCTCCTATGATAGATATGTCAATAGCTCCAGTTGTATCACCAGGACAAATTACCTCAGTTGTACCTTCTAAGACTATTTCTAACAGATCAGGTTCTGTAATTTCGAATACTGTAGAGGTAACTTCTGCAGAACTCCCACTATCATCTGTAACAGTAACGGTATATTGACCGGGTGCTAAATCTTCTACCGTAGCATCATTAACGGCTATAAAAGATGGAGTACCTGTTTTCTTCCAGATATATGTATAGGGTTCGATTCCACCTATGGCATTGATTACAATTTTTCCGTCAGAATCTCCCTTACAGTTAACATTCGTTTTTGTACTATCGTCAATCTCCAGTAATGCAGGTGCTGTAATACGAATAGGTTGCGGTAATTCCCCGATACAACCATCACCATTGGTCACTTGAACCGTATACTCACCTTCACCGAGATTGATGAGTCGGGTATCTGTGGATCCACTAGCAGGAACATAAGAAGTATTATCTTTAAACCAAGCAAAAGAAGGAGTACCTATTACATTATTAATATTGATTTCCAGTACTCCTGTTTCACCTCCAAAAATGATATTGTCTTCGTGAGATGCAACCGTTTCAAACACTTCGATTCCCGTAAGAGGTTCAGTAACTTCGAGCGGGTTTCCAAAATTATCAACCGTACAGTTATTCAGATCGGTAACTTCATATTCATAAAACCCAGCTGTAAGATTAGAGACGGTCATTCCTGATTGAGAAAATGAAGGTGTGCCTATTTTGCTCCATATTACTGTATATGCTTCAGGATTAGATACTAAATCTAAAGGCGTTCCTCCGGTAATTACTAATGTAATACTTCCATCATTACCATTTTTACAAGCTACAGGATTTACTGTGGGTATGCTAATGAGTGGCTCTGGGCCTGTTACTTCAAATGATTGTGTAAGACTATTTCCACCCTGATCTGTCACGGTAACTTCATACACTCCTACAGTCACATCAGATAGTGAAGCTTCAGTAGAGCCATCATCCCAGAGATAGGTATAGTTACCACCAGTATTAAGGAATCCTCCTGTAACGTTGGCATTAAGGGTGACTATAGTATAGGAGCAATTCACTGTATCGGGAGATGTAGTAAAGGTAATCTCAATAGGGTTGGGGTCTGTAAGTATAAAGGTTACTTCGTCTGATACACAACCATTACTATCCGTTACGATAAGACCATAGGTTCCTGCATATAAATCCCTCAAACCAGTATTAGTAGATGAGCCCGATGGTGTAAAAACAGCACCATCTTTGGTCCAGGTATAATCTACATAATTCCCCGTTCCACCAGATACTAAAATAGAAATACGTCCATTGTTACCTCCTATAAGTGTAGGATTGATAACAAGCCCGGCAAGACCAGAAACTGCTGGAATATCAGGAAATAATTCATCAATTGTAATAACAGTACTGTTAGTTTCACAATCATTTGTATCCCGAATCGTAATGGTATAATCACCTTTAATCAATTCATCAAAAAGTGTGGTTGTCTGCCAGGTAGTTCCACTATCTATAGAATATTCATAAGGAGCCTTACCTCCTGATGGAGTTACTGTTATACTACCATCATTACCACCACCACATCGTACATTACTTTTAACTCCGGTAACAGATAAGTTGGGAGGGTCGTTCAGTATAAACGGTGTGCTTTCATCATAAGCATCAGGAACTGTATTAATATTATCAAAGCCTTCATTATTGCTTTTAGTCTGCCAGAACAATTTATAAGTCCCACCAGGTAGATTTCTTGGTGTCCAGGTATAGGATCGTCCTGTAAAATCAGTTTTTTCCACTACTTTGGATTCATATCCATCAAAATTGGTGGTGCCATCAATTTGTTTCCATACCTGTAGATTCATTTTTTCTTGTTTGGTGTCATCTAATTCCCGATCAAACGTAACCGTAAAACTACCATTACCATTATCATTTGTATTTATGCTATTGCTACACGAAGGCTGAATGTCGACTATAGGACCGTCTAATTCTGGTGAGCAATTAATAAATTGCAAAGTAATTATATCTGATTTATCTTTATCCTCGGTAGGGTTTTCAATATAATTTATTTGTAAACTAAAATTAGTTGCAGTTTCAATATTAGGAATGTCATTATAATCAAATTCAAAATTTACAGGGTACTCTCCATATGGAAGCAATTCATATTTAATTCCCTTTACAAAGCATTGAACAGAATAACTCATTTGAGTTCCACAATCAAAAACCTTCAATGATTGAGTTTCACATTTTTTTAAATTACTTGAAATCATATCACTATTTTGAGATTCTAAGCTAAAAATAGGAGATATTTTTCCAGTACCCGTTGGAGTAATACAAGATCCAAAGTAACGAAATAAGGTGCAGGAATTGTCATAGTCTTCAAAGTAAACATCATAAGATCCACAAGTTGGATTAGGGTGTATTCTGTCTATTATTGAAATATGACCAAATTGATTTATCTGATTAGCGTATTCAACTACTTCATCTTTTGTTTTAGTATCTGGATTGAGATATACTGGTGAACCCAGATATATTACATCTAGTAGATTGGTGTTGTTATATGCTCTTAATTCATACTGAACAATTTCAAATCCATTGTTAAGATTCCTTGGGGCAGTAGTTGTAAGGTCATATTCTATTTTGTATTTATATTGCCCATGAATTTGAGAAATAAAGAATACTATATTTAAAAAAATAAATAATTTCTTCATATATCTAATGTTTTATTTCATAATTACTTCTCTGAAAACATTTTCATAGATTATTTGCCTATTACTCTTATTCCTAAAGATGCTTTTTATAAAAAGTGTTTTGTTATCCTTCTATTAATTAATATTTTACTTCAATTTCTTCCCAAGTACCTATACTACCATCTTTAAAAACGGGTTTAAATGCGTAGGTATAGGTTGTATTAGCAGTTAATCGCTGGTCGATCCATCGGTTAGTCTCTGGATCCAGACGTTGATATAAAGTAAATGGTTCTTTATTTGATTTTCTGTATACCTGTATTTCTACAGCATCTTTAGCTTTAAGATTCCAGACCAATTGTATCAATTTTTGTTCCCGATCTACTTTAGCGTATAATCCTTTAACGCCTGGTTTTATTAATTGAATGGGTATATCCATCACTACGGCAGGTGTGGGTTCACTCTCCAGCTTACTTTGATCTACTGTAATCAGCGTATATGCATATTTTTTACCGGGTATAGTTTCTATGTCAGCAAATTGCGTAACATTACTATATGGGGTTTCAAAAACTTTTTTCCATGGTTGAGGTATAGAATCACTAGTATCTCTGCGATATACTATGGTGGATGCCCAATCATCGGATGAACTATTGATCCAGGATAGATTCACAATACCGTTTTTAATTTCATAGGTTTTAAATACCGGAGAAGTTGGAGGGATTCTATCTGGTTTTACTAGAATTAAAGTATCTGATGGTATAGATTCATTATATCGATGATCCTCTGCAATTAATCGGTAATACACAGCTTTATCAAAAGAAGTCATATCAATACTATCAATATATGTTTCATTGCGTAAATTCCTTTTAGTAAGCTTAGTAAATTCCTGATCTTTGCGATATGCTCTTAGAATAGTATATCCCTTTAGATCCAGCTCCGTATTCTTTTTCCATTGCAGTGTGACAATACCTAGTGTGTCAATTACTCCTTTCATACCTTCAGGTTTGTTAGGAGGAATACTGTCTACAGGTTGCACCATTGTAGGAGGAGATTCTTTAAAATCTTGATGTTTACCAACCGCTTTTAGCTTAAAATAATTAATATTAGAGAGCGGACCATAGGTTACCTTTTTTTGATCAGGCGCTATACTATCCAGGACTGTTTTATAAGGGCCAATAGCTGTTTTTGCTCTTAATAGTTCATATTTATTTAATTTCCATAATTCTTCTTCGGCAAAGGTCCATTCTAACGCTACCTGATTTTCAGAAGTAATGTTGGCCGATGCAAAAATGGGTTCAGCTTTTATTTCTTTAAAGCCTATAAGTGCTGTCGCTTCAGAAGGTGGGCTTGTTTCGTTAAAATAATTAATGCCTACAATACGATACCAATACTTCTTACCATATTGAGGAATAGAATCGGTATAGGAGACTCCGGAATACGGAGTGTCTGCTAATTTTGTGATAGGTACTTCATTAATTTTTTCAAAAGCTGTTCCATCTTCTGATCGCTCTAAATTATACGCCGTATAGTATGGTAATAGTTGATCATATTCCCATACCAATACGAAGGCATTTTCATAGAAATATCCAAAAAAATCAGTAGGTTGAGGCAATGCTTCAGTGTCTTTTGTACTAATAAAGACTCCGGACGGTTCTACTGTCATGCGGTCTTCCGGGATGGCACTTTTAATATTGTACAAATATTTTTCATTTTCCTTTACATCCGTATCCACAAATCCTAACCCTGCATACTGAGCAACTTCAAAATCTTGATCTATAGCAAATAACGAAAATCCAAAACGGCGATCTAATTCTTCACTTTCATAAAATACCTGTAACAATTCATTTTCTTCCTTATTATTTACCTGAAACGTTGCTCCGTAAATCGCTTGTGCAGCTACTGCTGCCATATCATTGGTGCGCACCAGAGATTCCCAATCCTTAGGAGGTCTGGGTTTTATCGTATCCCCAAAAAGAATTCTTTTTTCAGGACTGGTTAAAGGTTTTCCGTCGCGCAATACGGTTGTTCGTTCTACAATAAAACCATATTGATTACTATATTTCCACGCGTATTTATCCGTTACCGCCCATCGCAAAAGGATGGCGCCGGGTTTCGCAAAAGCTTTGACTACAATTTTCTTTTGTGGTTCCGGTTCTTTTTCCTGCGCAAAACTACCTGTGCTTGCTAATGCAAAAAGGATACTACTGTATAGGATGTAAAGGATGTTTTTCATCAAAAATAATTTTTGTATTCAACACTTATGGTATTACCTGATGTCTTGCTTGGCAATGTATACTGAAACTCTACTTCATAATCTTCTACATTAATATACGGGAAAGATCCATCCATGATGTATTTGTATTTTTCATAAGCATTCATATCAACAGGATTCACGCTGAGATATCTGTTGACAATGACATACTGCAGGTATACAAAATCCTCTTTATATGCCGCTGCAAGATTCCATCGAAAAGGAAAGCGTTCTTTTAGATAATTGTTTTCAGGACTGTTTTGTACATACTCAGTATAGGTAAGTGATGGTTTAATGTTTTTCATAGGCGGTGTTCCCAATATATTTTCATCTCTATTAACTCGAATATTACCATCTAAGGGATAATTTTTGTATAATAATGGGTAAATTTCTGTTTGATAATATTCATCTGATTGCGTTCCTGTTCCTGACATCATTGGTTTATTCAGCGTATATTGTGTTCCAAGAACCTCATTAATATCAAAAGGTTCAAATCTTTGAATTCTAAGTTCTAGTTGAGCTACATTAGACGAACCATCAATAAAGTTATAGTAATCTTCTATGCTCATCGCCTTGATTTTCTTTTTAAAGGTATCATACTTACTTGTACTAAAATTAAATGATAATCGAGTTAAGGAAGCATTATTAGTGGCCTCACCAGTAAGACTATTTTGTGATATAGATACGTCATCATTAATCGAAGTAAAGGTTTCCTCGATGTTTGCGGCAGTGTCCATCGCTTCTCTGGATGTTACCAGTGTATAAGAGATCCCCGTTTCATTAGGTAAATCAGGAATGTTAAAGTTGAGAGTATTGTTTGCTAGATCATAAGAGAAATTAGTTTTTAATACAATTCCTGTCTCTGTAATAAAAAACAATTCGTCTTTAAAACCTGGCGTGCCAAACAGATAATCCTGCCCTTTTTCTAATTGCACATATCCTGTACTACTTTCTTTAGGAAGCATATATTTTTGATCCACAATAGGGTACATATATTCGATATTTTTGAGCGGTATTTTTGTAGGTGCATCACCTGTAGTAAAGGTGATTATTTTTTCTTCGACCACAGGTTGCCCATTCTCTAAAACTGCAACCCATGCGCCGGATGTATATTCATTAAACTGAACTTTTACGGTAACCTTACATTTCTCATTGGGGGGTAGAATATCATCAGATTCAAAAATCATAATATCTTTACTGGTATTCCATATTTGTTCTCCCACAAGATCTCCAGACTCAGATTGTATACTAATCTCCTTGAGTTCGACTTGATATTTTTTTGTACTTACATCATCAGCAATTTCTACCACTTCGCCTATGGGAACATTAAAAGCTACCTGCACGGCACTAAATACATCCACATCTGTATCATTCTGTGCTGGTGAAATATCAGAGATAATCACGACTTCTTGTAAGCCTGTTTTTCCTATAATTTCACATTCCTCACCAATAATCACCTTTAGTCTTGCCTGTATCGTCACTACACCCAGCACTCTTACTTTTACTCCGGCATACCCTTTTACATACCATGGATTTGGTAACTGACCCTGAGCTAATAGTGCCACCCCTGCCTTCAGAATAGGGACTTTTTTCTTCATGCCAAAAATTTTGATTTGAGCGCCTATTTCGCCTTGAAGAAATGCATATAACTGACCTGTAGCATACCATCCATCCATCCCAATAGGACCTGTTCTGCCTTTACATTGGGCATTTCCAAAATCTTTCATCATAAGATCAAATCCAACACCTGCACGTACAGAAGCATAGATGATGCCCCAGTCAAAACTTTTGCCGATCTCTACATAAGCGCCAAACGCATATCCGGTTCCTTGTGCTAATTGGTTTTCAAAGTTTCTGCCAAAGACCAATTCATCTCCTTTAAGATTTAGAATATCAATTACCTCTGGTTTTGGCAATGCAGGTGGTTCTAAGATGGTTCCTAGCATAAAATACAGATCAAAAGAAGCATCAAACGGACCAATAGGAATTCCTGCTACCCCAAATCGCTTTGTAGGTGTTCCTATATAGATATACCAATCATTAGGAGAGTCATAAAATTCTATATATCCCAATCTGTTTTTTTCTCCTGCACCTTTAATCTTTCCTAGATTTAGAAATACATCAAACATTCCCCAATAGGTATCATTTGTGAAATCAAAATCAATCGCTAATTGTGCAGCAAATTTTTCCTCACCTGTCAGGATATCCGGGAACACATGTGTAGCAAAATATTTGATTCCTTCCTTATCAATAGACATACTGCTAAAATTGGGTAAGGTTTTCTCTTTTTCTGCTTGTTTTTCCTGCATTTCGGTTACAGTTCCAAATGGTGAACCATCACCCGATCCGCCAGAGCCACCAGACATCAGTGCTGCACCCCCATAGAATCCAATCCTGCTTAATCCACCACCTGCAGTAGGAGTAAGAAAACTCATTTCGATAGCAAAAAGCCCTGTGAAGGTAGCACCACCTTTTACCTTAAAAGCTGCCATCGCTTTAAAGCCTAATTCAGTATCAATATCAGGTTGATAGGCAACCCCAGACATGCTGTGAATTACTTTCTCTTCCATACCAGCCTTGCGCATATGATGATATACCCCACCGCCTAGTTCAATAATTTGCAAACTCTTATCACTGTCATTAGATGTAGGTTTCCCAAATGCATCGACATACCAATATCTAAAATCATCCTTTCGTCCAAAAATCCCTTTGGCTTCAAGCTCTATTTTTAAACTTTCTGCATACATTTTTAGCTTACCGGATAATCCTTTGCCATATACAGGATCATCTTTAAAGAAATTTAATTCTCCGGAGAATTCGAAATTTTTTCTTTTTACATCTACTTGTACAGCATCCACTTCTATATTGTCATATTCCCATTTGAGATAATCTCCTTCCACGAGTTTCCCCATAATTCTAAATTTGACATCTCCTTTAATTCCTGTTTTGTCTAAATTAAGAAAGGCATTGAGACCGATTTCTGCGCGATCATCTTCATATACTTTTGTTTTGACATCATAGAAGCCTAATTGAAATCCTGCAATCTCGGGTAAGGCAATAGTATCTTTAAAACCCATATATTTAATAGATAAATACGGGCGTGACTTTGTCTGTATTTTAAAATTTTGAAAAGATAATCCTTCAAAATTAAGAGCTTCAACATCACTTACATCGCTATTTTCATTTTGACTGGAGATTGTGTCCATTGATGTTTTCTGCTCCTGATTAAATGCCATAAGACCCGTCAAATTAGCCTCGGGATAGAAGGATCCGTTATCGACTTCCATTTTGATATACGATTCTGGAAACAGCTTGGCTTTGCTCTTGAAAATATTAAAATCTACATCATCTCCAATATCCACACGAATGGAATATTGATGATCCGCAGTAATTAATCCTTTATAGTTTAACGCTCCATTACTACTGCTGTCTGACTTGCTAATGGGTAGTACCAGTTGACCGCTAAAATCAGCCTTAGTAAAATGATTCACCTGCAATACTACATTCAATGAGTCCAGAGAATATTGCCATTTGGCCGCGTTTCCTTCATTGATATTAAATAGATCGGTGGCAAAAAAGTTTCCTGAGACGCCAAAGTTATCTATCAGAAGCCCTTTTGCTCCAAAAGAAATTCGCTCATCAGATGTAGTGATCTGAAATTCTGGAGGCAACGTAATCGACACCTCTTCTCCATAAAATCCTCTCCATAATTCTGGTTGCTCTGTAGGGATTAATTGTTGTTGCTCATAGATTTCTGGAAATTTAACGACTGGATCGTTTTGCGTATCACTAAGATCGAGCACTACATTTTTCATGGCAAAAGACCAGCCGGGAAGTGGTTTTAATTCAAATTTAGGAAGGTCAATGTGTATTAATAGATCCTGTAATGAACTGGCAACAAAGCTAAAACCAGCACCTACATAACTCTCATTACCTGTTGGATTTTTTCCATCTTGTGGGGTCGTTTCTGCAGGAAATTTTTTAGTATTATCATCATTGAGCGGGATGGCTACTGTTTTTGCGATGCGAACATCCGCTTCGAGTGCTATTTCATTTACTTTACCGGTACAGTCAATTTTAATATAGGTCTGTTTAGTTGCTGTACCATCATTTTCTAAACCTCCTTTAAAGGTGATGAGCCATTGCCCGCCACTTTGTCCTACAGGCATATCACCCAGAAGGTTTAATTGTGCCTCTCCGTAGATTCCTCCTTCATGGGATATTTTTACATTATTTGCTCCAAAAAATAATTCTGTACTGAGTTCACCCAGCGTAAGTTTAGCAAACAAATCTACCTCTGCATAATTGGCGTGTAGCTTTGCTTTTATAATCCCGATGGTGATTGAGGAATTTTGTGAGACGCTTTTTTTGATCCCTACAGGGAATTCGAGTAGTTCCTGACCACTTAGGATACTGATAAAACTTTGTTGCTTTTCTATTTCTTCAAACAATGCTTTTGCAGTATTGATCAGTGAATCGGTTTTTGGTGTGGGTTTATATATTTTTTTGATATAGTCGTTAGTGAATTCTGCAACTCCCTGAAAGAAATTTTCTGTAGGTGCTGCTGTTATCGATGTTTTTAACTCCGGAAAAGACCTAAACTGTTTGCTGTTATAGCTACGCAGAGCGTTTGCCTTTTTAGCCTCGTGGGCTATTCGTTTTGCTTTAAAAGCTGCGAGTCTTTGTAATGCTTCCGGATGTAATTTTTTTGCAGCAGGATTTTTATAAACAGGATCTATAGTTTCCTTAGTCTTAACCAATAAAGAATCTTTATCCGTATGGGCAAATCCAATTACTGATAGGAGTAAAGTTAATATCAATAGGTAGTATTGTTTTATCATACTTGGTTTATTTCTTATTCACCATCCCCTTAGTTCTTCTTATTTCTGAATGAGGGAGTTAGAGATGGATGTTGTATATATTTTTATTTTAGAATTATATTATAAATTTTTACTCGTTGCTGGCACCGGTTGTAAACTGACGCTAGTGGGGGATTAATGCTTAACTATTACTTTTATTATATTCAAAAGCACGGATCATATTTTCTTTTACTTTAAAAAAGTTTCCATTGGTGATTCCTACATTTTCTAATTCTTGCTTTATTTCTTCACTTATATAAAGTAAATTTGGTAATCCCCACAAAACATCATAGTCATGTTTATAAACTTTATTTAAAAAATCTAAGTCGTTACGTTTTATCTTAATCTCTCCACTACCTAGTTTTTCTTCATAAGTTCCTAAAAAGGAATTCTTGCCAAATGCTATATTATTGTACGAATCTAAACTTTTAATTATCCCTTCAGGATGTGTTTTGATAGATATCTTTTTATAGTCTACATCTCTTTTGCTTTCTATAAATGTGCATTTGAGGTAATCTATATATTCATCTCCATATACACCTTTACCAATCATATGAAAAACAAAATAATCTTTTCTCGTTTCTTTATAATGTTTACAGAATAATTCTGTAGGGTAAAAGCGATGGGGTGGTAAATTGTATTTTTCTAATATTTCTTTTACTTTTTGGGTCATAATCATAAAGGCACCAGCTTTATGCGTCAACCCTCCAATAGTAAAATCAGATGACCAATTAATCACATCTTTAAAAGGAGTGTCTCCTTTCCATTGCGATAAGTCCTGATATGAATCTACTAAATCCATTTTTACAGGATAATTTTCTTCTTTTACCCACTCATTATTATCAATAGGGACAAATACCTTACGCATTTGATTACGTTCTAATATCGCTTTCCATTGAAAAGCATTAATTCTAAAATTATAAAAATTCATTTTTATTTAATCTAGCATTTGAAATAATTCTGATCCATCTGAACTTATTAAGTCATCAACCTTCGTACGTAACCAAACTCCATTTTCAAAAGTTCCTTTTACACTTTTTTCCTCTAATAACTTTTTAATTCCTTTTTGTATGTTTTTGATGTCATTATCTAGTAAATCAATCGCAACATCTTCTCCTCTTAGTAAATGTATGTTCCAACGTTCATTTAGAACTGTTATTAATGCATCATTATATTGAATATGGTTAGCGTGTACACCTTTTCCTGCGACAAAGCCTTCTAACATAATTAGATTATCTAAGGTTTTTTCACCATTAATATCTAGGTTAGAAAGTCCTTTGGCTTCGTACCATTTTCTGAAACCGGGAGATTTAAATAATTCTATTACTAATATATGATGTGATTGAAAACCATTAAAATTACCTTTTGTAACTAAATCATTAAAAAACTTTGTCCAATCCTTCCCTTCCACTACATACTCAACACCATCAACGTTAAACTTGTAAAGGTCTCTAACTCTATCAAATTCTGTTTCAGATAATGTAGCTAATAATTTTTTGTTATTTGTGCTTACATTTCCTGCCTGTCTTACAGATGCGTAACAGTTTTCATAACCAAATTTTTGTAATAATGCAGCTAAGTTCTCCCCTCTTTTACCATAATGTATCACGGCATTTTCTACAGTATTTTTTCCTAAAGAGATTTCATCTATCATTTTGTAATTAAACTGCGTATTTACCTCGTCTCCATATTTTCTTAATTCCAACCAAATATCAATATGTTCTTCTTCAAGGTTTTTGAGATTATAGACCAACAAATCATCTTTTTTAACACTACCAAAAGGCTTTGTGTCAGAATAAATTTTGTTAGTACTAATTGTTTTTAAGAAATCATCTTGTTGCGCCTTAGTTAGTTTGTTAAAACTGGGTAAGATATTTGAAAAACCATCTAAATTCGAAAAACTTTTTGCTAAAGGATCAAAGTCTTGTAATACCTTCCAGGCATCTATATGTGCATCGGTAATATCATCTAATCTTTTAATTAATAAATCCCCAGCGTTAATTACAACAGGCTTTGTTACTCTTGTTTTATGTAATATATCTGCTACAAATTTTGCTTTTTCATCAACATTTGTGAATTTGTTTTCTATTCTTCTTACTAAGTCTGGGCTAAGTTCATTCAGTTTAGCCCAATTTATATCATCTACTGTTCTTGTAGAAAGCTCTAAGAAATCATCTAAATAATCGGCATCCTTTATACCATCAGGAGCACGTGGTTTTAGATTATCAGGTAAAACCTCTTTTTTGCCTTCAGTGAGCTGGTACCATTTTGTATCACCACCTATTTCTCTAGGTACATTAGTAATAAAGCCATCATTGTGTACTCTTATATAACCATCTGTTGCGTGTACTATAAAATCATTGCCTAAGGCACTAGCAAAACTTTGTGCTCCTTCTAGGCTTGTACACGAAAGTAGCCTAACTGTTTTATTATTGGGGTGTTGTTCTTGTAAGTATTTCTTTATCTTAATATAATCAGTAATTTCTACTCCATCGACAATTAATTTATTATCTGCTCCATGGATGACAATATCTATAACTCCATCAGTAGTTTTAGTTTCAATTTTACTTAACCTAGATGTAGCTGTTGCTATATCTCCTCCAAGCACAATCATATGATTGCTAGTTACAATATCTCCAACACCTTCGATAGTATTTATTACAAAACCGTCTGCTTTTAGCATGTATTTAGCGTCATCGATATTTCTGCCGATAACTTGTACTACTAATTCTTCTCCTTCATCCAGCGCAGCATTGATCTCTTTTAAAGAATATTTTACTTCACTAGAGCCTTCTAGTCCAGCTTTAATTAATTTAAATTGCTTGTATGCGGCTGCACCATATTGTGCGTATGAAAATAATACTACCCCTGCTGCATATTCTGTTGCGCGAGCTCCATCTTGATTATAACTTGCAAATAGTAAACCAGTAAAATCAAAAATAATATCGCCCCCTATTGGAGCAAAAATAAGAGAACCTGCATCGATCATGCCATAAATGACATCATTGCGATTAATATCTCCGTCGTAAAAATGTGTTTTAGTATTTAAAATATCATAAGTACCAAAGGTATACTCTATTTTAACTACAAATTCAAACGTTTCTGATTTATCAAAATGAAAAGCTCCATATCTCATTTGAAGTCCGCTTTTGAAACTTTCATTAGTAATGTATACTTCTCTTAGTTCTATAGCTCCTTCAACAAGTTCAAAATAATCTTTTGTATTGTTGAAAATAGCTTCGTGATCTTTTTTTCCTGCTAATAGTACATTTTCGTCATATCTTTTTTTCCATTCAGCAAATTCTAGTTCATATTCTAATTTTTCTGAGAATTTTGCATCTTTTTTTAGCGCTTTTGGTTTTTCATCTTTAATTTCCTTTAAAATTTTTAAATAGGGAGATTTTAATGTTTCTAAAGAATTGATTAAAGGGAAACCTCTTACGTTATTACGAGATCTTTTTTCCAAAGAATCAAAAGACCCATCTCCTTTTACAACAGTAGCAAATAGGTTTAAAGGTTTTTCAATTGTACTATAGAAACTTAGAATATCTGTAAAAGGCGTAACTCCTGTCTCTATTTTTGATGGTTGTATGATATTAGAACTATTTTGAGAATAACTTATATTGTAACAAGCATCGTTATTAAATAAACCTACCCCAAAAATTGACTCATAATCTGAGAAAGAAATAACAACATGTACTACTTTTTTTCCGGCAACTAAAGATTGTTTGTTTTTTAGACTAATATCAGCCATTTCGGTTAACTTAGTATTAGAAATGGTAGTGTTGTTATCTATTGTTAATAATGTAACAACCATATACGTATCTTTTGTATAATGCGTAAGTAGGTGTAATTTGTCCTCTAGAATATCAAAGTTTTTGGATTGATCTAGAATATCAGGGTTGGTTATATTAGCAAATTGGATATGATTATAATTGCCTTTTGCTCTTACCTCTATTGTTTTCGTGTTTTCTATTCCTGATAGAGCTTTTTCTAAAGCCTTGTCTATTTCTGTTTGATAATAATCAAATCTTGATTTATGATCTTCCCGAGTGTCATCTAATAAGGTAAAATTAGAACAGATATTATTTGTCTCAGGTTCTTTACACCTAACAGCTACTTTGGCTTCAAATATATCGGAAGTATAATCAATAGTTGTACCTTTTAATCCACGTGCATTGCGCCACTTCGTTTTATAAAGCTCATTATCACAAGGTTTTATGTATTTAAATAAGTAAACATATTCATCTGCAGATAAATTTAGATATTTTATACCTTCTAAATCTACTCCTGCATCAGTCGTAAAAGAATTACCATTAGATTTAAAGGTTTCACCTTTATACTTAATCCCTCTTATTGCTCCATTTGGAATATTAATCAGATCTGATGGAGAGACTAAAGTTGATTCATTTTCAAAAGTAAAAGGTTTCCAATCAGAAGTTAAGAAAATTCTTCCGCTAAGCTCCCCACCAGCATCATCCTGAAACAAAAACAAGTCTAAATCGGGATCACTCATGGTTGCCCAGTTGGGGTAGCCTAATTCTGTACCACTACCATAATCCATTAGCCAAGTACTTGCTTCGCCTGCGTTGTCTATGTTTTCGCCAAAAGGATGCCCTAGTGTAAATACCCCATGACCTAGCTCGTGAGCAGCCACATGAAGTGCAGAACCTTTGTTTTCTAAACCGGCACTTAGGTGTTTTTCAAAAACAAAGCCCCATTGCCTGGTTTTTGGCATAAAACCGCTTAATGGTTTAGAAACCGTAAAGTCATCGCTTAATACAAAAATGAAATATTGTTGAGAATCGTAGTATGGGTATTGTTTTTTAAACTCCTGATAGATATTTTTTAATTCTGTAGGGTAATCTGATAAGAGACCACTCCCATCATAATCGATGATCCCATTTTTGTCTCCTGTATCCCAGGAATCCTGAGTTATTGTGATATCAATGACCTCTGGTTTGACCTTAAATTTTCCTCCGGCTTTGCCAAAAATATTAGTAAGACCCGTTTCGAGATTGGAGATATTGTTTCCACCATTAACAGTAACTACTTGTACCGGGATCTCCTTTTGGTTGACTATATGGTGTATAAAGAAACTAGCTGCAATTTTGTATTTGTTATCGGTGTCAAGATACGTGACTACACATTCCTTATTTTGATATGGATTTACACCAGTAACAGTAATTTTATAAGTATTGGTGCCTTCTATTCGCTCGTGTGGTATTGCGGTGTTGTCTACTGTTTTGATAATAAGGCTATCAATATTGATTTTGGCATCAGTGATTTCGATATCCGCATAAAAAATATCACGCTCCCCTTGTACTGCTGCTTTATGTGGTGGATAATAGGTGGTACCATCTGTAGTTGGAATTCTAGGATACGTTGCGTTTTCATAGTCATTATTAACCAGATCTAAGGCAAATCGAGTATCCTCACCCGTTTTAAAGGTAACTTTCACCTTATCGTTAGTAATCAAATCTACATAGGGATCTTGTATGGTACCCGCATGGTCACCTGATCGGAAACCGTCTGTGTTGGTATTGGTTAATGCCGGTGAAGGATCTCCCTGACCGGTCTGGGTAACGTTTCCGTCTTTATCGATAGTATATTCATCTCCACTGGCATCTGTAATAGTATACGTATCACCTTCATCATGATCATGGGTATCTGTAGAGCCATCTGGTTTGGTAATTACAATTTGACCATCGGTGACACTGATATCATTTGCATCGATTTCATAATCAAGGTTTATAGGTACAACATCATCACCAGTAAAAACATCAACAATATCTTCGGCGACATCAATAACATCATCTACATTCAGGATATTACCCCAGGTGGCATCATACACAGTTAATACAGTACCTTCTGCTAATTGATTTTCTGAATTGATAAATATATTGGTAAAGGTTACAGCTATTTTAATACTATTAAAATACGGGAAGGATACATATCCTTTTCCTGTAAAACGTCCGCTACTACCACTGGCTTCCATCACCTTGACCGGAAAATCTCCCGCTTTAAATACGCCCCCAGGTAATAATTGTTCTAAGGGAACCATGAGTTCAATATTCATATCAGGAGAAATACCACAATCAACAAGACCACTGGCATCGTCTTCTTCTAAGGTGGTAAAGGTTTGTACAGTAGAAAAATCGCTGTCCGAGATTAAACATGTTTTTTTGACCTGATATTCATAGGTAGCTCCAGCTCTAAGATCCCATAGAGTTAACCAATTGCTAGTGGTTCTCGAGAAAAACCATTCATTACCGTTTCCTTTTTCGCGGTAGCGTACTATAAACTCCGGGATATCTGTCGTAAAGTCATCCCAGAAGATATTGGTTTGTTGTGCTCCCTTCACCTCATGATATACATTAGTAGGCATATCGCAGGGTGCAGTATAGTTAAACCAATATATTTCGCTAAAACCATTGTTTTTAAATAACCCGATCTCTTCTGCACCATTTAACGCTTTTGCTTGTACTCGCCATGCATACCGTTTGTTAGACAACAGTAAAGGATCGGCTGGACTATATAAATAAGAGGTGTTTGTTGTAGTGGTCTGAAAAATGGGAGGAGACGCTAAAAATGCAGCTTGTGGATTGATTGTTTGATCCCAGATCTCTACCATACTTAATTCATACTGAACATTACTAACATTAATATGTCTTGGAGTCCACTGGAATAATAAATTAATAGGATTTTGTTCCTCAATATCGATCTGATTATAAGGAGTAACAAGCAGTGGGGGTTCATTCTGAAAAATATAGGTAGACGCACATGATTTTTGTGAGATGCGAACTCCCGTTAAGGCATCGTATACCTCAAAACAAAACTGGTAAGATCCTTCTGGAATTACCTGACCATAAGCCGAGGGTGAAATTCCTGAAACATTTCCAAAGGCAAAGTAGGGGGCAAGTTCTACATTTGTCAATAGTAGTGGTACTCCGCCTTCTAAGAATAAAGAGGGAGCTCCTGTGATAATATCATTAGTTTCAAAAGTAATTCCGTTACCTTCAAAATATGCTTTCAGTTTAACTTCTCTGGTCCCTATAAAAAGATCATTTAATATGAGCTGAACGCGCAGCGGACTATTGATGGATGAGGCATCTGCATAAGATGACAAATAAATAGGAGCCGGGGGTACAGTCTGAGGTACTACAGTTACAGGAAATGTCTGAGAAATGAGACTTATCCAGGGAAATAATAGTAGTAAAAACAGAAAGTGTAGCTGTTTATTCATAAGTCAGGTTAATTTTATATCTTATCTATATATTTAAGTTCAAAAGTGTCGGGGTTTACCTCTTCTAAGGATCTATTGTAATAGAAATGAATAATTTGGGTTTCTAAATATAAGTTAATTTTTTCAAGATCTTTCTCTTCCTCATACAAATCAAATGTCTTTTTGGATTCGGTTTTTTTGAATTGAGCGATCCAGGTATCAGGATTTTTTACGGCTTCTATATTGGAGTAAGTTTCAAACTTTTTCTTCATCCAGCGATGACCTACTAATTTCTTTTGTCGATCGTTTAGCTCTTTTTCTAATTCATTAATTTTCTTTGATATGGCAGGAGATATTGGTTCTTTTCTTTGCTTATCCAAAGCTATTTTGGTTTTTACAAAACTTTTTTCTAATGTAAAATCAACACGTTGCATATCACTTTTAATACGTTGGATAACCTCATATATAGAAGTATCGTAGGCGTTTAAAAAATCTTCATAACTATACAGACCATCCAAGAATGCCAGTGCCAGTTCTTTATAAGGCTCCTGTTTTGTTTGTTTTTGTAATTCTTCAAATAAAAAGTTAATGTCTTTTTGACTTGCTACCGGGATATTCTGAAATCTGGAACTGTTTTTTACGTTACGTAACTGGTCTGTTATTTCAGGAATTGTACCGCTATAGGTAGCCGATCGATGCCTGAATTGTAGATACCCCAACTTAGCAATCCTTTCATCATCCATCAATTCTTTTTTACGTTTGTTAAATTTCACTTTGAAGGTATCAAAAGCATAGGTATACCCAAATGTTGCTGTAAAATCTGTAGCACTCCCAGCCGCAGTATTTCTGAATAACGAAAGGAGGTTCAAGGTAAGATTATGACTTTCATATAAAGTATAATTACCGCCCAATCGTATATTGTAAATATCATTTTGTTTTTCACCATTGGAGAATGCACTGTTATAGGAACTAGAAAAATTTCCCCTCAGTTTTTTATCAAAAAAAGATTTGCTCACCGTTACGGTAGGACCCAAGGTAAGGTTGTCAGTTGTCCCAGCTTTATTATAAGAAACATTTGCTGTCGCAGAAATGTTAAGTGATTTTTTGGGGTATCCCATGATATATCCAGAAGTAAGGTTGTAAAAATTGGATAATCCGTTTTCAATAGTCTCCCCGTTTTGTTGATTATCAGATACTTGATAAGTTATATTTGCTTGTAGATTTTGCTGTTTATTTTCTGTTTTTTTAAGCGTATAGTTAGCTCCTAGATTTGCGTTTTGAGAAACCTGTCTGTAATTAAGCGTGTCTACATTTTCAAACTGATTTACTTCATTAATATAATCAAATTGATCTCTGATATTGGTATACGACTGAAAATTAGAATATCCTGCATTGATTGACAGTTTTTCTGAAGGGGCATAATTAAGGGTAAACGCACTAACAATACGTTGCATTTCTGAGCTTTTAGTTTTATCAAGATTATCTCTCTGTAACCCTGCATTCACACTAAGATTTAGGGTGTTATTCAACACGCTTTGTGCAGCATTTATGGTAATATTTTCCATATCGTTATTAAAGTAGTAGGCTCCAAAAGTTCGGTAATCCGGATCGATGCGCTCATAGCCAGCACCCACAGATCCATTACCAGCAGGATACTTAAATTGAGCATTGAATGCATTATAGTAAGAAGTAGTTAGATTCTCATTGAGTATAAATAATAAGGTACCTGCTGTTTCTCTGGGTTCTGATACTCGGGTATCTTCGGTAATTCCTGAAATTGCATATTCCAGATTGAAGGTAGCTTTTTCAAGTAAGGTAAAATTAGTAGTTGCACTTAGGACTGCATTTTCCTTTGGTGTAAGTTCCAGAGTTGCAGGAAGAGGGTTTTCTAAAGAAGCTTCATCATCTTTTGCTGAAAAAAAGATCAACGCTAATGAGGCTTCTTCAAAATCATAAGATGCTTTAATTCCAAGCCCCATTCTTTTGTATGCCGGGATAGCCTCGGGAAGCTCGGGATTGTATTCAGATTCTTTTAGAAATCTTCCATATAATGCGCTTAATTTAAAAGGGCCATTGGGAGTAAGATCAATACCACCTCCTGTAAACTGATGACCATTTACTGTATAGGGTGAAAAGGTCATAGCGACATCACCAATATGTGTAGCTATCCATTTATAAGAGGGATGAATGCTTAACCTATTTATTTTAAAAGGAGTGCTATATCCAAAATCCTGATTAGTATATGAAAAAGATAAAGGAATGCTATAAATACCACTTACATCAAAATTAAGATTTCCATTGACAAAATAAGTGAAAGGGTCTCTGTTAGCAGTACCATTATAGTACACAGCGTTACCCGAAATACCTCCGTTAAAACGAAGTAGAGGTACCTTGCCTATCTGATCTAAATCTTGACCATAGACAATACTCGAAATACCTAATAAAAGAATAAGTAGTTTTTTATTCAATACAGTTCATAATTTGGGACTGCGAAATTAGGTTTTTTTTAACAATTCACAAGTTAAAAGTCTTAATATTCAGTATTTTAACGTTTTTTTGCTGCCTCATAACGATATTTGGTCTAAAAATACACTTTTTGTAGTATATTTCCCTCAAAAATAAACGCCGCAAATTGCGGCGTTTATAATAAGTATATGTTTAGTATTTTAATTAACTACTGGTATTGGATCATCTTTTACCATTGCTGTTTTCTTTCTTTTAAATCGAACTTTGATTCTATGTACGATAAAGAATAAACAAGGTACTATAATAAGTGTAAGGAATGTTGCTATAATCAATCCATAGATTACTGCCCATGCCAGAGGTCCCCAGAAAATTACGTTATCCCCACCTATATATATTTTAGGATCAAAATTGGAAAATAAAGAGAAGAAATCAATATTAAAACCTACGGCTAATGGTATTAATCCTAATACCGTTGTAATGGCAGTCAATAATACAGGACGCAATCGGGCTCTTCCTCCTTTTACAATAATTTTAGAAACTTCTTCATTTGGTAATATTTCATTGTCTGATAACTCTAATTCTACAGCTTTACGATCCATAAGTAGTTGTGTGTAATCCAACAGAACAACTCCATTATTAACTACAATACCAGCAAGAGAAATAATCCCCATCATCGTCATCATAATAACAAAAGGAGCCCCTGTGATGAGTATGCCACCAAATACTCCTATGAAACTAAGGAAAATTGCAATCATAATAATGGTTGGTTTGGAGATCGAACTAAATTGAAATATCAGAATCAAGAATATAAGCCCTAGTCCAGAAAAGAATGCTCCCATTAAAAATGCCATTTGTTTATTCTGCTCCTCAATCTGACCTGTATAATTAAATTTTACACCTCTGGGTAATTCCTGAAAATTCGCCATTTCGGTTTCTATCTGTGCTACAATCGCACCGGCATCTGTATATCCGGGTTGTAATCCTGAATATACAGTAACTACTCTCTTAGAATCTTTATGTTTTATTGCACTAAAAGAAGAGGTGTTTTTTTGTGACGCTACTGCGGCCACAGGGATTTCTTTAATTTGACCATTTGCAGGATCTCTAAAGGTGATGTTCTGGTTGAATAAGGCACTGGTATTATAACGGTTGTCCTCATTAAACCGAACGTAAATATCATAGTCTTCACCATCCTTCTTAAATACACCTGCTTTTTCTCCAAAGATAGAACGGCGTAACTGGTTTCCTACTTGTCCCGCTGCGACGCCTAGTTCTCCTGCTTTTTGGCGATCTACTGCCACTTGCATAGCCGGTTTACCTTTATTAACATCAATTTTTAATTCCTCAATACCTGGAATATTCTTGTCATTTATAAAGTTTCGCATTAACTCTGCTATGATAATCAATTCATCATAATCAGGTCCTTCAATTTCTATATTGATAGGATATCCTGCTGGTGGTCCTACTGCATCTTTTTCTACAGAAATTGCAACTCCTGGATAAATTCCTTTGAGCGCATCCTGTACTTTTTGTCGTAATTCTTCAGAGTCTTTTCCATTTCTGAATTTATATTCTCGCATAGTAGCCAGAATTTTAGCACGATGTGGCATTTCTGCAGCACTTCCTCCATCAGTTTGTGGATTTCCTGCACCTTCTCCTACTTGTGATACGGCTGATTCTACTAAGAAGTTATGGTCTTGTCCTTCAATATATTCCTCATCGTTAAGAATACCATAGACGCGATTTTCAATTTCATTAGTGATTTTATTAGTTTTATCAATATCCGTTCCCTGTGGATACTCGATATAAACGATAATCTGATTAGGGGTATTATCAGGAAAAAATTCGATTTTAGTACGTTGGCTTCCTACAGACATACCAAACATCATAAAAACAACAATTAATAAAACAAAGGTTCCAAAAGAAAAGAATAAGGGCCTCCATCCTTTTAATGCAAATGATAAGAAGCTTTGGTATTTGTTTTCTAGCCAGACTAATGTTTTTCGCTGAAAATAATTGGCTCCGCCTTTAAGTACATATTTATATACCCAAAACATAATAGCGGTAAAGATCATTAATGATCCTAATCCACGAACAGATCCACCAACAATTAGAATAAATATACCCAGTCCACCCAGAATCAGACTTAATCTGATTAATTGTTTAACGGTCAATACTTTTTCCCCCACTTCCATAAACTGTGAAACCAACATAGAATTAATAAAGATGGCAACAAAAAGAGAGGAGCCTAACACTACAGAAAGTGTGATCGGGAAATATTTCATAAACTGTCCCATGACACCCGGCCACATTCCTAAAGGTACAAATGCTGCTACAGTAGTTAAGGTAGAGATGATAATAGGAAATGCGATTTCACCAATCCCTTTTTTAGCCGCTTCTATACGTGACATGCCTTCTTCTTCCATCAATCGATATACATTTTCGACGACTACAATACCATTATCCACCAGCATTCCTAATCCCATGATCAATCCAAACAAGATCATCGTGTTCATTGTATATCCTAAAAGTGATAAAATCATGAAGGACATAAACATAGACATGGGGATGGCAAATCCAACAAATAAAGCATTTCTAAATCCTAAAAAGAACATAAGCACGCCTACTACAAGAATAATCCCGAAAATGATGTTATTTACTAAATCATCTACCTGATTAATTGTTTTAGACGATTGATCATTAGCGATACTAATGTTAAGATCGGTAGGAAAGACATTTTCTTTAGCTTCCTCCACAATACCATTGATCTTTTCTGCAGCTTCTACCATGTTTTTGCCAGAACGTTTTTTTACTTCTAACATCACTACATTATCGCCAAATTCTCTGGCATAGGTAGTTTTATCTTCTTCTTTAAAGGTCACCGTAGCAATATCACGCAGATATACGGGACCATTCTGAGTTTTAACTACAAAATTATCCAGAGCGGATGGTTCTTGTATTTCACCTAAGATTCTGATAGTTCTTCGCTGACCACTACTGATCATATTACCAGCTGCCATGGTTACATTTCCATTTCTGATGGTGTTTAAAACATCATCAAAACTTACTTTGGCTGCCATCATTTTGTAAATATCGACAGCGACTTCTATTTCTTTTTCCTGCGCTCCACGGATATCTACTTTCTTGATTTCTTTAAGGTTCTCTATTTCATCTTCCAGGTACTCGCCATATAGTTTTAATTTTTCTACAGGATAATCTCCTGTAATATTAATATTCATAATGGGAGTTTCTTCAGAGATACTCAGATCAAATACATCTGGTTCTACTTTAGCGCCATTGGATAATGGCCAATCTTCTGTAGCTTTTTCAGAATCAACTTCGTCTTTTACCTTTTGTTTAGCCTGAGGCACCGTAAGTTCTTCATCAAACTCTACAGTGATAATCGCATAGTTTTCCTGAGATGTAGATAAAACCTCTACAACACCCGTTACATTTTTTAGTTTATCCTCTAAGGGGTCAACGATTAATCGTTCTACATCTTCTGCAGTATTTCCCGGATAGGGAACACTAATGTAAATTTTGGTCTCGTTGATCTCAGGAAAGTTTTCTCTGGGCATTGAAAAATATGCCGAAAGTCCTAACACTAAGAAAATGGCAATCATTACATAGACCGTCGTTTTATTATCGATCGCCCATGAAGAGAGTTTAAACTCCTTATCTACTTGTTTCTTTTTGACTTCCATAAAACTTTAATTTATGATTTGCACTTGTTGTCCATCTTTCACACTTCTAGCCCCTTCACTAATTAACTCATCACCACTTTGTATACCTGTAAGCACCTCTATTAAATCTCCTTGTGTTTTACCTGTAGTTACAATAGCTTTTTTGGCTTTGGCTATATTATTCCCTTCCTTATCAGTAATTACATAGGTATATTGATCTCCATTGGCGTTTTCAGAAATAATACTTTGTGGTATCAAAATTGCTTTTTCGCTGGTATAATCATTAATTTTTACTTTAGCTGTAAGATTAGGTTTTATAATTCCGTCTTTGTTAGGGACACTAACTTCAACCATAAAGGAACGATTGTTAGGATTAATGTAATTACCAACTTGTCGGATTTTAGTATCGATTTGAGTGCCCAATACCGGAAAGTTTACTTTAGCCTCTTTTCCTTTAGTAATACTGCCGATATAACTTTCTGGCACTTCTGTTTCTATATACATATCATCTAGGTTAACAATACGAATCAGTTGTGTTTGTCCGGGAAGAACGACACTACCTTGCTCTGCGATGATATTATCTACGATTCCAGAAAATGGAGCATTTACGGTAGACTTAGCTAATTGTCGTTTGATCTGATTTACCGCATTTTCTCTTGCTTCTGCATTGGCTTTTGCTTGTAAATACTGAATCTCAGAACCAATTTTTTGATCCCATAGCGCTTTTTGACGTTCAAATGTTGTTTTAGCTAATTGTGCTTCTACTTCAATTTGTGCAAGTTGTTGACTCATTCCTCCATCATCAATTCTGGCTAGTACCTGACCTTTAGAAACTCGCTGGCCTTCTTTTACATATACATTGGTTAAAACTCCCGAAGTTTCGGGGTAAATAACAATATTCTTTTTGGTCTCTACACTACCTTGTAGCTCCAGATAATGATTAAAGAGCGTATCCTTAACAGCGATCGTTGTGATCAATGGAAGCTTTTTAATGCTGTCCTTCGTGGCAATTGCAGCATCCAGTTGTTTTAACTTATCAGCAACTGCTTGTTGTTCTGCTACAATTTCACTCCTTTTTTCTCTTAGTGCTTTTAAGTCTCCTTTTTCTAATACTTTATCAATAGAAGTTGCATCTTGCTGCCCACAAGATATTGTTAGCAGAAATACGGATAGTATGATTAATATCTTTTTCATCTGTTGGTATTTATTGTTTTTTAATTGTCATATGGAATCGCCAATGATCATTTTTGGTTAGTAACAGATCAATTGATTGGCCTATTTCATCTGTGTGATTAGTTATTTGGTGTGTTTAAAATCGTTTCTAATTCAGCTTTCTTATTGATAATGTCAAGCATTGCCTGTAATAACTCTTGTTGTACTGAATATAACTGTAATTGCGCTTGTCTAAGCTCAAAACTGCTGGCTATTCCTTCGGTATATTTTATCTGATTTTTATTTTCAATACGTTCAGCTAATGCTAAATTTTGTTGTATGGTTTGATAATTTTCTATAGAAAAAGTGTATTCACTAACCGCATTATTGTAACTTAATTGAATTTGTTGTTGGGTTTCTATAAAGGAAGTGTTTGCTTGCTCAAAAGCTATTTTGGCTTGTTGTGTTTTGGCACTTCTTTTTAAGGAACTGAAAATAGGCACAGTTAAACTTACTCCCAGAATAGAGGACTGAAAATAAGGTTGATCACTATCTAAAAATGTAAAAGAATCTGAAAAAGCTGCAGTCCCATAATTAACAAAAGCAGAGAGAGAAGGGAGCGCTTTACTTTTCTCCAGTTTCAATTCTAATCGTCGCTGCTCTGTTAATAAATAGCCTAATCTGTAGTCTACACTGTTTTCTATTGTAAAAGGCTCAGCAGTGATTGCGGGATCTATATTTTTTGTGGTAAGTTTATCCAGAGTATCCGATAAAATACTAGCGGTGTCTACATCAATTCCGATAGTCAGATTAAACATCTGTAATGCTATTTTAGACAGTCTTTCTGCATTGTTTAATTGGCTCTCTATTTGTAAAAGTGTAATTTGTAATTGCTCCACATCTTCTTCTTCTGCCAATCCGTTTTTGAAAATCTGTTGAGTTTCATTAAAATTCTTTTCTAAGGCAGTTTTATTGTCCTGCAGAATTTTAACACTCTCTTTTGCTACAAGTACACTCCCATATGCATTGATAACTCCTTTACGTACTTCTAGTTGTGTTTTTTCTTCTACATCATCGCTATACTGTAAAAAGCTTTTAGCAGCTTCTAATCCCACCAAGTAAGATCCGTCAAATAGTAATTGTGTTAGTGTAGCAGTAGCAGAAAGTTGTTCTTTAGTTCCAAAAACAACAGGTACAAAAGTTCCGGGATCACCTCCTGTAAATTCTGCAGGAATTAATGTGACAGGTTGCTTTAGTTGGTTTTGATAATCCACTGAGCCATTAATCTGAGGAAGCCCCGCAGCAGTCGTTTCCCATTTTTGTTTAAGTGCCTTCGCCACATCACGTCTGGCATTAATGGATTGATAACTGTTTTCTAATGCAAATTCTATAGCTTCATCTAATGTAAATGAATATTGTGCAGAAACTGGAGTTTCCTGTGCAAATGCACACATCATAAATAAGCAGCAGAAACAGAAGGACCAAAGTTTGTTTCTCATAATATATTATTCTTTTAATAGGTTGTTTAAAATATGTAATCCTTTGTCGGTAGCAATGCCTCTAACATGATATTCGAGATAGTCTCCCATCAATTTTGATATAGGAAACATCGTCACTGGAAATAGCTCTTGATCTTTAATACCTGTAATTCCCATAAAATAAAGTCTGGAAATAATTTCTACATCAATATTTTTCCTGAAAACACCTTTATCAATACCTCTTCTTATATTTTCGATCACACATTCTTGCATGACTTCAAATTGTTTGAATTTTAAAGCACTATGTATTTTTGGATAATATTTTTGTAACTGATATTGTGGAGATGTTTTTTCGTTTTTTAGATGATGCATCACAAAAGCTTTGATAGCATACAATTCTTCTATCGGTTCTTTTTTTTCTTCTAAAATAGTATCAATTCCATCGCTGATTGTACAAAAAATATGCTCTGTAGTAGCTTCTACCAGTTTGGTTTTATTTTGAAAATGTGTATAAATAGTTTTTTTAGAAATCCCCATTTCAGAAGCAAGATCATCCATGGTCACACTCTTAAAACCAAGGTTTAGAAACATGTTATTTGCCTTTTCTATTATTTTTTCCTTCATCAATAGACTCGATTTATAAATACAAATGTATAACAGGAAACTTTAAAAACATTTAAAGTTTCCTAAGTTTCACAATTATTTAACAGTATATTCATTTTATAGCTATGGCTTTATGATAGTTCATTTAAAAAGTTTCAATTACTTTAGCATAAAAAATTGACAGTGCAAACCATTTCGGATTATCAAGGATACTTTTTGGAGTACCTTTCAGAAAAAACGTTAGAAAAAGAACCTAAAAATCTTTATGAACCGATTTCATATATCCTCAATCTTGGCGGTAAACGGTTACGACCTACACTTACATTACTGACGGCAGAGATTTTTGGGAGTTCTTACAAAGAATCGCTAGATGCAGCTTTGGCGGTAGAAATTTTTCATAATTTTTCTTTGATTCACGATGATATTATGGATGATGCTCCATTGCGAAGAGGCAAGGAAACTGTGCATGAGAAATGGGATATTAATACGGGTATTCTTTCTGGAGATGCTATGTTAATTAATGCATATCAATTATTTGAAAATTATGAAGGAGAAACGTTTAGGAAATTAGCAAAACTCTTTACTAAAACAGCTATTGAGGTATGTGAAGGGCAACAATACGATGTGGATTTTGAAACCAGAGACGATGTTACTATTGATGAGTATTTAAAAATGATTGAATACAAGACAGCTGTGTTAGTAGGTGCTGCGATGCAGATGGGTGCAATTATAGCTGATGCTTCAGAGGATTGTGCATCTTCTATTTATGATTTTGGAAGATTACTGGGTCTTGCATTTCAATTGCAGGATGATTATCTCGATGCTTTTGGCAATCCGGAAACTTTTGGTAAGCAGGTGGGAGGAGATATTATAGAAAATAAAAAGACGTTTTTGTATCTAAAAGCAATTGAATTTTCCAGTAAGGAGGAAAGAAAACAATTAGAAGGATTATTTTCTCTAAATCCAGAAGATCCATCAGAAAAAATACAAATGGTAAAAGATTTTTTCGAGAGTACAGGAGCAAAAGAGAGAACAAGATTAGAAATCGCATCGTACACACAAAAAGCTTTTGATGTATTAGAGGCGATATCTATTTCTAGTGAAAAAAAGAATGTTTTACGTGTGTTTGGAGAACAATTAATGAACAGAAGTGTCTGATACGGATTTGATAATATCTCAAAACAAATTGATCAATACAATTTCTAACTCAGAGTTGTACCCGCAATTTGTATCTCAGATTCAAAAAGACCTGAACCGTGCGGGAATTGATTATACTATTGTAAGAGTATCAAATCCTAAAGAATTATTTGAAGAAATTCAAAGATTGATTTTTGAGAAACTAACACACAATTTTAATGAATATCTTAATTGGTTATATGCCGTGGATGTGTCAGAGGTTGAGGTTAGAAATATCAAATCAGAGCATAGCAAAGATATTTCACAAAAAGTAACTTATTTAATTTTGAAGCGTGAATGGCAAAAGGTTTGGTACAGAAATAAATTTTAGTAACCTCATTAAAATACTGATAATATGAAATCGGCGTGCCTTGTTTTAACTTTATTTTTTTCTGCTATCAGTTTTGGTCAAACAGGGGTATCAGAAGCAGTAAATAGTTTTTATGAAGACCTTATAAGTAATATTATTAATAAGGATACAGTCGTAAAACAAATGACCAAATATTATAAGTGTTCTGAAACATTATCAGGTACGGTCGATTTTTTTTATAAGGAATCAACATTAAAACTCATCAGACATACCTATAAGCAAGGGGTGTATGGAGATCTGGAAAGAGAACTTTATTATATGGATGAAGAAGGTATTCGTATGTATATTACATTTTCTGAAATTACAGATTTCAAAAGCTTTAGTTTTGAAGATGATCAGGAGCAAATAGCGACTACAAAAAAAATATTAGAGGTTACAGAATCCAGGATATTTTTTGAGAAAAAAGCGATTGTAAATTGCTATGAAAGAAAGCATAGTGAAGATGCAACAGATTGGAATCAGAAATATTTTGATACGTTAAAGTTTGTAAACAAAGAATGCGATGAGGATTTAGCAGATATTTATAACAAATATAGAATTCTTTGTAAGGCCGAGAAAAATTTGAGAAATGCCCACGGTAAGAAACCCTGTATTTTTCATATTTGGTAAAGACTATAGTTGTTGAAACCAAAATATGGTAAGCTTTACTGTTTTTTTGGTAGATTCATTTTTGAGCAGTCATCTTTTCCTAAAAAACACGAGATGGTCTGCATCAGAAATTAAAAGAAAATTCTAACAAAAGGAGCAAAAGGGCTTGCATAAATACTTTTATCATCATCATACAGTACATCATATCGTAACCCAATACTGATAAATCGCATTCTATAGGCAGCGCCTAGATATAGAGCAGGGTACCAATAATCATCCTTAAATTGTGATCCTAATTCATCAAAACGTCTACTTACACCCATAAGCTCAAATTCTGTAGAGAGTTCAAGCTCATTAAAAGGACTATAGATACTAAAAACACTACCACCATAATTACTGGCTGTAAAATTGAGTCCATCCGTATATCCAAAATTGAACCCAACGCCCAATCCGAATTGGTTATTAAAATCATATATGGCAGAAGGGGCAATCACGCCACTAAATGTATCTCCTGAAAATCCAATCCCAATGTTTCCTCCGTATCGTACATTAGACCAAAAAGTTGGATTCTGAGCAAAGGTGTTTTGAGTGTATAAAAAAATTACGAATAGTGCGAGTACTAATTTGATATTCTGAATAGAATTCATTGTCATTGTTAATTTTGTAAAAAATAGGAGCAATAAATATAAATAATTTGGTGCTCAATGTTTTGTAATTGTTGTATTTTTGTATCGTTTTGTCATTAAATAGACGGTAGATTACCTATATATGGATAAATATTCATTTTTGAATGCGGCTAATACCGCATTTTTTGCAGATTTATACGATAAATATCTGCAAAGCCCAGATAGCATCGAACCTAGTTGGAGAGCTTTTTTTCAAGGATTTGACTTTGGTTTAGAAAGTGCTGATGGCTCGGGAGAGACCATTTACATTGAAAAAGAAGCAGAAGGAACTGTTGCGGTGCCAGAAACTATGCAAAAAGAGTTTCAGGTAGTACGACTGATTGATGCTTATAGAACAAGAGGACATTTGTTTACTAAGACAAATCCCGTTAGAGAGCGAAGAACGTACTATCCAAGCCTTTCTTTAGAGAATTTTGGATTAAATCAATCCGATCTTTCTACTATTTTTAGTGCAGGTGAGATCATCGCATTAGGTCCGGCAACATTAAACAATATCATTGCACATCTGGATCAGATATATTGTGATGCCATTGGAATCGAATATATGTATATTCGTAACCCGGAAGAACGCGAATGGATTCAGTCTCGTATTAATTTTAATACGAATAGAACAAAGTTTTCTCCAGATCAAAAACGTCATATTCTTAAAAAATTAAATCAAGCCGTTTCTTTTGAAAGTTTTCTTCATACCAAATATGTTGGACAAAAACGTTTTTCATTAGAAGGAGGGGAAACATTGATTCCTGCATTAGATGCTTTAGTAGAGAAAGCAGCAGATATGGGAGTTAAAGAATTCGTTATGGGGATGGCACATCGTGGTCGTTTGAGTACTTTAACCAATATTTTTGGTAAAAGTCCTAAAGATATTTTTAGCGAATTTGACGGAAAAGATTATGCAGAAACCGTTTTTGATGGAGATGTAAAGTACCATTTAGGTTGGACTTCTAAGCGTAAATCTGATTCTGGAAAAGCAATTAATATGAATATTGCTCCAAACCCTTCTCACTTAGAAACAGTAGGAGCGGTCGTAGAGGGTATTGCCAGAGCAAAACAGGATAGCCATTATAAAGAAGATTATTCACAGGTATTACCTATAGTTGTTCATGGAGACGCAGCAGTAGCGGGTCAGGGACTTGTCTATGAGATTGTGCAAATGGCGCAACTGGATGGGTATAAAACCGGTGGAACTATTCATATTGTAGTAAATAACCAAATTGGATTTACTACTAATTATCTGGATGCTCGTTCGTCAACATATTGTACAGATGTGGGCAAGGTTACCTTGTCTCCGGTACTTCATGTAAATGCAGATGATGCAGAAGCGGTAGTGCATGCTGTGAATTTTGCATTGGATTTCAGAATGAATTTTGGTCGTGATGTGTTTATTGACTTATTAGGATATCGTAAGTATGGTCATAACGAAGGAGATGAACCTCGATTTACGCAACCAAAATTATATAAAGCTATTGCTAAGCATAAGAATCCAAGAGATATCTATGCGGAAAAATTACTTTCTGAAGGAATTATAGATAAAGGGCATGTAGCAGTATTAGAGAAAGAATACAAAGCATCACTAGAAGAAGAATTAGAAGACTCCAGAAAGCAGGAAAAAACTGTGATTACACCATTCATGCAAGATGAATGGGCTGGATTTGTCAGAGTACAAGAAGATGAAATGATGGAAGTGGTGGATACTACTTTTTCTAAAGAAAGTCTGACAGAAATTGCTGACGTCATCACGAAACTTCCAGAAGATAAAAAATTTCTTAGAAAAATAGAGCGATTAATTGACCAGCGCCATACAATGTTTTTTAAAGACAATAAGTTGGACTGGGCAATGGGTGAATTGCTTGCATACGGATCCTTGCTAAAAGAAGGATATGATGTGCGTATGAGTGGGCAAGATGTGGAGCGAGGTACATTTTCTCACAGGCACGCTGTGGTTAAAGTAGAAGATAGTGAAGAAGAAATCCTGTTACTTAATAATCTGAAAGGTGATCAGGCAGATTTTTATATTTATAATTCATTGCTTTCTGAATACGCAGTTGTAGGATTTGATTATGGATATGCTATGGCAAGTCCAAAAACATTAACGATATGGGAAGCACAATTTGGAGATTTTAGTAATGGAGCCCAGATTATGATCGATCAGTATATATCCTCTGCAGAAGATAAGTGGAAATTACAGAATGGATTAGTTTTTCTATTGCCTCATGGCTATGAAGGACAGGGAGCGGAGCACTCTTCTGCACGAATGGAACGATATCTACAATTATGTGCAAAGGATAATATGTTTGTGGCTGATGTAACTACGCCAGCCAATTTATTTCATTTGTTAAGAAGACAGATGAAAGCAACATATCGTAAACCCTTGATCGTTTTTTCACCTAAAAGTTTATTGCGTGATAAAAGAGTAATGTCATCTATCGAAGAATTTACAGAAGGAAGTTTCCAGACTGTAATTGATGATCAGGAGGTAAAAAATAAGGCAGTAAAATCTCTGGTTTTTTGTACTGGTAAGTTCTACTATGATTTACTAGAAAAAAGAGAGGAATTAAAGAGAAGCGATGTTGCTTTAGTAAGAATCGAACAACTATTCCCACTTCCTGTTGCTGAAATGGATGCTTTGATTAAAAAATACAACGCTGATGATATTGTTTGGGCTCAGGAAGAACCACGTAATATGGGAGCATTAAGTCATATCTTAATGCATTATGATGATGCTAAGACATTTAGATTTGCTAGTAGAAGACCTTATGGAGCGCCGGCAGCTGGTAGTGCTACCCGATCTAAAAGGCGACATAAAGAAGTGATTGATTTTGTTTTTGATAAAACTAAGGATAATCAGAAACGTAAAAAGAAGTAGTACGCATAATAAGATATTTAAGAAAGTAATATAAAGTATAAATTTTAGAATTATGGCTTTAGAAATGAAAGTCCCTTCACCAGGAGAGTCCATTACAGAAGTAGAAATTGCTCAATGGCTTGTAGAAGACGGTGATTATGTAACAAAAGATCAGGCAATAGCAGAGGTAGATAGTGATAAGGCTACCTTAGAACTACCTGCAGAGGCAAGTGGTATTATTACATTAAAAGCCGAAGAAGGAGATGCAGTAGCTGTTGGACAAGTGGTTTGTCTTATCGATACAGATGCGGAGGCTCCTGATGGAAATGCGGATAATGAAGGAGATGAAGGTGGACCTGGTAATGCAGCTATGGATCTTGACCAACAAAGAGATAAAACAGACAATAAAAGTAATAGCGCAAAAGCTGAGGCAAAAACTCAGACTCCATCTAAACCTACAACACCTCCTCAAAAACAAGATACCTATGCAACTGGAACAGCGTCTCCGGCAGCTAAAAAAGTATTAGCAGAAAAGGGAATTGAAGCTTCTCAGGTAAAAGGTACTGGTCGTGATGGACGTATTACACAGGCAGATGCTGTTAGCGCAGTGCCATCTATGGGAACTCCAGGAACAGGAAGTAGAGGAGAATCTCGTAAAAAACTATCCATGCTGCGTCGTAAAGTTGCAGAACGATTAGTTGCTGTAAAAAATGAAACAGCTATGTTAACTACCTTTAACGAGGTGGATATGCAACCTATATTTAATCTTAGAAAGGAATATAAAGAAACATTTAAGGAGAAGCACGGAGTAGGACTTGGATTTATGTCTTTCTTTACCTTAGCATGCGTACGTGCATTAGAAATGTATCCTGCGGTCAATTCTATGATGGATGGAAAAGAGATGCTTTCTTTTGATTTTCAAGATATAAGTATAGCAGTTTCTGGACCAAAAGGATTAATGGTTCCTGTAATTAGAAATGCAGAAAATCTAAGTTTTAGAGGTGTAGAATCTGAGGTAAAAAGATTAGCACTGAGAGCACGGGATGGTCAGATTACTGTAGATGAAATGACCGGCGGTACTTTTACAATTACCAATGGAGGTGTTTTTGGTAGTATGTTATCAACTCCAATCATCAATCCTCCACAAAGTGCCATCCTTGGTATGCATAATATTGTAGAGCGTCCTATCGTAAGAGATGGACAAATTGTGGTAGCACCAATTATGTATGTAGCTTTGTCTTATGATCATAGAATCATTGATGGTAAAGAGTCTGTAGGATTCTTAGTAGCTGTTAAAGAAGCATTAGAAAACCCTGAAGAATTATTAATGGGTAACGATGTAAAAAGAGCGTTAGAGCTATAATTTTCTAATTTTTAAATACTAAAAAGCCCGGTTAATATTTAACCGGGCTTTTTTGATTTGTCAGGGCACTGTTAACTTATTGTTTGATAATTTTTTTTGAATAAGTACCATCCTTGGTTATGAATTTTAATAAATAGAGCCCTGCCGCTTTATCTTTTATATTTAAGGTAAGTGTATCCGTACTATTAAGTTGTTTTGTAAAAACTCTTTTCCCCTTGATTGTGTAGCACTCTACAGTGGTATTTGTAGTTAGCTCTAATGACTTGATGTTGATATTTCCATCAGTAGGATTTGGAAATACGTTGAATTTTTGATCAACAATGGTTTCATTGATTTGATCAGTAGAAAGGGTCAGTAGACTATTTTGATAATTGTGTAATGCATGCAATGAGTATACCAGAGGTGCATTCCAATTAATAGTTACCTCATTTGTAGAATAGGAACAATAATCATCTACAAATGACGAGGCAGGGTTATTATTAGGATAACCACTACAACCATCTTGTTGACCTGAATGTGGCCCTCCAGAAATCATACCCGGAACTGGTAATGATATATTATCTGCTACTGAAATTCTGTGATGAGGGTCTAATGGAGTCTTGTCTCCAAATCCTGTAACAAAACTGTATCCTGTGCCGTTACGCCCTAATAAATAGTCTAATGCTTTATAAGCTGCATCCAGATAAGTTTCATTGGCAGTTAATTCATAAGCTCTGATCAATACTACCAATTGATTTCCGGCAACGCCATTGCTTCCCCAAACATAATCATTTGTAGTCATTGCAATTTTCATTGGTGAGGTGTTTACAGTATTTCTGAGTTGATCAGCAATAGTAAGTAGTTTGTCATTTGCAGTCAATACATCAATGTCATTGGATAATGAAGATGCGTGATGGGCAATAGAAATTAACGCCAGAGTAGCAGTATCCTGCCAACCAGGCACGCCACCATCTATTTCATTAATAACAATGTCGTCTTTATATTGAGCGTCATTGGTACTAATAAATAATTCTACAGCTGCCCATTGAAATTCATCAGTCAAATTATCATCTCCATAGGCTCCCGTTTGTACATCATTAGGTTGTGTGTAATAGATATTGGGATTTGATTTTGCCCAGGAGTATGCGTTTTTTGCAGCTTGTAATAAAGTAGCACTATAAGTAGGCTTTGCAGATTCATAAGAGGCAAAAACTCTGGCAGCTACTGCTGTGACCGCCGCAAAATTAAGTGCTGCAGCTGTTGTTTTTTGTACAACATATCGATCAAAAGTATATTGATCCGGCATAATATTTCCAGAAAAATTGAGACCGGTTAATTTATGATAAACTCCACCGTCATTAGGATCTTGCATAGCAAGCATCCAATCGAGGTTCCAAATGATTTCATCTAAAATGTCTGGAATGTCTCCTCCTTGTTCTGGAATAGTGAAGTCTAAGTTTTGGTAAAAAGTAGGATAGTGCTCATATGCTGCTAAGAGAGTGTATGTGCTAATTCCACTATTCACAATGTATTTATTATAATCACCAGCATCATACCATCCTTTTGGTGCTGATATAATAGTGCCTGCAGGTCTTTCTGCAGAAGCTGCAGAAGCATGTACAATTACTCTATTGTCCGGATGTCCCTCATTTCTGGCATACTCACCAGCATAGACAGGCGTAAGTGCGGTAGAAGCTCTGTTATAATAATAGTATTTAAAAGCTTGCTCTCGTAATTCCTGATAACCATCTTCTTGAATATTAAAAGAAACTTCCATCTCGTCTATAGCAAATCGATAGACTCCTTCTGTGTCTATAGAGGAAATATCTACTGTGGCAACATGTTCTCCAGAATCACTCCAGAAGTCAGAATTATCTGTTGTTCCAGACATTATTATATCATCCGTACTATTATATATTGTATATGATTTGTTTGTAAATCCACTTATGGCTACAATGTTTATTAATTTATTTCTTCCTTTTAAATATGACACTTGATTGTAGCGGATATCAAATTCTGAAGGTGTAGGAAGTGCTTCTAAAGGTTCTCCAAAAGAAATCCAGTCTATTTTTATAGAACCAGCATATCCCCCTTCAGCTGCATTCACAAAAAACACTAGTTTTGCAACTTGAGAAGCATCAACTGGGCAAGGAGCGTCATTAGGTTGACAAGGACCTCCATATCCACCATCTTGCAGACTACCTGTGTAATTCAATTCATAAATTACAAATTCATCAGTTAGAACCTGAGATTGTGCGTTTAAATTTGTAACATAACCATTAGCATCCTCTAAATCAATTCTTAGGTCTGGATTGTTAGTGCCTTTTGCTTTTATATATAGTTTTGGAGCAGATGAAATGTCAACATTGGAAGTAGTACCGTTAATATGCATTAAATAAGAAAATGGGTCATATGGTCCGGCATCTCCAGTAGCGGTTATTGTTAGATTTTTATTTTCCAACGAGGGGCTATAAGCTTCGGTAGCAGCAATGTTTAAAATACCTTGATCAAAATTGTCACTATACGTCATTTGACCATATGAACTTAACATGATAATAAAGGTGAAAATTAATAATGATAGAATTTTTTTCATCGTGTTGGTTATTAATGATTTGTGTAATAAGGTTTTTTGGTATAACGCAATTATAATTTTGATATTGCGTTTTTATTTTTTGCGGAAAAAAGCTTTTCAAAAATGGTATTTGGTATTTAATTCCTCGCCTTTATGTGTATTTTAAGCTACAAAATAATAAGATATGTAAGGTAATGAAGTGATATCAGAATTGATTTTCTTGTGAAGATAAAATGGGAATTGATAGACTGAATTTTACTCTAAAAAATCATCTCATCATAAGGGATAATTGTAAGGTATCCTTTTAATCTAAAATAATCCATTTCGGATGCGGTTCCTGTTACTAATATAAAATCACCGCCCCAGCCACCAAGACTTTTGATAGCTTTATGATAATCCGGAAATAACCTTGATTTTACCGTTGTAGTTTTAATGATATCAGAAATGATTTGTTCGTGACGTGTAATTAAATCTTCAAATACTTCAATAGTTGTACATTCTAAAATAGAATTTGTGATTTCTTTTATAGAAGCTGCGGCTTTATCAAAATCTTTGAGTGGCAATGATTGATAGTGTTTTATGGATTCTTTACTACTTTGTTTTTGGTTGAGGTAAACAAAAAATAAGTCTGTTTTATATGGGGGATCAAATGTAATTTCTTTTATAACAGGTTTACTATTTATACGTTTATATATAATAGGTATGTCATGTTGTGCGCAAGCAATATCATATCCACTTCCACCAAAACTTTTTTCTAATAATTCAAAGGGGTCTACCATTGCCCATTGTGCAATATTAGATAATAAAGTAGAAGAGGACCCTAGCCCCCAATGTCTGTTGAACTCTAATTTAGTTTCTATCGTATATCCTTTACCTTTTGATAAGAAATCCGAGTTGAGTTCTTTTGCAGCGTTTAAGATATCGATTAGAGTAGCTAACACAGGATTCTCTTCTTTTTCTTTAGTTAAAAGAAAGGTTTTCTCGTCTGTACTATTAAAACTTGTCTCAAACCAACAATTGTCTTGTTCATCTAAACTTTTCCAAACAAGCTGATTCGTATCATTTTCTTCTACTGTTAAGTGTTGTCCTAATTTTGTGGGAATGGCTAATGCAGCTACTCCGTCAAGAACTAAATATTCTCCAGTAATAAGAAGTTTTCCGTGGCTGTAAAAAAACTGTTTTGACATATAGCAATATAAAAAAAACTACTGCAAAATAATTGTATTTATTAGTATTTTCAATATTTATTTGAGGCTAAATTCTAATATATAATACCAACATCAATATTTGTTGTAATTTTAAAAGAAAAAATATATTTTGAATATATATTAATTAAACAAATGTCAATATGGGCTTATTCAATCAATTAATGGGAAATGCCAGCAAAGTTTCTCTTGAAAAATTAAATGAAAAATATGGAAGATTATTGGTCGCTGATGAAATAATTGAACTAGGTTTTCAACTATTAAGAGACACTTTTATGTTTACAAATAAACGATTGATCCTTATTGATGTGCAGGGATTGACCGGCAGTAAAGTAGAGTATTTGTCCATGCCTTATAAAAATATCTCGAGATTTTCTCTGGAAACTGCAGGAACTTTTGATCTAGATGCAGAGCTAAAAATCTGGATTTCTAGTGAAAATCTTCCCTCTGTAAGTAAAAAATTCAATAAAAGTGTGGATGTATATGAAGTACAAAAATACTTAGCTCAGAAAGTGATGTAATGTCATCAATATATAAAATTTTATTGTCTTAGCTTTTCGATTTGTACAACTACCTCACTATGTGTTACCGCATTTGTTTTAAAATATTCAATAAGTTGTTTTTTTTCAGAATTAGTAGCTTTTAACTGGTTTAATATATTCATCAGATGCATTTTCATGTGTCCTTGTTGAATGCCGCTGGTAATCAGCGAATTGATAGCAGCAAAGTTTTGAGCGAGACCTGCTACCGCTGTAATTTCCATTAATTTTTCGGCATTAGGGTTTCCTAGTAGTTGTAATGCTAATTTTACTAGTGGGTGTAAGGAAGTCAATCCGCCAACGGTGCCTAATGCTAATGGTATCTTGATCGAAAATGAAAAAACATCATTTGTAATAGTCGCGTTGGTAAGACTGGAATAGCTTCCCTTTCTAGAAGCATAAGCGTGAGCTCCGGCTTCAATCGCTCTAAAATCATTACCCGTTGCCAGTACAACAGCATCGATACCATTCATAATCCCTTTATTATGAGTTACAGCGCGATAGGGCTCTATTTTTGCAATTTGTACTGCTTTTATGAATTTTTCTGCATATTGGGTTGCTGATAATTGCTTTGTATTAGGAAGGTCAGTAACAGGGCACGAAACAGAAGCTGTTGCGATACATTCTGGCACATAATTAGAGAGAATACTCATAATAATTTCCAGATTCTTTTCTTCGTTAGAAAAACCTATGTAATTAGTGGCAAGTATGGTAAGTTGTTTTGCAAAATGTTCTAAACAGGAATTAATAAAATTAGCTCCCATAGCATCAGCGGTCCCAAAAGTACAATGCAGTTGGTAATAATGCTTCATTTCTGAAGTCTTGTCTCTTAGTTCGATATCTTTAATGCCACCACCTCTTTTTTCCATGTTTTTAGACAAATGAGCAGCAGAGGAAATGATTTTTGATTTAACATCTTTAAAAAAAGTTTTTAATTTTTCGGGATTTCCATTATAAGAAAAATGAACCTGTCCCACTTTTACCATTGATTCTACTTTAGTGGTAAACCCTCCGCGATCTTGCCAAAATTTGGCAGCTTTACTTGCTGCTGCAACCACAGAACTTTCTTCTATTGCCATAGGAATAGTATATCGATTTCCGTTAATTAAAAAATTAGGTGCAATAGAAAATGGTAAGTAGTAATTAGAGATTGTATTTTCTGCAAATTCATCGTGCAACTGCTGAAGTGCCTGGTCAGAATTCCAATAGGTTTTTAGAACGTTGATGGTCTTTTGGTCATTGTCAAAATGATGTGCTACCATCCAATTAATTTTATCCTCTTTAGAAAGTTTAGAAAAACCGGAAACTATTGATGTCATATATTTTTATTATAATCAGATTTCAAAGATACCATTCTGTTTGATATCCATCTACTTTTTGGATTCATACTAATTTTCTCTGTATAGTATACATTTAGTGATTTTTTTGAAAACACTAAATTTATTGAAGATATGTTAGCAAATATTCTGTTGGCACATATATTTTTATTGTATTTAACGTCAATTGTTGTATTTTTCGAGGATTTTTCATTAATCTTGAAAAATGCTACTATTTTAAATATATACTATGAAATATACAAGCCTACCCTTAGTTGTCATATTGTTTTTAAGTTTTACCGTAATTGCACAAGACAAAACATTTACTTTAGAAGAAATATGGGGAGGTGCATTCAGAACAGAAGGTTTTGAATCCCTGCATTCTATGAATAATGGTACCCAGTACTCGGTTTTAGAAAGAGATAATCTATCAGGGAATACCTCTATTGAAGTATATGACTACGCATCCGGAGAAAAAAACAGAAGTATAATTAGTACTTCTTTTATAGCAGATCTGAATTCTTTTCAAGGATATGAATTTAGTGCAGATGAAAAGAGAATTTTATTGTCTAGTGAATTAGAACAAATATACAGGCATTCTACACGTGGAATTTATCATATTTTTGATATTCCATCTAATAGTAGTTTTAAAATAAGTGAGAAAAAAATAGAAGCTCCACTGCTATCTCCGGATGGAAATAAGGTAGCCTATGTGCAGGATAATAATTTGTTTATGTTGAATTTTTTGACAGGAGAAGAAATTCAGCTTACCTCTGATGGTAAGAAAAATGAAATTATAAATGGTGTTACAGATTGGGTGTATGAGGAAGAATTTGCTTTTGTACGTGCCTTTGATTGGAGTGCTGACAGTAATAAGATTGCTTTTTTAAAATTCAATGAAAAAGAAGTTCCTGAGTTTTCTATAGATGTATTTGGAAATCAGTTGTACCCAAACCAGGAAGTATTTAAATACCCAAAAGCGGGAGAGCAGAATTCTACAGTATCGTTGCATATTGCCGATATAGTATCGATGGCATCAGATCAAGTAAAACTGGGAGACTATAAAGATTTTTATATCCCCAGAATAGAATGGACTGCAGATCCTAATAAGTTAAGTGTGCAAGTTTTAAACAGGCATCAAAACAATCTGGATTTAATTTTTGTAGATGCTACAACCAAAATGGCTTCGGTAGTGCTGAATGAGAAAGACGAAGCGTATATTGATATTACCGATAACCTTACATTTTTAGAAGATAATAGTTTTATATGGACAAGCGAAAAGGATGGGTATAATCATATTTATCATTATAAAGAAAATGGAGAATTAATCAGTCAGATCACCTCAGGCACATGGGAGGTAACTGACTATTATGGATACGATACAAAAAATAAAATGATTTTCTATCAGAGTGTGGAGAATGGTAATATGAACCGAGATATTTACAGTATTTCATTAGACGGTAAAAATAAGAAGCGATTAAGTCAGCAAGAAGGGACTAATGATGCAGAGTTTAGTGCTGATTTTAGTCTTTTTATTAATTATTTCTCTAATGCTACAACACCCTACAAATTCACGCTACATAACTCTACTACTGGTGAGTTAGTGCGTGAAATTAAAAATAATCAGGCTTTACTGGATAAATTAAAAACATATGCAGTATTGGCAAAAGAGTTTTCTACAATAGAGGTCAATGGTGAGGTCTTAAACACCTGGATGATAAAACCAAAAGATTTTGATCCGGCAAAACAGTATCCCTTATTTATGTTTCAGTATTCTGGACCAGGATCTCAGATGGTTAAAAATTCTTGGAATACTGCAAATGATTACTGGTATATGATGCTGGCACAACAAGGATATATTGTTGCCTGCGTGGATGGCAGAGGAACGGGATATAAAGGAGCTAAATTCAAAAAAGTTACTCAAAATGATTTAGGAAACTTAGAAGTTCAGGATCAGATTACAGCAGCAAAACAACTAGGAGCTTTGCCGTATGTGGATGCTTCAAGAATTGGTATTTGGGGATGGAGTTATGGAGGGTTTATGTCTAGTAATTGCTTGTTTAAAGCTCCGGATACATTTAAAATGGCAATTGCAGTAGCGCCTGTTACTAGTTGGAGATTTTACGACACCATATATACAGAGAGATATTTAAAAACACCTCAAGAAAATGCTAAAGGATATGACGATAACTCACCTATTAATTTTGTAGATGGGTTACAAGGAAAGTATCTTCTGGTTCATGGGAGTGCAGATGACAATGTCCACGTACAGAACACCATGCGCTTGATAGAAGCTTTGGTACAAAAGAATAAAGAATTCGACTGGGCGATCTATCCAGATAAAAATCATGGGATATATGGTGGAAATACTCGATTACATCTATATAATAAGATGACTAATTTTATTAAGACAAACTTATAATTAACTCACTCAATAATTTACTAACTTAATTTATTTTTTATGTCTGCAACTTTGCAACCTCATCAAAAAGAGCTTTTTGGGCATCCGGTAGGATTATATATACTATTTTTCACTGAAATGTGGGAACGTTTTTCATACTATGGTATGCGTGGTTTATTAGTATTATATATCGCAACGTCTGCAACAGCTAGTGATCCTGGTTTTGGGTGGACAACAAAAGATGCTATCTGGCTGTATGGATGGTATACTATGTTAGTATATGTAATGTCTATCCCAGGAGGAGTTATTGCCGATAAATGGTTAGGTCAGAAAAAAACTGTGATGCTGGGAGGAGTACTTCTTTGCCTGGGTCATGGAATTTTGGCAATACCCAGTAAAACAGCATTTTTTACTGGATTAGCTTTGGTGATTCTAGGAGTAGGGTGTTTAAAACCTAATATTTCTACTATGGTTGGAGGCTTGTATAAACAAGGCGATATAAGAAGAGATAAAGGGTTTACTATTTTTTATATAGGAATTAATCTGGGAGCTTTTCTTGCGGGTATCATTGTAGGGATTGTTGCTAGTGAATATGGATGGCATTATGGATTTGGTTTAGCAGGAATAGGTATGTTACTAGGACAGATAGTATTTGTATGGGGACAAAAATATTTAGTCGGAGTAGGTGATTTTATAGGAAAAGCTTCAGAAAGTACCAGTGATAGTGTTGTAAATCGAGCATTGACAAAAATAGAGAAAGACCGAGTAGTAGTTCTGTTAATTTCTTTTTTAATTGTAATTGTTTTTTGGGGAGCTTTTGAGCAAGCCGGGGGATTAATGAATTTGTACACTGATATTAAGGTAAATCGAACAACAGGATTTGAAAGCCCTGATTGGTTAAGAGAAATACCAGCGGCAGTATTCCAATCATTAAATTCTGGTTATATTATAGTATTTGGTACTACGATTGCCGGGTTTTGGGTATGGATGTATAGAAAAGGAAAAGAGACCTCCTCATTATTTAAGATGGCAGTAGGAACTATCATTATGGGGCTAGGATTTGTTTTTATGATGTTTGCATCAAAAGAAGCTTCTTCAGAGACTTTTGGAAAAGCAGCGATGTATTGGGTTTTTCTTGCTTATCTTTTTCATACCATTGGAGAGTTATGTTCTTCTCCGGTAGCCTTATCATTCATTACTAAGCTAGCTCCTGTTAAATATGCATCTATAATGATGGGTGTTTATTTTGCTTGTACAGGTTTTGGTAATAAACTGGCTGGATCTATAGGGGAGTTATCTCAATTAGAGCCTTATGAAGGCAAATTGGTTTCTACTAAAGAAGTTGTCTATCCTTTTACCGAAAAGAATGAATATGAAGTAAAAAAAGAGGGTGGTAAATCAATTGAAAAGGATTATGCCATCAACAGGGATAAAAACTTTGAAATAAAAGCATCTGTATATCCGGAAGCCGGGAAAGTTGTTTTTAAAGGATATAATAAAGAAAATAATCTCAACTCTTTATTTACTATTAACGAAGAAAATAAATTGGTGAATAAGTTAGTAGAGAGTGGAGCTTCTAAAGAAAGTCCTTATCATGCGAAGTTGCTTTTCGAAAAGGATGAAGAAAAAGCAAAGATCGAAGAAAATAAGGGAGATGGAAAAGATTATCAATTGTCTTTTGTCTTAGAGGAAGAGCAAAATGCACAGGAATATAGGATCTTTTTTGGAATCACTATTTTTACTGTAGCGTTTGGTTTATTGCTAATTGTATTTCTTAAGAAATTAAAGAAATTAACCCACGGAGCAGAAGATTTTAATCTGGAAACAAAAGAGGCAGAAGGATTTGAACTTGCAGAAGAATAGATGATTGTGTCATTGAACACTAAAATATTACTTCATCCGTTACTTACATAAGATAAGTTTTTAATTAAGGAATAGTTTTTGTTTCAACTAATATATACAATACATAAAAAATATACAGATGAAAAACCTACTTTTTCTGATTGGATTTCTATGGATGTTGCCCGCCCAGGCACAAGAGATCAATTGGATAACTATGAATGAGGCATTAGAAGCTCAGAAAAAAGAACCCAAAAAGATTTTTATGGATGTATACACCAATTGGTGCGGTCCCTGTAAGATGTTAGATAAGAATACATTTCATAACCCTGATGTTGTAAAGTATGTGAACGATAATTTTTATGCTGTAAAGTTTAATGCAGAAGGCACAGAGGAGATTAAATATAATGATTATACCTATACCAATCCCAACTATAATCCAGATAGAAAAGGTAGGAATAGTCAACACTTTTTTGCTAATGCTTTAAAGGTCACAGGGTACCCTAGTATTGTTTTCTTTGATGAAGAAGGTAATCTAATTACACCTGTAACTGGGTATAAAACGCCACAACAGTTAGAAATTTATTTAAAAATGGTTCGCGAAGATGATTATAAAACGCTGACAAGTACAGAAGCTTGGCAAACTTATGAAGAATCTTTTGTAAGTACTTTTAAAGATTAATATTCAATTATAAACGGTATATCTGTTATTTAATAAATAATAGAAGCGCTCTCTTTGTATCTTTTGATAGGAAGAGAGTTTTTTGTAATTATTATATTTTGAAGATGTATGTTTATAAGTAGTAATTCAAAAAACTAACTTTATTATTTTGGCTCAATATATTGAGATGCCTTCTTCTTAGAATGACGTTAAATTCCTATAATAAAATCATAAAAATAACTATCTGAATGTTTTTTTGCTTTTCTGACATACGATATTGCATAGTTTACGTTGATATAGTTAGGTGACGATATACCGATTTATAAGTTCAAAGATTATATTCTGAATGTTTTTTCATTTTGAGTATAAAATGAGAATATCTGATTTTAATCGAATTTAAACAATTTTTGTTGTATTTTCTTACAAAAAACTTGATACAATGGTTGTTAAATGTTAAAATTGACCAAATAAATGTATTTTAACGAAGATATATGCATATTATCGTTATATTCGCAGCAGTTAAAATTTTTTGTAACCCAAATCATACTCAATTCTTTTATGAAAAAACGTTTTGTTCTCACCGCCCCTTTTATGTTTTTAATTATTTTATTATTTCCCCTTTTATCAGCAAATCGATTAGAGTCATCTCCAAAAGTTCAGCCAATAGCAACAGCAAGTATTGAAGTAGTTTCAAACCAAGAAGAGCTTCTAATTGCTGAAATCTATAAATCTCGACTTGCAAAGGCAATTGAGAATTACTTTAACAAAGCGATTGCTAAGAAAAAAATCATTGGTGCATCTGTGGGTATAGTTAAGTGTGAGTCTACTATTTATTTAGGAGGTTTTGGTAATAGAAACGCTGCCAAAAAAGATACGATTGATGAAGAAACTATATTTAGAATAGGTTCTTTATCTAAAGGATTTGCGGGAATTCTTACTGGAATACATGTGCAAGATGGTTTAATTAATTGGGATGATAAAATTGTAGATCATATTCCTTCTTTTAGAATGCGAAGCAAGAAAGGAACTGCTACTGTCAGTTTAGCCAATATTTTATCTCAGTCATCTGGGTTGCCTCGTCACAGTTTTACCAATCTTGTAGAAGATGGTCAATCATTAGGAACTATTGCTAGTAAATTTAACGAAATTCGGACAATAGGAAAACCAGGTACAATATATAGTTATCAAAATGCTGCTTTTGCATTAAGTGGTGAGATTATAGAAAGGGTTACTGGTCAATCGTTAGGAGAAGTAATGCAGGACAGAATTTTTGATCCATTAGACATGACAACTGCTTCTACAAATTATGAAGCTTTGGCTAGTGCTAAGAATGTTGCACAACCACATCGAAAAAGATATGGTAGATGGAGATCAATACCCTTAAACAAAAAATATTATAATGCTATTGCTGCAGGAGGAGTGAATGCTAGTGCTAAAGATATGTCTAAGTGGATGCGCTTTTTGTTAGGTCATAATCAGGATGTACTAGAATCTGCCACGCTAACTGATGTGTTTAGCCCTAAAATTAATATTGGAGGAAGGTGTTATTATAAAAAATGGAAAGGTCATAAGAAATCATCTTATGCGATGGGATGGAGAATACACGAATTTACAAACCCGGTAACCAAAGAATCGAATACTATCATTCATCACGGAGGTACTGTTAATAATTACAGAAGTGAAATAGCAATTTATCCTAAGGATGATTTAGGTATTACTGTGTTGTTTAATAGTCCAACTAAAGTTGCAAGAAATGTAATTCCGGATTTGCGAAAAATAGTGGATAAAATTATGAATATGCCTCTTGAAGAACTAGAAGAAGAGCAACCAGCATTAATTCTATAATAAATAAAAGAGATTACTCTCTTAAAATATAAGCTCCCTTTTTATCTGTACGATGAAAGGGGAGTTTTTGTTTAGCACAACTTTTTTCCCATACATCCAGATATTGCCGATAATTACTGCCATCCGCAATGATTAGTTTGGGTTGTAATTTCTCGATAACACGATCTAAATGAATTTTTGGAGAATCTGATAATAAAAGAATATCTGGTTGTAAGTTTTCAATATTATAAACCGCATCGCTATCAATTATAAAAAGTATTTTTTTCTGATACTCATATACATTTGCAAGTTGGTTAAGAGAACTGGAGCAAACATTTTTATTGATGAAATAGTTGTTAAGAACATATTTTTTAGTTTTTTTAGAAATACTATCTTTTCCATAAAGTATTAGCTGCTGACCGTGCAGGGTACTAAGAACAGTCTGGTTTCTGTTTTGAAAAATCACAAACTCTTCAGCTGTTATATGGGTATGCTTTTCATAGATTAGTACACATAAAAGTATGACAATACTGATACCAGTGGCTAATAGATTTCTTATTGTATATTTTTTATATAGAAACACAGAACTCACAATCAAAATGTAAAGTGTGAGCATCATGCCCCAGGAAAAACTAATGTTAGTGATCAAAAAATAATCCTGTTGTGCTACCCAGTGCATAGTAGCATTCATGAAATCTATACAGTGTCTAAAAATGAGGACTATACTATTAGGTAGAAATTGTATTTCAGCCAATACGATAACTAAAATTCCGAATCCAAGAATACCTCCTAGTATAGGAATAATGATCAGATTAGCAATAAAAAATAATAATGGGAATTGATGGAAGTAGAATAGCGTCAGAGGGAGTACTCCTAATTGAGCCGCAATAGTTACAGTAAAAGTTTCCCATATTTTTTTGTCAATATAAAATCTGGGGTGATAATGTTTAGTTAAAACAGGTTGTATCCACACTATAGAAAATACAGCCAGGTAGCTTAATTGGAATCCTACAGAGAACAAAAGCAGTGGATCAAAACATAGTAATAGAAATATCGAGATTAAGAGTGAGTTGTAAAGGCTTGTTTTAGATCTGATTTGCATACCGATGGCTAAAAAGGAGAACATAGTAACTGCTCTAATAACAGAAGGTGAAAGGCCTGCAATAACAGCAAATCCCCAGAGTAATAGGATGGTAAAAATCGTCTTAAGAATGCTACCTTTTTTTCTAAACCTGTCCAGAGGTTTTAGGATAAAATTTAACAGCATTAGTATAATACCAACATGCAATCCGGAGACGGCTAATAAATGAATCGCACCAGCATCTCTGTAGTCAGAAAATGTTTGTGCATCAATATCTTGTCGTTGGCCTAAAAGTAGAGCATTGATGATGGATAGTTGTTGGGGACTAAAATCGTGTTGAACTAGATTTTCATTAATATTGGTTCTAATTTGATCTGCTATACCGGACAGAGACCAGGATGATGTACCGGTTTTTAATAAGTGATCTTTTGAAACAGTGAGTTGATGATACATGTATCTTTTGCTAAGGTACGAGGCATAATCAAACTGATTGGGATTTAAAGGTTTTGGTGTGGGATGAAGTTTAGAGAATGTAGTATATCTATCTCCAATAGAAAACCTTTGTAACAAACTATCTTTAGGGATCTGTAATAGAATATCACCACAAACAATTTGGTCGTTTAGAAGCGTAATGGAAGCAATGTATTTTTCATAATAGAGAGTAGGTTTTAATCGTTCTTTGATAGAAAACTGTACTTCTAAGAAATTATTTTGGTACTCAGTTTTAGATGATAGCAGATGGGTGTAATGATTATGGAAACGAGTTGGGTTATGAATTTTTACCAGAGTTGTTCCAACCGTAGCAAAAAATAAAAAAGTGATTATGGTAAATACATATCCTTTTTGAAATATTCGTTTTGCAGAAAACCAAGAGATTCCTAGGATACTAATACTGACACTTAATAGGATTAGTATGTTTTTCAGATCGAATACATAATAATATCCGAAAATGATTCCAATAATGAGAGCAATAGTAAGAAATAAAAAAGGAAAATTTAGAAGTTTCATCTATTGTCTAAGAGACGTCATAAGAGTGTGTATAAGTTGATGTGTAATTACGTTAAATCAGTTTCTGATTGTTCTCCTTATTTGCGATGAGCCTTGGATACGTCTATCAGTAATAACAACTCTACCTGTATTAATTCTAATAGCATAATCAGGGTTTGGCCCATGTGGATCTACATCTAAAAGCTTATGTAGTGAGGTGTCAGAGGTTCTTCCAAAATTATAAGTTTCCTGATACCCTTCATGTGTTAATGCATCTATCCTTTTACCATCCTGTCGTATAATCATTTCGAATTCACCACCAATTCCAGTTTCATTATCGGCGCGCAAAAATTTTCTGCTATAGGGTGTCATTCCTACTAAACTTCCAAAGTAATTTGATTTAGGTGTGTGAAACCAGTTTTTGTATCTCGCAGCTTCCTCCCATAAATATCCTCTATTATCTCTGAATCTATTACCCATGTAATGGGTTAACGTAGTTATTTCTTGTTTAACATTAAAATGATTTCTGTTAAGATGGTAGAATAAAAATTGATCCTGATCAAATTCAGCACCATTTATTTTAGCGTCTATTACATTCTTTACTTCTATTGGATCTAGTGAATATTCCATAATGCATTGAATTAATTGGATGTACTAATATAATTTTTTTTAAAGAATTCATTCTCAATAGTTAAAAAAAATATGAAAAATATCTCTTGAAAGGGTGTTTAGAATCACAAAATGTAATGTCACAAGATTTTCTATAATAAGAGTTAAGACTATTTATTATTTAGGATAAGAAAGGAATATCTATAGTATCCTTCTTGCCCAGGCAAAGGCGGTATTCCAGTATTTTTCATCTAAGCTTGAGACTGTAACTCCTTTAGATGTTGAAGAATGTATAAATTTTACCTGATTTCCAACTGTTACCACTAACCCTACGTGGCTTATAACATTTTTCTTTTTATTAGTTTTAAAAAACAGCAGATCACCCACCGCTACATTTCTTAGAGATACTTTTGATCCTTGAGCTGACATGGCTCTGGAGGTTCTAGGGAGGACTATTTCTTCTTTTTTGAAAGATGTATATACAAGACCAGAGCAATCCATTCCTTTTTTAGTGGTTCCTCCATACTTATATCTTGTTCCTTCAAAAGTTTTTGCATACGCTATAATACTTTTGATTTTCTTATTTTCTTTAGTTGTAGCACTTCTCTTTTTTGTCGCAGATGTTGTTTTTTTAGTTTTTGCTACAGCAGATGTATTGCTTTTTTGTGTTGGTTCTGTTATCACAGTTTTTCTTGTAGAAACAGTGCTGCTTCTCTTGCTACTGCCACAGGAAGCACAGATAACACTAAAAAGGACAATGATGAAGGAAATTTTTTTCATTTTAAATATTTTCTTTAAGAGAGTTAACGATAAGGGATGCTGTTTTATCACTAGCTCCTTTTCCTCCCAATTTCTTCTCGAGATCATAATAATTTAGAAACATAACAGCACGGTTATATTCATCAAGGATTTTAGAGAGTTCTTCTTTGAGTCTATTTGTATTAAAATCATGCTGTATTAGTTCAGTAACTACAGGCTTATCCATAATTAAATTTACTAAAGAAATGTAGTCGAGCTTTACAACACGTTTAGCAATTTGATAAGAGATAGCACTGCTTTTATAGCAAACCACTTCTGGCACCTTAAATAGTGCAGTTTCTAAAGTAGCCGTTCCTGATGTGACCAGAGCAGCATTGCTTAAACTTAATAAGTCATAGGTCTGATTCATTACTAAATGAACTCCTTCTTTTTTGATAAAAGGTGTATAAAAACCTGGCTCTTGACTAGGAGCTCCTGCTATTATGAATTGATATTTTGGAAAATCATCTACAATGCTTAGCATTACTTCCAACATCTTTTTTATTTCTTGCTTTCTACTTCCTGGAAGGATAGCAATAATAGGTCTATCATCCAGATGATGCTTGTTTTTAAAATCATCTGGGGTAATTAATGTATGCTGCGCAATAGCATCAATCAACGGATGCCCTACAAAATTGACTTTGTAGTCATAGGTGTCATAAAACTCCTTTACAAAAGGTAATATAACGTACATGTGATCTACATATGCTTTAATAGTTTTTACACGACCGGCTCTGGAAGCCCATACCTGAGGACTAATGTAATAATGTGTTGTAAATCCATTAGGTTTTGCCCATTTGGCAATACGTAGATTAAAACCAGAATTATCAATACAAATCAGAGCATCCGGGTGATAAGCAATAATATCTTTCTTACAATGTTTTATGAGGTTTAAAATCTTAAAAAGATTCAAAAGAACCTCTATAAAACCCATAAACGCTCTTTCTTTATAATGTGATACCATAGTTCCTCCTACCTCTTGCATCAAATCCCCACCCCAGAATCTAAATTCAGCATTTGGGTCCTCTTTTAATATGGATTTCATGAGGTTAGCTCCGTGTAAATCACCTGATGCTTCTCCTGCAATAAGATAGTATTTCATTTGTTACTCCTTTCTCTTGTATTAACTAAATTTACTAATGGCAATACATATGGTTGCTACAAGTGTAGCAAGAAGTACGCCACGAGCTCGATAAGGTTTATTTTGTTTTAAAAATAAAAAGAAAACCAATAAGTTTAGAATAGCACCCAAAGCAATTAAACTTCCTAAAAAACCGTTTAATTGAGCGGCTTTTATAGTCTCAGTTATACCCATTTTAGAAAATAATAATATATATAGAAGAATACCAACACTATTCGATAGCACTCCAATTAGAAAACCAATCAAAATTTCTTTTTTAATCATGTAATGTCCAGTTGTTTAATTCTTTTATAAAATAATGTGCTGTTAAATCAAATTGAGTAGGAACAATCGAGATATAGCCATTTTGTAGTGCCCACTCATCCGTATCTTCTCCTTTATCTTCATTAATAAATTCTCCTGATAACCAATAGTATTCTCTTCCCATAGGATTGGTTCTTTTATCAAATTTTTCAGCCCAATGAGCATCGGCCTGCCTACAAATTTTGATTCCTTTGATTTCTTTTTTCTCTAACCTTGGAATATTGACATTAAGAATAACTCCTTTTGGCAACCCATTTAGAAGTACATTTTCTACAATGGTTTTTACATAAGTTGTTGCTGGTTCAAAATTAGCATCAATGCTATAATCCAATAAAGAAAACCCTATGGCTGGTATGCCTTCTATACCAGCTTCTACCGCGGCACTCATGGTTCCAGAATAAATTACATTTATGGCAGAATTGGAACCGTGATTGATGCCGCTAACACATAGGTCTGGTTTACGGTTAAGAATCTGACGAGTTGCCATCTTAACACAATCTACCGGTGTTCCAGAACAGCTGTATTCTTTTTGTAGGGCATTTTTCTCGATGATTATAGGGTCACAATATAATGCGTCATTAATTGTGATTGCATGGCCCATAGCACTCTGTGGTTTATCTGGAGCGACAACGACAACATCTCCAATTTCATTCATAATACGAATTAACATCCGAATCCCGGGAGCGGTAATGCCATCATCATTTGTAACCAATATTAATGGCTTTTTTTGCAACATAAAAAAATGTTTTTCGTTTGTAAAAATACATATTTTTTATTCTAAATATATTATTAACAAAGAGGATGCTATATAATTAGTTCTTTTAAGAAAAAATTAGTATTATTATGCTATATTGGCACGATTTTTAATGTATTTTGCTAGTAGTCCCTAAATTAAAAATGAACATATAAATTCAACGAATAAAATTGGATTATGATAAGTTTGCTGATCCAAATTTGAGTTGGTTTGTTTGACCATTAAAAACAAAAAAAATAGACAGATGAAAAAGAGTTTTTTTGTAGTTATGCTTGCGGTAATCGTTTCAGCTGCTTCATGTAGTTTTACAACCAAAGTAGATGATGACCCTGATAAAGATAGAATACTGATTGATTTAATTAGTTATGTGTTAAGTAAAGGGCATTATGATGCGAAAGATATTGATGATGATTTTTCTAAAGAAGTATTTGCTGATTATATAGATGCGTTAGATCCATTAAAACGATATTTTTATAAAAGTGATATAGAAGAATTTAAGAAATTCGAGAAATTACTTGATGATCAAATCAGAGATAAGCAGATTGATTTCTTTGATCTTACTTATGAACGTTTACAAGAAAGAATGTTTGAGGCCAGATCTATATATAAAGAAATTTTGGATAAACCATTCAATTTTGAAATAGAGGAATCAATTGATACTGATTATGATGAATTGCCCTATGTAAACGATAAGAATGAACTAAAAAATCGTTGGAGGCTTCAACTTAAATTTAATGCATTGTCAAGTTATTATGAAAAAGTGGATGAACAAATAGATTCATTAGCTAAAAATAAAGACTACAAAAGAAAAACAGGAGTTACCCTAGAAGAGGAAGCTCGAGAAATTACCAAAACATCACTAAAAGAGTATTTTGAGTTTGCAGATGATTTGGAGAGAAAGGATTGGTTTACAATCTACATCAACTCTATTGTAGAAGAGTTTGATCCTCATACCTATTATTTTGCACCACAAGATAAAGACCGTTTTGATATTGCAATGTCTGGTAAATTAGAAGGTATTGGAGCAAGGTTGCAGAAGAAAAATGATAATGTAAAAATCATTGAGATCATATCTGGAGGTCCTGCATGGAGAGGAAATATGGTAGAGGTGGGAGATCTCATTATGAAAGTAAAACAGGAAGATGAAAATGAACCGGTGAGTGTTGTGGGGATGAGACTTGATGATGCAGTAAGCCTAATTAAAGGGCCTAAAGGCACCAAAGTAACATTAACGGTTAAGAAAGTTGATGGAACGATGGAAAATATTGAAATTGTTCGTGATGTTGTTGAATTAGAAGAAACATACGCGAAATCTTCTGTAGTAAAGAAAAATGACAAGACTTTTGGAGTGATCAATCTCCCTAAGTTTTATTTTAATATGGAAGATTACAATCAACGTAATGCTGCTAAAGATGTAAAGCAAGAAATTATCCGTCTTAAAGAACAAAATATGGAAGGTCTTGTTATTGATCTGAGAGATAATGGAGGAGGATCACTTCAAACTGTGGTGGATATAGCAGGTTTGTTTATTGATAATGGTCCTATAGTTCAAGTAAGAACTAAAGGCGAGTCTCCTGAGGTTTTAAGTGATAAGGATAGAACCATATTATGGGATGGACCACTAGTTATTTTAGTGAATGAACTATCTGCTTCGGCCTCTGAAATTTTGGCTGCTGCTATGCAAGATTATAAAAGAGCAATTATCATAGGCAGCAAGCAAACATATGGTAAGGGAACAGTTCAAAATGTTATGGATCTTAATAGATGGATGCGTAGTAATGATTTTGGAGACTTAGGAGCCTTAAAACTAACAACACAGAAGTTTTATCGTGTTGATGGAGGTTCTACACAATTAGAAGGGGTTAAAAGTGATGTTGTCGTTCCGGATCGTTACAGTTACGTAGATATTGGTGAAAAAGATCAGGAAAACCCACTTCCTTGGGATAAAATTGCTGCTGCGGATTATAATTTATGGGACGGGTATATTGATTTTGATCAAACTATTACTAAGAGTAATGCTCGTATGGCGGTTAATGAGCAATTAAAGTTGATTGAGAAAAACGCAAAATGGGTTCGTGAGAAAAGAGATGTAAATAAATATTCATTGAACTATGCTAAGTATAAATCTAATATTGAGCTCAATGAAAAGCAAGCAAAGAATTTTGAAAGCTTAAATGACTATAAAAGTAATCTTACATTTGAATCTCTTCCTTATGAAAAAAGTTTAATGGAGAAGGATTCTATTCTGGAAGAAAAAAGAAATAGATGGCATCAGAGTTTAAGTAAAGATATATATGTTGAAGAAGCGTTGAGTGTTTTAGAAGATATGAAAATCAATACGATACGTAAGTCAAAAAGCCCTCTGACGATTAAGAATTAATCTCTTTAATGCAAAGAACAAAATCAAATTCATTAAGTACTTTGGCGCTCCAAAAATTCAAAAAAAATTTTTGGGGCGTTTTTAGTTTTTGGTTTATAGTACTTTGTGCTTTTATTGCCATATTCGCTTATGTATTGGCTCCGGACAATTCACAAAATGCGAATCAAATGCATTTGTCTATTCATTCTAAAAAACCGGGTTTTTCTGTAAAAATGCTTACAATCCCATCTGCAAATGAGGCTGATCAATCTTTTTTTGATCGTATTTTTTTTGGAACTAAAAATTTAGATATAGAAATTCCTATAGAAGATTATAGTTTTCACAATACTACTTTGAAGATTACACCTTATACAGAAGGCGAACTAATTGGTATTTCAAAAGATATACCATTGGATAATTTTCCTAAAGGTACCGGTAAGGAGGAAATAGAAGATAAGTTTATAAAAAATCATAGTTTTATACTTGGTACAGATAAGTATGGAAGGGATTTATTAAGTAGAATGCTTGTGGGTATTCGGATTTCTTTTTCAATTGGCTTTGTAGCTGTCTTTATTTCATTGATTTTGGGGATTTCACTAGGTGCGGTTGCTGGTTATTTTGGTGGCAAGGTTGATGCCGCGATTATGTGGTTGATCAATGTGACCTGGTCTATTCCAACACTTTTATTAGTTATAGCAATTACATTAGCATTAAATAAAGGGTTTTGGCAAGTCTTTGTTGCGGTTGGATTAACTATGTGGGTAGAAGTTGCAAGAGTGGTAAGAGGGCAAGTTTTAAGCGTAAAGCAAATGCAATATGTTACCGCTGCAAAAGCATTAGGATATAGTCATTTTAGAATCATTACAAGACATATATTACCCAATAGTTTAGCACCCGTAATTGTTATTTCAGCAGCTAATTTTGCCGGAGCGATTCTTATAGAAAGCGGACTAAGTTTTTTAGGAATAGGAGCGCAACCGCCTATGGCTAGTTGGGGAGCAATGATTAAAGATCATTATTCATATATTATTTTGGGAAAAGCTTATCTGGCAATTATTCCGGGACTAGGTATCATGAGTCTTGTAATGGCTTTTATGTTAATCGGAAATGCTTTAAGAGACGCACTGGATGTTAAAGGATAACCTTTTTTATTAAATGAATTTTTGTTTCTGTTCAGTTGACATATAACTTTACCTTAAAAATAATAAGCTATAACCTATATTTTCTAAATTGGTACTTTAAGAGTTAACTCTTAAGCTCCCTCCTTTTTAATAACTTGGCACTTGTAAAATGGTCCGTTCTAAAAAAATATATCCCCAACGGTTTGTGAGACAATTGGGGAAAATGAGTGTGTGAAGAAAAAAAGTGAAATCGTTCTAAAAAATAATTTTGATTTAGCCTAGTTGAGTTTTTGTATTTAGAAAGTTTTCAATGATCATAAATCTTTTCGAGATCTAAAGTAAATGTTTTCAGTTAAATTGTCAACGAGGATATTACATAAAATAAAAATGGAATAACCGTAAATATGTCGATAATAAGGATTTATTTAATTGATTATCAGATATTAACATTAAAATTTCATGGCTTAAAGAGATAGGTTTGTAGATGTTAAAGTTTGCTTTTTAGGTAGTATTTATGTTAATAATGGTACTAGTACGTATCACAAGATAGATTTAAATAATAACAGATAAGATACTTCTGTTTTATACTTTTGTCACTTATATAAGTTCATAAGTGAAGAATTTAAAATGGTATAATTTGAGAAGAAAATATACATATCCAATATTAATTATATTAGTCACAATAGGGTTTTACTATTTTGAAAACTATCAGGGAGATGGTGTTCAGATATTTCCTTCTGATGATAGCGAAGATGTAAATGAATTGAGTTTCTTTTATCTGCCAACCTCCACTACATCAGTTATTGTAAGTCACACTAATTATTCTTTATCTTATGCTGAATCTCATGAACAGGCGGAGTGGGTTGCTTATGAGTTGAAGAAAGATGATATCTCAAGGAACGAGTTTAAAAGACCTTTTTTTGAAGAGGATAAAAAGATACGATCTGTTTCGGCGGATTGGAGAAATTATAAGAATTCAGGATATGATAAGGGACATCTTTGTCCAGCTGCAGATCGTGAGTTTAGTTTTGATGCTTTTAAGGAGACATTTCTAACCTCTAATATTTCACCTCAGAACCATGAATTTAACGCTGGTATCTGGAATCGATTAGAACAAAAAGTCAGATACTGGGCAAAACAATATGATGGAGTATACGTGGTAACAGGAGGAGTTTTGAGAGATGGTCTTGCATCTATAGGATACGAAGGAGTCTCAGTTCCTAAACATTTTTATAAAATAATATTGGATACAAATCTCGAAGAGCCAAAAATTATTGCATTTTTGATTCCGCATAAAGCTACCGATGCACCTTTTGAACAATTTGTAGTCTCTGTAGATACATTAGAAAAATTGACTGGAATTGACTTTTTCCCAAAATTAGAAGATGATTTAGAACATAGATTAGAGGCATCTTCTAATAAAAATGGTTGGAAGTTTTGATCCATAGAATTTCTCTTGGCACTATTTAGCGTGTAATGCATAGTATTCGGATATAGAAGTCTTATTTCCTGATGCTTGTAGCCAAGTGGTCTTGTTTTTAATACTTTGTACCTTGGGGTCTAGGTAGTTCATTAATTGTAAAACACGTTTGAGTGAACAAAAATAATAGTATTCTGTTTTGTGATAGAAATGATGTTTATCGAATTATGAAAAATGAAGAACTGTGGTAATGATTATTACCATTCGTTGACACGATTGGCATCAAGTTTAACAAATATAAAGAGTAATAAGGTAAAGCCCCATAGACCGGATCCTCCATAGCTAAAAAAGGGTAAAGGGATGCCTATGGTAGGGAGTAACCCAGTTACCATGCCAATATTTATGGTAAAATGAATAAATAAGATTCCAACAACACTGTATCCATATACACGACTGAATTGAGATTTTTGCCGTTCTGCAAGATGGATGAGCCGCATTAATAAGGCAATAAATAAAATAACAGCCAGAGTAGCTCCAAGGAATCCCCATTCTTCTCCTACGGTACTAAAAATGTAATCGGTATGCTGTTCTGGTACAAATCCACCTTTAGTCTGTGTGCCTTCTTTCCATCCCTTTCCTGTAAAACCTCCGCTCCCGATTGCAATTTCGCTTTGATTTGTATTGTATCCTATACCTTTAGTATCGACTTCTTTTCCTAATACGATATTAAAACGATCCCTGTGTCGTTGTTCGAATACATTATTAAATATGTAATTTACAGAATAGCAAAATCCAACAATCACTATAAATCCGGTAATGTATCGAATATATTTTGGTCTTTGTTTTTCAAAAGATTTTCCTTTATCCAGAAGCCCTATAAATAAACCAATGGACACCAGTAGTAATGCCAACAAGAGTAACCTAATTGTATATGATATAGGGTTGAATATAATTGCAGCTGATTCCATAATAAGAAAGCTGCTCAAAATTAACATAGTGAGTATAGTAATAATGTATATTTTTAATCTCCTTTCTCTATGTGTTTGGATAAGTTTAGGGAGTAATAATCCAAGGATGAATACTAAAGAGCCTACGATAACTAAAAGAGGTTCAAAAAGTAGGGTAAAGATGAATAAAGTGGCGGCAGATACTGCGATAATTAAGTAGGTGGCAGCGAGACCTTCTCTATATAAAGGAAAAAAAAATGCAGCATACACAAGAGCACTTCCAGGATCAGGTTGTGGGATGATAATTATAGCAGGTACTATAATGATGAGAAATGCTTTTAGTTGATGACTAAATAATTTAATATTAGTTTGCATATCGCTCAAAAACTTAGCGAGTGCTAAAGAAGTTGCTGCTTTAGCAAATTCTGAAGGTTGAAGTCCGACAGGTCCAAATGCATACCACGAGGTTGCTCCATTCACATTTTTTCCAAAGATAAAAAGCCCGAGTAACGAGGCTAAAGAAATCATAAATATTAGCCCTGCAAAGCGTTCATAAAATTTAGTTTCAATCGCCAGTGTAATAGTTATAATGATAAGGCTCAGAACAATCCAGTACAATTGTTTAATATAGGGTTGCGAAAAATTGGTAATAGAAAATTCTTCATCACCATAAGAAGCCGAATAAATATTCATCCAACCAAAACTGACCAGTAATAAAAATAGGAGTACTGTGATCCAATCTATGGAACCAATAGTAGATTTAGCCATTAATAATTAATTTTAAAGGGTTCTCCACTATAAGGTTTAGCATATTCTTCTTCCAGACTATGTGTAAGAATCCATTCTTCTAGATCCGTCCGGGATATATTATCCTTAAGATACTTTTCTATCATAAGGGTGGCCATTCTTCCTGCATATCTGGAACCCCAATATCCGTTTTCTACAAAAACAGCAAGTGCGATTTTTGGGTCATCTTTTGGTGCAAAAGCAACAAACACAGAATGGTCAGTAAGTTGTGTTCTTACTCCATCTATTTTTGTGTAATTTTCTGCTGTTCCTGTTTTCCCACAAATTTCGATACCTTCAGCTTGCAGAAACTTAGCAGTTCCCTGTGTAAACACTTGATACATACCTTCTATGACAGGCTCAAAATGTTCTTTGTCAATTGTTGTATACTTTGGTTTTGTATAATTTTCATCCTGTACGGGTTGACCATCAATAGCTTTTATGATATGTGGTGTATAAAAATATCCTCTATTCGCTATAGCTGCTGTCATATTGGCAAGTTGTATCGGTGTGGCTAGTACTTCTCCTTGGCCAATTGCATTAGAAATAGTACCTGATGCGTACCATTTGTATTTTGGGTATTGATAAATCTTATTATAATATTCAGAATTAGGTACTTTTCCAGGTTGTCCTGCAGATAAATCATTGCCAAGATAATTTCCCAATCCAAAGCTCTCTACATGTTTTTTCCAATGATCAATTCCTTCTTGTGGGGTGTCATATTTGTTAATACTTCTTAAATAGACATTGGCAAAATATGCATTACAGGACTGTGCAATCCCTGGAATCATGCTTAAAGGACTACTATGATGGTGACAACCTAATTTGGCTTTTTTTCCATAACGAAAACCCATGCTACAACTAAAACTCTCTTGGGTATTAACAACGCCTTCCTGAAGTCCTATTAGTGCATTGACTACTTTAAAAGGTGATCCCGGTGGGTATTGACCTTTTAATCCGCGATCAAATAATGGGCGGGCTATTGTATCGTAATAAAGTCTTGTGAAATTTGGAGATCTTTTTCTCCCCACAAGTAATTCTGGTTTATACGTCGGAGCAGTGACTAGTGCCAAAATTTCTCCGGTAGCCGGTTCAATAGCAACAATACCGCCGCGCTTATTTTTCATTAATTGCTGACCATACGCCTGAAGTTTTTCATCTAATGTAATTGTCAGGTCTTTTCCGTTTACAGGTAATGTATCAAAAATACCTTCTTTATAAGGGCCTATATCTCTATTGTACTTGTCTTTTTGAATACGTTTTATACCTTTTACTCCTCGTAATTCTTTTTCATACTGTTTTTCTACACCATCAATACCAATAAGATCACCAGATAGGTAGTAAGGGTCTTTGGCGATTAGTCTTTCATTAACTTCACCAATATATCCCAGAACGTTAGATCCGTGTACGGTTTGATAATCTCTTAATGAACGTTTCTGGATGTAGAAACCTTCAAATTTCCTCATTTTTTCTTGTAAGTACGCATACTCATCTTTTGTCAATTGAGGCACAACAACAGAAGGTACTCTATAAGAATACCCACGAGCTTTTTTTAATTCTTTAACTAATTTTTCCTTGGTTATTTTTAATATAGAACAAAATTCAGTAGTATCAAAAGGTTTTAATTCTCTAGGAATAACCATGACATCATAAGATGGCTGATTTGTGACTAATAGCGCACCATTTCTGTCATAAATAGCTCCTCGCTGCGGGTAATCATATAATACCTTAATTGCATTGTCATCTGATAATGCTACAAAGGATGTGTTGTAAATTTGTAAATAAAAGAGTCTGGAAATAAAAATAATTCCAGTCGTGATGATAATAAGGTAGAGTAACAACTTTCTCATGAATCTTTTCTTCTAAACAACACCAAAATCAGCATGATTACTACAATCGAGAATAGACTTGTAAATAACGTTTTTTTTAGTATTAAAAGTATATGCGAGAAGTTAAATATTTCAAGTGAGAAAAGTACTAGATGATGTATAAAAACTAAGAGTGTAACATAGGTTAAACGCTCGCCAATTCCTAAGGTGTTCAATTTCACGGTCTGAAATTCATAACTTAATCCAAAAACAGATCTTAATACCACAGGGCGTGTATAAGCAATGATTAGACAAGCCGCTGCGTGAACTCCTCCTGAATCTCCAAACATATCCATTGTTAATCCCAAAATAAAACTCAATAAAAAGAAAACGCTTTTACGAATAGTAATGGGTGCTAATAATATAAATATAATATAGATAAAAGGATTTAGATACCCTAAGAAGTTAATATGATTTAAAATAAATACCTGAACTAAAATCAGAATAATAAATCTGCCAATATATAGAAGGACGTTATTATTCATTTGGGTTTTCTAATTTTTTTATTTCTTCTGCATCATTACTTTTAATCGCATATACAAAACCGATATTAGTCATGTCATTAAAAAGAGTTACATCTATCAAATAATAGCTTTGACTTTGGTCTAAGCGATAATCTGATATGGTGCCTATACCAATTCCTTTTGGGAATATGGTAGAACGTCCATTGGTAACAATAGTGTCTCCTTTTTTTAAGACCGCCTGTCTTGGGATTGTTTCCAATTGTACAATATTAGGATCTTTGCCATTCCAGACGAGAGAACCATACTGATTAGATTTTTGTAATCCTGCGTTAATCGTAGATTCACTATGTAATATAGAAATTACTCTACTGTAGTTCGTAGAGGTATTTTCTACGATACCGATAATTCCTTGATCCGTTATAACTGCCATATCAGGTTGAATGCCATCTTTTTCTCCTCTATTGATCAAAATATAGTTATCAGATTTACTATAATCATTCTTGTAGACATTTGCTTTAATAAAGGTAAAAGGAGAGGTAAAGGATACGGTGTCTATATAACGAGAATTCTCAAGAGTATCTTTTAGATACAGATGGGTCAAATTACGCAGGTGTTCATTTTCTTTAAGAAGACGCTCATTTTCTTGCTTTAAATTGAAGTAACTACTTATAGAATATCTCCATCCATAAACACCTCCAGAAAGAAAATTAGTAGAACTTACAAATTTACTTTTATGATAGTTATGCGATTGAATCGTAAATAATAGTGATAAACTTAATAAAAGCAGAAATAACAAGAAGTTTTTGTTCCTTATTAAAAAATTAACAATCTGCTGCATGGCTTCGGGGGACTAATTACTTAAAATAAAATTAATGGTTTTTTGATCTTACATTTTGTATTGAATTAAAAACAATTAAAGCAGGATAACGTTAAAATTACATTTTAGGTATATCTTGATCTTCATTTTTACAAACCACCTATTTAATCAATACGCTTTTGTATCTATTTAGATTTTTTAAGGTGATGCCTGTTCCTCTTACCACTGCTCTTAAAGGATCCTCTGCTATGTATACCGGTAGATCAGTCTTTTGTGATAAACGTTTGTCTAAACCTCTAAGCATAGATCCGCCACCAGCAAGATAAATCCCGGTGTTATAAATGTCAGCTGCCAATTCTGGAGGTGTTTGAGACAGTGTTTCCATTACAGCATCTTCGATTCTAAGAATTGATTTATCTAATGCTTTAGCAATCTCACGGAATGAAATCTGAACTTGTTTTGGTTTTCCTGTCAATAAATCGCGCCCTTGAACATTCATTTCTTCCGGAGGAAGATCAAGATCTTCTGTCGCAGCACCGATTTGTATTTTTATTTTCTCCGCAGTGCGTTCACCTACATACAGGTTGTGCTGTGTCCGCATATAATAAATAATATCATTAGTAAATACATCTCCTGCAATTTTTACAGATTTGTCACAGACGATTCCTCCTAAGGCTATGACTGCAATTTCTGTAGTACCACCACCTATATCAACGATCATATTACCTTTTGGCTGCATAATATCTACTCCAATACCAATAGCTGCCGCCATAGGTTCATGAATAAGATATACTTCTTTGCCATTAACACGTTCTGCACTTTCTTTTACTGCACGCATTTCAACCTCGGTTATTCCAGAAGGAATGCAAATTACCATGCGCAGTGCGGGAGTAAAGATTTTTTTCTTTAATGCAGGGATATCTTTGATGAACATACTGATCATCTTTTCACTAGCATCAAAATCCGCTATTACACCATCTTTTAATGGTCTGATCGTTTTTATATTCTCATGGGTTTTTCCTTGCATCATTGCGGCTTCTTTACCAGCGGCAATAATTTTGCTAGTTGTAATATCACGAGCTACAATTGAGGGGCTATCAACCACAACTTTATCATTGTGTATAATTAACGTATTAGCCGTTCCTAAGTCGATTGCAATCTCTTCAGTAAAGAAGTCAAAAAATCCCATAAAAAATTATAAAAAATGTTATTGTAAGTAAATGTACTAAATTTAATGTTTAAAATGGCGTGTTCCTGTCATAACCATTGCAATTCCATGTGCATCACAATAATCAATACTTAATTGATCCTTTATAGATCCTCCTGGTTGTATAACTGCTTTTATACCAGCGTTGTCAGCGAGCTCTACGCAGTCAGGAAATGGAAAGAATGCATCACTAGCCATCACTGATCCTTGCAAATCAAAATTAAAGGAGGTTGCTTTTTCGATCGCATGTGTTAATGCATCTACTCTTGATGTTTGTCCAGTACCACTAGCTAACAGCTGTTTTCCTTTAGCAAATACAATCGTATTAGATTTGGTATGTTTGCAGATTTTAGAAGCAAATAGAAGATCGGATATTTGATCTTCAGTCGGGGCTATATTAGTTACTGTTTTTAGATCTGTGACTACATCTGTTTTTAAATCTTTATCCTGAACTAAGGTGCCATTCAGGCAAGATCGTACCGTAGTTTGTGGTAGACTAATATCTTTTTGGGTTAATAAAATTCTATTTTTCTTTCCTTTTAAGATTTCCAGCGCATCCGTAGTAAATGAAGGCGCAATTACTACCTCACAAAAAAGCTTATGAATTTCTTCTGCAGTATCTTTATCTATTTCACTATTACTAATCAATACACCACCAAAAGCAGAAACAGGATCACCTGCTAAAGCATCAATATAAGATTGTAATACAGTATTTCTTTGCGCTAATCCACATGCATTATTATGTTTTAAAACGGCAAAAGTGGGTGCCTCTCCCTGAAATTCATTCATCAAATTAACAGCAGCATCCACATCTAATAGATTATTATAAGATAATTCTTTACCGTGAAGTTTATCAAACATTGCATCAAAATCACCAAAGAAAAATCCTTTCTGATGTGGATTTTCGCCATAACGCAATACCTTTCCTTTAGTTTCACTAACTTTTAGTGCAGCAATTTCGTGATCACTATTAAAATAGTTAAAGATAGCACTATCATAATGTGAAGAAACATTAAAGGCTTTTGCTGCAAAACGCTTACGATCCTCTAGTGAAATACTACCATTTTCTTTAGATAAGACCTCTAAAAACTCTGAGTAATCATCAACGGAAGCAACACAAGTAACATCAGCAAAATTTTTAGCAGCTGCTCTAATAAGTGAAATGCCACCGATATCAATTTTTTCTATAATATCTTGTTCAGAAGCGCCAGAAGCAACTGTTTTTTCAAAAGGATATAAATCAACGATTACAATATCAATTTGTGGAATTTTATATTCCTCAAGTTCTGCAACATCACTCTCATTATTCTGACGGTTTAGGATTCCTCCAAACACCTTAGGGTGAAGTGTTTTTACTCTTCCACCTAAAATAGAAGGGTAGGAGGTTACATCTTCTACCGGAATTACATTAACACCTTGATCTTTGATGAATTTTTCGGTACCCCCAGTAGAATAAATAGTAATACCTAGTTCGTCTAATTTTTTTACGATAGGAGCTAATCCATCTTTACTAAATACAGAAATTAACGCGGATTTTGCTGTTTTTGTGTTGCTCATGAGAAATTTTAGTTAGTAAATTGCAAAAGTAGCAATTTAGTTACCAATTAGACAACCGATTGCCTTGAATTGTTTTAGTTTTTTTGTAACGAAATACTATAAAAAACGTCCTATCTTTAACAGGTGCTATTTGTGCTTTAAATTCAATATGCTTAGAGGCTTAAAAATTAACCATGCGGATCTATTTCAGAGTTCTAAAAGAGAGTTTCAATTTTGCAATGAATGCTCTTAGAAACAATAAATTAAGAACTTTTCTTTCTTTATTAGGAGTGACTATTGGAATCTTTTCAATTATTGGTGTATTAGCCGCAGTAGATTCTTTAGAAAAGGAGATTAAAGGCAGTATCAGTTCCTTAGATAATAGCACTATTTATTTGATGCGGTTTTCTTTTGGTCCTACAGAGATTCCTAAATGGAAGCGTGAACAATTTCCTGATGTTACCTTTGAAGAATATCAGTATCTCAATCGCTCGATGCCAGATATGAAAGCGGCAAGTTTTGTGCTAAATGTTAGTCCCGAGACGATAAAATATGAAGACCAGAGTGTTACTAATGTTGAAGTGATCCCGGTAACCAATGATTATTATGATATAGAAGAATTACAAATCGTACAAGGTAGATTTTATAATGAGCCAGAATCTTTATCTGGTGCACCGGTTACTGTAATTGGTGATGAAATAGCAAATAGTCTTTTTGGAGTAAGTAATCCGATTGGAAAAAAAATCAGAATCTATGGGCGAAAATTAACGGTAATTGGAGTGCTTAAAAAAGAAGGAACAGGACTTTTTGGAGATTCTAAAGATACTGCTGTAATTATACCAGTTAATTTAGTTCGTAAGATCTATGGAACTAATAATAAATCGGCATTCCCTGCCATCATTATTAAACCTGAGTCTGGAAGTGATGTTCCTGAATTTGTTGCAGCATTAACACAGAAAATGAGAACATACAGAGGACTTAAGCCTGATGAGGTAGATGATTTCTTTGTTAATCAATTACAAGGTTTTACTGATTTTATAGATAACATTACAGGGACAATGTCTAAAATTGGTGGTTTTATCGGGATGTTCTCCTTGTTAGTTGGTGGTTTTGGTATCGCTAATATTATGTTTGTAAGTGTAAAAGAACGAACCAATCTTATTGGTATTCAAAAAGCGTTGGGAGCGAAAAAGAAGTTTATTTTATTACAATTTTTATTTGAAGCAACGATACTGGCAATTTTTGGTGGTCTGATCGGGTTATTACTAGTATGGTTAGTTTCTTTTGGCGCCTCTCAGCTTACAGGAGATTTTGAGTTTATTCTTTCTTCATCAAATATGTTTTGGGGTATGTTATGGTCTACATTAATTGGTTTAATTGCTGGAATTATTCCTGCTTGGATGGCTTCAAGGTTAGATCCTGTAGAAGCCATTAGAACAGGAATGTAATTTGTATTACACAAAACGATATAAAAGGTACATATTCATTAATAAAGCGATCAGTATTATAATCAATACAACTGCAGGAATTAGTCTAAACAGTTTTTTGTTCTTTTTTTTGGAGCTCATTACATAAGTGTTCATCGTTTAAAAATACAATGAAACTTGTTTGTTCAAAATAGGTAGAAATACCTGTTTATAAAAAAAACCGAAGCATTTGCCTCGGTTTTTTTATTAACTAATAAGAAATTCTTTATTACTTTTTAGTTATAGTTTTGATCAACTTACTGCTTTTAGAATATATCTGAATAAAATAAATTCCTGATCGCAAAGAAGAAATATTAATTGAATTTGTTTTACTATTTGAGTTTAACTTTTCTGAAAGAACTAATTTACCTTGTGGATCAAATATATCAACACTTTGTAGTCCTAAGCTGGTTTCTCCATTGATATTGATACTATTATTAGCGGGAATAGGAGAAAATATTACTCCTTTTGATAGCTCGACATCTCCATTACTAAGCGGATTATTCTCAATAACAATAGTAAAAGTTTGATCAGCTGATGTGTCATCTCCACCATTTGCAGTGCCACCATCATCAGAAAGGTTTACTGTTACAGTCGCTGTGCCTATGGTATTTAGTGCAGGTGTATACATTAGGTCACCTGTAACCGGATCAATAGATGGTAATACGCTAAACAATGCATTATTATCACTGCTTACATTAAAGGTTAGAGTTTGTCCATTTTCATTAGTAGCTCCTTTATCTAATGCAGTTGCCCATCCATTTACAGTTTGTGCACCAGCATTTTCATTAACGGTTTCATTAGCACCTGCTGTGAAGCTAGGTTCATCATTAACTGTATTCACAGTAATTGTAAATTGCTGTGTAGCAAAAGTATCATCACCACCATTAGCAGTTCCTCCATCATCTGAGAGTACAACACTTATGGTAGCGGAACCATTGATATCTGCAGCAGATGTATAGGTTAGATCACCAGAAGCACTAATGGCTGGTTGTACGCTGAACAGTGCGCTATTGTCATTAGTTACTGTAAAAGTCAATGCTTGCGTAGCGTCTGAGTCTCCATCATCGATGGCAGTTGCCCAACTGTTTACGGTTTGCGGACCAGCATCTTCATTGACTGCTTCATTTGCCCCGGCAGTGAAGCTAGGTTCGTCATTTACTGCATTTACAGTAATTGTGAATTGCTGTGTAGTAAAAGTATCATCACCACCATTAGCAGTTCCTCCATCATCTGAGAGTACAACACTTACGGTTGTAGAACCATTGATATCTGCAGCAGTTGTATAAGTTAGATCACCAGAAGCACTAATGGCAGGTTGTACGCTGAACAGTGCATTATTGTCATTAGTTACTGTAAAAGTCAATGCTTGTGTAGCGTCTGAGTCTCCATCATCGATGGCAGTTGCCCAACCGTTTACGGTTTGTGCGCCTGCATCTTCATTGACTGCTTCATTCGCCCCGGCAGTGAAGCTAGGTTCGTCATTTACTGAAGCAATATCAAATGTTAAACTTGCAGTATTAGAATTATCGGTATTGTCATTTGCTATAAAAGAAATGCCTCCTGCATTAGTGCCATTAAGATTAGCAGTAGGTGTAAAGGTAGCGGCATCAAGCGCAGCATTAATATTGGCTAATGTTCCTACTGCGGTAAAACTTGCAGATCCATTACCACCACCACCAAAAGTAATACCAGTTGTTCCTAATGCAACCGTTCCGCCTGTAACAGTAAAAGTTAGGGTTTGATCATCACCATCAGTGTCCGTTACTTGAATATCATTTGCAAGAGTTACATTGGTAGCATCTTCTAGTACTGTTGGTGTAGATGGTACCGTTGCTATTGGAGCAGAATTAGCAATTCCTATTACTATTTCATCTATCCCAAAAGTTTCAGCTCCTCCGCCAGATTCTGTAAGAGTTATAGCAGTTACACCAGAAAAATTAAGTGGAACGACTTCTCCTAAAGTTTGAGATATTCCTTCGGTAACAGCAGAATTAGAACCCCCTGTAGGTGTGAAAACGACGGAGCTTTCTGCTCCGCTATCATTGTCAGCAATGAAAGCAAAAATACTTGCAACATCTACAGCTTGACTAAAAGTAATGGTTAATGAATTGCTTGTATCAGCATTTGATGTAAAAACAACTTCTCCTGTTGACCCTTCAAACCCACCACCATTAACTAATTGAGCATCGCTATTAGATGTACTTACAGTTGCTGTTACACTGTTTACAGTTTCAGAAACGGTTGCACCAGTATCTGAAGCCGTTGACCAAGTGAAGTTTTGAGCTTGTACATTGGTGAAAACCGCTAGCGTAAGGTAAATAAATAAAAGTATAGACAACGAAGACCTTGCTCGCTGATGCAAACTTTTCGTAAATTGATAAGAAAGATAATGATTAGATTTTTTCATAGTTATTTATTGATTTTTAGCTTCTTGATGGGAATAGTCCTTGTAAAGCAATGATATAATTAGTTGTCAAATAAGGTTGCATGTTATTATGTGATTGACTTCCTCCATTATTTAAAATATTTAAACCTGCATTACCACTTAAGGCTTGCCCATTAGCTACTTTACCTACTGAAGGTGGTCCAAAACTTTTGACTTGTGTTGTAGCTAAACCATCAACAAAGTTAGCTACTGCAGGTATATCACCAGCTTGTGGAGTTTCATTTACGGCATTTTCAGTGCTTAACAAAAGATGCTGATCAGCTGCTGCATTATTGCTAGTTAGGTGATTGTGAGAAGGCATTTCAAGATTTGTTAGCGTATGCACTTCTTGTCCACTTTTAGATCCTAATCTACGATCAGATAATCCCGGTCCATCTCCAGCATGAATTGCAACTCTACCTCGTAAATCGGGAAGTGCAAAGGTAGTTCTGCCATCTCCTCCATATATAGTACCTAGTATTGAGAAAAGTGCACTGTTTGATGCAATAGGTAATAATTGTCCATCACATAATGCCCAACCTCTAGGTGCGAAATTTCCTCCGAATAATATGATTTGTCCTATAAATGGTTCCATAAATAATTGATTTTAAAGATTAATAAATTAAGTTAACTATTTAGCAATACCCCTTAGCATGTGGAGCATGAGATTCTTCAAAATATAGCGAATCAAGAAATTCATTTTTAGAAAGGTACTCCTAGACCAAAAGACAAACCAAAAAGTTTCCTTTAAGTATTATTTTCTTGGATTCGGATTATTAAATAATAAAAAAGATATTCTTATACTATTTGTGATAAACCAAATCTAAAGAGAATGTTAAAATGGGACAATAGGTATAAATACCTGAATTGCAAGTGCAAATATTAGTAAATCTGAATTACTAATCTAGATAGATTAGATTGTTTGTCTCTTCTTATAAGAGTTTGCTAAATCTTTGAAAAATAGTTTAGAAAAATCAAGAGGTTGTTGAAGTCAAAATATAAAATCTATTTTTTAAGGTACATGCATTTTCTGTCATAATCGATAACAGCCTTTCCTCGTTTTAAAATATCAGAACCAATGATGCCATCTACAGGTGTTGCATTATGGGCTACTAATGCTGTGTTAACATGGGTAAGATCAAATAATACAAGAGAGATTCTACTTTTTGACCATGTTCCGATTTGCAGTGTATTTTTTTTTGAAAGTTGAGTAAGCATATCACTTGCGCCAGCACCGGCAGCTTTTACATCACTATCCTGAGTAAACAAATCAAATTTATGAACAGCTTCAAAACCTACACAAGAGTTAGATGCTCCTGTGTCTACTATGAAAGTGCCATCAATACCATTAAGTGTAGCTTTTACCTCCAGATGATTGGTTCTGGTATATATGAGATTAATACGTTGGTATTCTTTTTTGATCAGGAACTGGCGAAGTGTATTCATTTTCTTTTTTGTCGTATCACAAACAAAAGTACTATAATTAATAAGAAAACTCCCGCTACAATAATCCAAAAATAAGAAGTTTCTACAGGAGGCTGATAGCTTCCATAATATACAAATGTCGCCCAATAATACGGGGATTTCTGAGCATTCGATATCGTTGTTGAGGTTAAATATTTTAATTTTGCTGTATGTAAGGCGTGATTATTGGAATTTGATTTTTTAAGGTTTTTATAAAAATCACTTAGTAAATGAGATGTAGTTTTGTTATTTACTTTCCATAAAGAAAATAATATATTAGGGATTCCTGCATATTGAAAACCTCTTCCGATGCTCAGAGGTCCTTCTCCTTTTGCTGGTTTCCCTATTCCTGTATCGCAATCAGTTAATACTGCCAATTCTGAGTCAAGTTGCAATCCGTATAATTGATTTATAAGAACCTCCTGATCGCTGAATCTAATAGAGCCAGGTCTGGAAAAATCTCCTGCATCTGCGTGTGTAGAAAAGTGTATGATTCCATAATTTTCTGCTTCCTTAAGAAAATTAGCATAGGTTGCTTGTTCTTTCTCTAAAAATAGTCCTTTAAATTGTTGTTGCACGATTTTCACCTCCTCCAGAGAAAATGATAGTTTTGATGTGTTGTTTTCATCAACCGGAAACAATCCTAGAATACTATCTTCAGTATTATTTGTACTTTCTGATCTCAGATATTTGGTAGCCGAAATATCATAGCTAATTTCACTTTTTTGTATTAAAAAAGGCATTTTTTCAAAATTCAGAGTGTTTGTTTTTCTTGTCAGTAAGCTTTCAAAAGGAATAAAATTGAGTGATCCATCAGGAATTATTATAATCTTTTTGGCTTTAGGAATTTGCAGACTTTTATAACAATTGAAACTACTTGTAGAGAAACCATTGATATTATCAGTAATCATGGAGGCATCGTCAAAATAATGTATGTAGTTTTGTGTTATATTCCTGAATTGGTCGATGTCTTTTATGCGATTAAGGGTTATTGAATCTCCTGTTACTATAAATTGATAGATGTTTTCTGTGCCATAAAAATATTCAATTAGCGTTAACCGATCATCGTTTAATTTTTCTTGGAGTGCTTCTACAGAAATTTTCTCTTTTTCACCCAGAAAATCCGGATACCTTTGTGCGAGCTCTTCATTTAATTCTTTGAGTTCGATAGATTTTGCGTTGTACTCTTCTATCCATTGTTGAATTTGTTCTATAGCTGCTTGATTTCCTTTTTGTTTTTCTTTTAAAATAAAGGTGTCATAAATCGATAATTCATTAGACAATTTGTTACGCTTGTTGACTAAAGAATCATTTTTATATTGGGATAATAATTGTTCGGATATTAAAAACTCATTAAAAAACGGAGCTTTAGAAACTTCTGTTGCTTCAAGAGCTTTAGCTAAATAGATCGTATCATTTGTTTTTTCATATAATGAATAAAGTAGCGCAATATAACGTTCACTGCGATTTCGATTTTGCGTATGCTGAAGGATCTTTGTATCCTGTAGAGGATACATACTGTTTAATTTTGAATTTACTAAAAAAGATAGGTCAAATGCTTCTATTGCCAGAAGAGGTTTGTTAAGTTCTTGATAGACATATGCATGGATGTCTAAGGCTTTTAATAATATTTTGTCCGTAATAAGCTTCTCTGTTTTAGGGAGTTCATCTTTACGATCATAGTCAGGGATCAAAGCAGTGTACAGTTCTTGTAAATTATGAGAGGCTTCATTGAATTCTGATTTTGCAAGTAGAATATCTATATATCCTAACTGCCATTTAGAAAAATCCCTTGCCGAAGTTTTGGTGTCTTTTAACATCTGGAATTTTGCTTGTAAGGCATATTCTTTAGCGCTTTTTAAATCATTACTTTCTAATGCTGCTGCAGCTAGAATTTGATGTGCATTTACCTGAGAAAGATCCAAAGAAAGTACTTTTTGGGCATATATTCGAGCCGTAGAATAATTGCCAGTATCCAGATAGTTAGTTGCCAGATTTGTAAAAACATTGACATTTCTTCTGTCTAGCGTTTCTGCCTTTTCGAGAATTTTGATCGCTTTTTCGTAATTTCCTTTATTGTTATAGGCAATAGATAGATCTATGAGTGCAGCAATTATTTTTGGAGTGTTGCTTGACTTTTCTACCATAAAGAGGTAATTGGTGATTGTGTTTTCTGCTTTTTGCAGATCACCAATTTTAATATAAAGGTCCCCTAATGGTTGTAGACAGTTTTCTATGATCTCGTAATCAGTACTTTTAGATTCATTATAAGTTTTCCAAGCTTTTTCATAGTACCTTACAGCTGTTACTGTATTGCCATATTGATTTTGATAGTATCCTATATTAACATTAACAATGATCCAGGCTAATTGATCTGATGAGGTTAGAAGCTGATCTTCTTTTGTACTTATGATTTTACTTAACCTGAGTAACCCAGTAGTGCTTGGATTTTCTAAAAAATAATCTAATTGAGTATATAGAAACTGAGTGGTTTTTGTTTTTTCTTGTGCGCAGAGCAAACCATTTCCAATAAGTAGAAAGCTAAAAGTAATTATTAATTTCTTAAAATTTCCAAATTCCATAACATTGGATTTTGGCATTAGGGGTGTTAAAATTGTATACATATCTTACTCCTACACTTGATCTAATTCGTGCGATTCTAATATTTGTTCAAGCAAAAATTCCTGTTTATAGGTTTGCAAAACTATCATTTAATTCTTGAGTGACAAAAGAATCAAGGTTCTGATTAGAAACAACTTCTACCCCCTTGTTCAAAAACAGTAAATCCTTCTTCTGTAATCTCTTAATTAATAATTATAATCAAATTTGACTTTGCATATAATCCGGTACTAACTGCTAAAAAATTAGTAAGATTGTAGCAATACGAAAAGGGACTATACGGATAGATATAGTATTTAGTTTATTTGCTTCAGAAAAAGAAATAAGATTTTCTGTCTCATTGTCATTAAACTCTCTGATCTCAACACTGTTTAATTCTTTAAATCAAGAAGCGGAAAACATTAATTCTGTCTGATAACATCCTCTGTAGGATTTGAAAGGAGAGATCGTTGCTCTATTAAAATAGTCCTCTGATTATATAGTTCAGAAACGACAAATATCCTGTTTTAACACCTAATAGAAATACCAAAAGTAAATAGAGTGGTGGCGTACTTGGTGATAATAGATTCGTTTTTGTCATTATATATGGTAGTTTTACTTTTGATTTTGATTCACTGAAATTTTTTGCCAAATTTCAGTGAATACCTTACAGAACACTTAGTAGAATTAATTTCTTCTCTATCTTTCTGATTACTACCGGTAAGATAATTTCTGTTTTTAATATAAAGCGTTTTGGTTTGAGTTTTTAAATTAAGTAGCGTAAGAGGAGTTATAGCACATACATTGAATTACTGAGGAATATCCCAGAAGAAACTGAAAATTATGTAAGTGCTCAGAAATTATGGATAAAGCTTCAATAGAAGTCGCTTTTGAATTTTGCTCTCATTAATATTAATAAAGGAGCAAATTATTCATCGTTTCCTTCTTCGAATTATTAGAGTCAACACTATTTTTTAATTACTTTTGTCGCATGATACTTACGGATACGCATACCCATTTATATAGTGAATCTTTTGATGATGATCAAGACGAAATGATGCAACGAGCTATTGCTATTGGCGTGTCACGTTTTTTTGTCCCAGCCATTGATTCTGCATATACAGAGGCAATGTATGATGTAGAAAAAAAATATCCAGCACATGTATTTTTAATGATGGGATTACATCCTACTCATGTAAAAGAGAATTATAAGGAAGAATTGCGCCATGTAGAGGAGGAGTTGCAAAAACGTTTTGATGACAATTCTAATAAAAAGTTTTATGCTGTAGGTGAGATAGGTATTGATTTGTATTGGGATCAAACATTTATTAAAGAACAACAAGAAGCTTTTAGATATCAGATACAATTAGCAAAAAAATATAAGCTTCCTATTGTAATTCATTGCAGAGATGCTTTTAAAGAAGTATTTGAAGTATTGGAGTTAGAAAAAGGGGAAGATCTTTTTGGGATTTTCCATTGTTTTACCGGAGACCTTGAGGACGCTCGAAAGGCTATTAAATATAATATGAAACTTGGTATTGGAGGAGTGGTTACTTTTAAGAATGGTAAAATTGATACATTTCTTAATGAATTTTCTTTAGATCATATTGTTTTAGAGACTGATGCTCCATATTTAGCACCCACTCCATATCGAGGTAAACGAAATGAGAGTTCCTATCTCATAAAGGTCTTAGAAAAATTATCTGATATTTACCAAAAGCCAGCGGAAGAGATTGCAAAGATTACAACTAAAAATTCTAAAGATGTATTTGGAATTTAATTCTATAAGATGTTTTAAGTTTTGTTGATTGTAAGGGGTTTCTAAGTTTCTTTTGTTAGTAATTAATAATTAATTCGTAATGAAAACTTCACCAAACATTGCTTTGATCTATACCGGAGGTACTATTGGGATGATCAAAAATTTCGAAACCGGAGCATTATCTGCTTTTAATTTTGATGAATTGTTACTTCGGATACCTGAGCTCCAGCAACTACATTGCACTATAAAAACAATTAGTTTTCAGGAGCCAATAGACTCTTCAGACATGAATGTAGAACGTTGGAGAGAATTAGGAGATATAATTAATGGAGTATATGAAGAGTATGATGGTTTTGTTGTGCTTCACGGTAGCGATACTATGTCTTATACGGCTTCTGCAGTAAGTTTCATGTTTGAAAATTTAGGTAAGCCAATTATTTTCACAGGTTCACAGTTGCCTATTGGAGACTTGAGAACCGATGCTAAAGAGAATTTGATTACAGCAATTCAGATTGCTTCTTTACAAAAAAAAGGAAAGCCAGTTATAACTGAGGTGGGGCTTTATTTTGAATATAAATTGCTTCGGGCAAACAGAACAACAAAAATTAATGCGGAACACTTTAAAGCTTTTCAGAGTCTTAATTATCCAACACTTGTAGAATCAGGTGTACATCTAAAAGTACATACGGCTGTTTTACGAAAGATAAATAGGCGTAAGAAAATGGTATACCATACTCATTTTGATAATAATATTATTGTTATTAAAATGTTTCCAGGGATCAACAAACAAATTTTACAACATATTTTCTCGTCAAAGATTATAAAAGGGATTATAATTGAGACCTATGGATCTGGAAATACTACAACGCAACAATGGTTTCTAAGTATGATTTCTGAAGCTATAAAAAAAGGAATCCCAATTGTAAACGTGACACAATGTTCTGGAGGAAGTGTCGAAATGGGTAAGTATGATACCAGTGTAGGGCTTAAAAATATAGGTGTAATATCCGGTAAAGACATCACTACAGAGGCAGCAGTTGCTAAACTAATGTATTTATTAGGAGAAAACTTACCTCTTAAAGTGCTTAAAACCATCTATGAAACATCCTTGCGAGGTGAAATGTCAGAAAATTAACGCTGCAAATTTCAGAAGTTGATATATTTTTTGTTATTTGCCCATCCAATTTTTTTTGGATAATTTTTATTTAGAGAGGTGGCCGAGTGGTCGAAGGCGCACGCCTGGAAAGTGTGTATACGCCAAAAGCGTATCGAGGGTTCGAATCCCTTCCTCTCTGCATTATTATGAAAAATTCAATGGATTTTGTAATATTTTTTTATCTTTAACCCTTTAACTAATATTTAAAATTAAGAATCAGCGCAATGAAAAGACTATTTTCTATTCTGGCAATCGTAACAGTAATGGCTTTCGGAAATTTAAAAGCATCGACTGCTCCTGCCCAGTTAACGGCAAACGTGCAATTATTAATTGCTCCAATAACAACAACAATTCAGGAACCTTCCGAGGAAGTTACTACGGTAAGTGCTGATGAGGTATCCTTTCACCAAAATTTGAAAAAACGTTTTATTGAAGGAGGTCCTAGCTTTATGGGAATCGTTCTTTTATGTTTGATTCTTGGTTTAGCAATTGCAATCGAAAGAATTATATTTTTAAGTCTTGCTACTACTAATAGTAAAAAATTACAACAAAATGTAGAAGATGCTCTTAATAGTGGAGGGATCGAAGCGGCAAAAGAGGTATGTAGAAATACTAAAGGACCAGTTGCTTCTATTTATTACCAAGGATTAGATAGAGCTGATGAAAGTATTGATGCTGCAGAAAAAGCAGTGGTAGCATATGGCGGTGTTCAAATGGGACAATTAGAGAAAAATGTATCCTGGGTGTCCTTATTTATTGCATTAGCACCAATGCTTGGATTTATGGGAACTGTAATCGGTATGATTGATGCTTTTGATAAAATTGAAGCAGCAGGAGATATGCAACCATCATTAGTAGCCGGAGGTATTAAAGTAGCACTTCTTACTACAGTATTTGGACTAATTGTAGCAATTATTCTTCAGGTTTTTTACAACTACATTATTGCTAAAATTGATAGTATTGTAAATGATATGGAAGATGCATCGATTACTTTAATCGATATGTTAGTAGCTTACAAAAACAGAAAATAATAACGGTTTTATAATAAAGAGCTTAATTTTATTTATATAAGTTGAGTTCATATTGAATCTCATTATTATTAAATATGGAATTGCCTTGGCAATTCAAATAAAAAATTAGTAACATGAATATCTCAAAAATTTTATCATATGTAGTACTGGCAATAGGTGTTGTGGGAGCTATTTTATTGTTCTTAATGAGCAATAACTTTGATGCTCTGATGGATACTTACGGTATTACTGAGGCTAAGGATTTGGTTAAAGATACTACTTCTGCGGCATTTACTGATGCTACGGCTTTGGTAACTCCTATGTATGCCTTAACTCTTGTAATTTTAGTAATTATCATTATAGCTACACTTATCGCGGTTTTCTCTGCATTGGCAAAAAATCCTGGAGGACTTAAAAATACAGCTATTGGTATAGTTGCTTTTTTAGTAATTCTTGGTATATCTTATGCTTTAGCAGATGATTCAGTATTCGAAATGCGAGATGGTGAAGTGCTGTCAAACAGCGGGTCCGCATTAGTCGGAGCTGGGATTTATGCTTTTTATATCCTGGCGATCGTCGCGATAGGATTAATGGTGTTATCAGGAGTGAAAAAATTAATAAAATAATACTATGGCAAGAAGATCAGCACCCGATGTGAATGCAGGATCTATGGCGGATATTGCGTTTTTACTTCTTATATTCTTTCTGGTTACCACAACCATTGATACGGATAGGGGAATTAGTCGTAAATTACCACCGCCATTAGATGAGACAGTTGAACCGCCTATCATAAAACAAAAAAATGTGTTTGTGGTAGAGGTGAATAAGAATAACGATCTGTTAGTAGAAGAAGTTCCTATGGAGTTAAAAGATTTAAGAGCTGCGGCGATTGAATTTTTGGATAACGGAGGAGGTGTCGGATCAGAAGCTTGTGATTTTTGTCAGGGAGCAAAAGATCCTTCATCATCTGATAATCCTGTAAAAGCAGTTATATCTTTACGCAATAATCGTGAAACAAGCTATTCTACATATATAGCGGTTCAGAATGAATTAGTTGCTGCGTATAATGAATTGCGAAACAGAGAGTCGCAACGTCTTTATGGAAAGTCTTTTATCCAAATGGAAGAGGAATTAAAAGATGTTTTATATTCAGGAAGTAAAGATAGATTGAAAGAACAAATCAAGAATATTCAAATGATGTTTCCTGAAAAGCTTTCTGAAGCTGAACCAAAGAAATAAGTATAACGTAAAAACGTAACTATGTCCAAGTTTAAAAAGAAAAAAGGTGGTGAATTACCTGCAATTTCTACAGCGTCATTGCCAGATATCGTATTTATGTTATTATTCTTCTTTATGGTTGCTACGGTCATGAGAGAGAATAACTTAAAAATAGAAAATAAATTACCAATGGCAGATCAAACTGAAAAGTTAGATAAGAAGAATTTGGTAATGTATATTTATGCTGGAAAACCAAGTTCTCGATATGCATCGAGTGCAGGAACGCAGGCAAGAGTACAATTAAATGATAAATTTGCGGAAGTAAGTGATATCAAATCTTTTGTGTTAGCAGAAAGAGATGCTAAAAGAGAAGAAGAGATTCCATTTTTGATTACTGCTTTAAAAGTAGATGGTGATACTAATATGGGTCTAGTGGGTGATATTAAGAATGAACTTAGAGAAGTTCAAGCGCTGAAAATTAATTATACCACAAGACAAGGCGAAGCTACCGGTAATTTGAAATAAAAATATAGTCTTTATATATTGATTAAATCCTGCTTTTAGCAGGATTTTTTTGTTGAATGAATTACGTTGAATGCGATATAGTAATCAAGTTTATTGTGTTTATATTACTTTATATTAATGCGTTTTGATTTTTTCTTATTCTAAATCGTCATATTATATAATTTTTAGCCAAGAGTGAAGTCATTTAATTACATTGTTTTAATTGTGTAAAATCACTGTGACTTGGGTATGAAATTATAGGTTAATTAGAACATAGTTTTCTTTCTTATCTTATAGGCTTTCTTCTTAATTAAAATTAGAATCAAGATATGTTTTTTGCATGATTTGTGTAATCAGTTGAGAATTTTACTACTTATGGCATAACAATTGTTAATGAACATACGTAACTGTGATCTATTTACCTGATCAATATCTAACCTTCCAAAACGAGGATATTGAAATAATAGAAATGCAAAAATTATTATCTTTTTTAGTCAATTAATGTACTATCATGTTTTATTCATGATTGGATACTATTTGTTAAGCCATTGTTTTAGTTCTAATATCGTCTCAGATTTACAGTTTCTTGATGTCGTACGTAATTAGTAACTAAATATTTTTATTATGGCTAGAAGATTAGCACCAGAAGTGAACGCGGGATCCATGGCGGATATCGCATTCTTATTACTTATCTTTTTTTTGGTAAGTACCACAATCGAAACGGATTATGGAATCAGTAGAAAATTACCGCCACCTGAGAATCAAGAAGACAAAACCTTTATCAAAGAGAAAAATCTTTTTCAGATTGAAATCAATCAAGCGAATAGGTTATTTGTAGAAAAAAAACCTATCGATCTAAAAGAATTAAGAGCTGCAGCCATAGCATTTTTGGACAATGGTGGAGGAGATAAAGAAGACTCGTGTAGTTATTGTAGAGGATTAAAGGAAGCTACGTCTTCAGACAATCCTACTAAGGCAGTTATTTCGCTTATTAATAGCAGGGAAACTAGTTATGCAACCTATGTTGCGGTACAAAATGAATTAGTAGCGGCATATACAGAATTGAGAAACAGAGAAGCAATACGATTATATAATGTATCTTTTATACAAATGAAAGAGTATGTAAAGGATGTCAATTATTCTGGCGATAAATTATTGCTTAGAGAGCAGATACATAAGATTCTCTCTATGTATCCCGATCAATTATCGGAAGCGGCACTCAATGAAGAACAATCTTTAAATATATAGCATATGTCAAAGTTTAGAAAGAAACAAAATAGTGAATTGCCCGCAATTTCTACAGCATCATTACCGGATATCGTTTTTATGTTATTGTTCTTCTTTATGGTGGCTACTGTGATGAGAGAAGATACATTAAAGATCGAAAACAATTTACCTATTGCTGATCAAACAGAAAAACTGGATAAGAAGAACCTTGTGATGAATATATATGCCGGAAAACCCAGTTCAAGATATGCAAAAAACGTTGGAACACAGGCTAAGGTTCAATTAAACGATAAGTTTGCAGATGTAAAAGATATCAAATCTTTTATTCTTGCAGAGCGAGATGCGCATAGAGAAGGAGAGATTCCATTTTTAATTACTGCTTTAAAAGTGGACGGAGATACTAACATGGGTCTTGTAGGTGATATTAAAAAAGAACTTAGAGAAGTTCAGGCTTTAAAAATTAATTACACCACGAGACAAGGAAATGCTACAGACAATAGAAAATAGCGTTTTTTGATATTCTCTTAAAACCCTGCGAATGCAGGGTTTTTTCATTTGTTATGCTCTGTTTTTTATAAAGTACCTCGATTTTCTAAAGAAATACATTTACTTTAGTGTTTTATTATAATAAGTTTCTAATCCATTTTTAAAAGTCAAAAGAGTGATAAGGTCATTTTTAATTCTTAACATATTCTTTTTCGCTGGTATCATATTGGCACAGGATACGATTCCTGCTCCCTCTCAAGAAGAGAAAATATTAGATTCTTTGTACCGCGAAGATCAGTTTTATGTAGGAATAACTTTTAATCTTTTATGGAACAGGCCCGCAGAAATTAGTCAATCAGGATTTTCTGGAGGATTACATATTGGATATACCAGAGATATGCCAATAAATAAACGGCGTAATTTGGCAATTGGATTAGGGTTGGGATACTCAGTAAATACGTATGGACAAAATTTGTTTATAGGAGAGGATGAAAATACAGGTCAAAGTTTATTTACCAATTTAGAAGATGCTGATTACGATAGAAACAGATTCACTACACAATTATTGGAATCACCACTAGAATTTAGGTGGCGTACATCTATTCCGGAAACTCATAAATTTTGGAGGATTTATACGGGTTTAAGAGTTGGATATTTATATTCATTTAATTCTAACTTTGAACAATCGGATAATGATGTGCAGCAAAGTAAAATTGATGAGTTAAATAGATGGAGAATCGGTACTACTTTTACTTTTGGATGGAATACATTCAATTTTCATTTCTATTACAGCCTCAACCCATTTTTTAATAGTGATGCCTTAATTGAAGAAGAAAAAGTAGGGTTAAATGTGGTTAAAATAGGTTTAATGTTCTATATTTTATAACCAATAGCTTACTAATGTTAGTTGTGGAAGAATACCTATTACAAACCCAAGAATAAGCTCCAGGTTGGTATGAGCTTTATAATGTAACCTGGAAGTTGCCACAAGACCATTTACAATAAACATGGCAGCAATAATTAGTGTCAGATTAATGCTAAAATGAATGCTCAATGTGATGGTAAACATAGTTACCGCTGCAGATGCAATCATATGCAAGCTAATCTTATACCCGAATAGCACTGTAAATATGGCGCTTAAAGAAGAAAATAGAATTCCTAAAAAGAAAAAATACAACTCAGGATAGTTATATACATCAATAATCATTTTAATGACTACAAAAAACAATAGTGATTGTAATAACAGTGGAATTTTCCTTTCTTTCACATCTTTTAAATCAAAAGAGCTAATCATTCCAGAAGTTTTGAGAAAGAAATAAAATACGATAGGAATTAAAACAGTAAGGATCATAAGTCCAAATAATTTTACTCGTATAATTTCTATAGGTATAAACCTGGGTGCTGTTGCAAAATATATAATTGCACCCATAATTGGCATCAATAATGGGTGAAAAATATATGAAAAGCTCTTGAGAAAAAGATTCATTAGATTTTTTTTCGTAATCTGGCAACCGGAATGTCCAATTGTTCCCTGTATTTTGCCACGGTTCTTCTTGCGATTGGATATCCTTTTTCTTTTAAGATTTTAGCCAATTTATCATCAGTAAGCGGTTTTTTCTTGTCTTCCTCTCCAATGGTGATTTCCAGAATTTTTTTGATTTCTCTGGTTGATACTTCTTCACCCTGATCATTCGTCATGGATTCGGAGAAAAATTCTTTGATTAATTTTGTTCCATAAGGAGTATCTACATACTTGCTATTAGCTACTCTGGAGACGGTACTCACATCCATATTGATTTGATCTGCAATATCTTTTAAAATCATAGGTCTCAGATTACGCTCATCTCCTGTTAAGAAATAGCTTTCCTGATAGTGCATGATTGAACTCATGGTAATAAAAAGTGTCTGCTGTCTTTGCTTAACCGCTTCTATAAACCATTTTGCAGCATCCAGTTTCTGTTTAATAAACATCACTGCGTCTTTTTGTGATTTTGATTTTTCTTTGCTTGCTTTATATCCTTGAAGCATATTGTTGTATTCACGAGAGACATGCAATTCTGGTGCATTACGACCATTTAGAGATAGTTGTAACTCACCATCAACAATCTGTATGGTGTAATCAGGAACTACATGTTCTATCATCCTGTTACTTCCAGAATATGCACCACCGGGTTTGGGATTAAGATGTTCTATTTCTTCAATAGCATCCTTTAGATCATCTTCTGTGATATCAAATTTTGCTAACAACTTATCATAATGCTTTTTACTAAAATGTTCAAACGATTTTTTTATAATAAGGGTCGCTAATTTAATAGGTATTGTAAGTTCCTTGCGCTCTAACTGAATTAAAAGGCATTCTCTAAGATCTCTTGCACCTACACCAGCGGGATCTAATTGGTGGATAACAGTAAGTATATTTTCTATTTTATTTTCTGTTGTATAAATGTTTTGAGTAAAGGCAAGATCGTCCAGAATATCAGATAATGATCTTCTTATATACCCACTTTCATCAATACTACCCACCAGAAATTCTGCGATTTCACGTTCTTCTGGTGAAAATCTATATGTATTAAGTTGTGTAGTCAGGTATTGATGAAAAGATGTTCCTGATGCAAAGGGTACATTTTTTTCATCGTCATCACTACTATAATTGTTGGCACTCAATCGATAACTAGGAATTTCATCATCACTGAGATATTCGTCGACATTAATATCCGCTTCTATCTTTTCTGTCCCATAATCTTCATCTGCGGTATTTTCATTGCTAAAATCACTATCATACTCCTCTATCTTTTCTGAACCTGTATCTAATGCAGGATTTTCTTCCATTTCCTGCTTAAGCCGCTGTTCAAATGCTTGCGTAGGTAATTGAATCAATTTCATTAACTGAATCTGCTGAGGAGAAAGTTTTTGAGAAAGTTTAAAATTTAATTGTTGTTTTAACATAAAAGTATCAAAGTTCTTATCCTCACAAAAATAAACAAAATACAGCGTATTTCGATAGCATATTGAAGGTTAGTTTTTTGAAAATATATGTAGGTTTGATATGGTAAAAAAAACAGTTTTTAAGAGTGATTGATATTTAGAGAAAACATATCTAATACTTTTTAAAATGTTTGTCCTTTTATTAGGTAGAAATACGTTCTGTAGACAGAATAGGCTATTTTGTATGGTGTTGCGGGTTAGTTAGTGTAAAAAGTGTTGCTGTGATGTATAATAACTTTACAAAAACAAAGACTAAGAATTGTTTTATTTTGATTCAAAACTCAGTACTTAAAAGTTTAGAATTAATATTTTAAAAAGGGATTCTTTAAGTAACTTTAACATATCATTTTAGTGATATGAATTCAGTATGTTATCCAGATTTTGATATAAAAAACCAATCCAAAAGCATTTTGCTAATTCTTTAGTTTGTTGAAGCTTAATCAATATTACTTTTCTAAGGAATAAATAATTTATTTTTGATAGCATAGATAACTAATCCTGTACGGTTTTTTAGATTTAGTTTTTCAAAAATTGAATCTCTGTATCCCTCTATTGTTTTTGGGCTTAAACACATGTCGCTGGCGATCGCTTTATATGTTTTTTCTGTGCATGCGTGCTGAATAAATTCTAGTTCGCGCTCTTTTAGAAGCACTTTATTTTCTTTCTTAGGATTCAGAGATCCCAATAGTAAATTGGTTACATCTTTAGTGTGATAAAAACCAGTCTCTTGTACTTCTATTAATGCATTCTCAAGGATACTTTTTTCAGTATCTTTTAATAAATATCCTTTGGCGCCTGCACGTAACATTTTTAGAATCGTTTTTTCATCTTCTTCTACAGAAAGGGCTAATACATTCACATCGGGATATTCTTCCTTTAGTGCTATTGTAGTTTCAATTCCGTTCATAATGGGCATATTGATGTCCATTAATACAATATCTGGGATGTTTTTAGGGTCTTTAAAGCGGGTGAGTAGTTCTCTTCCATTTTTGCAAAGATGTAATATTTTGAATTTCGAAAATCCATTTACTAACCCTGCTAACGCTTGAGATAAAAGGATGTGGTCCTCTACAATGACAACTGAATATTTCATTAGTTCTTTTTTTATTGTGTGGTAGGTTTATTAGTTAGTCTGGTATATACAATAATTAGTAAACATCTTCAGGGAGATTTTTTTTATAAAAATAGGTAACCATAATCGCAGTTCCTTGACCTCGTTCTGAACTGAGCTCTACATCTGCATTAATCAATTTTCCTCTGCTCTTTATGTTACAGAGCCCAATACCCTGTTTGGTGTTTAGGTCTTTGATATTAAAACCAACGCCATCATCTTTTGCATTAATGACTAGTTTTTCTTTATCATACTGCACATCAACGGTCAATTTAGAGGCTTTAGAATGCTTTACAGTATTAGTAAAAAACTCCTGTAATATTCTAAACATAATAATCTCTATTTTATCATCCAATAGTTGCACCTCTTCATTACTGGTAATAGAAGCTTCGATGTATTGTAGTCTATTAAATCGTTCGATTTCCAGAGTAATAGCTTCTGTAAGACTCAATCCTTTGATAGCATCGGGATTGATGAGTTTGGATAGAGCTCTTAATTCCTGAAGACTTTTAGTAATGGTGTCTGTAGCCTCAGAAAGACGTTCTGGCTTATCTTTGGCTACATCTACCTGTATTTTTGCTAATGTAAGAAGTTGTCCAATGTTATCGTGCAACTCCCAGCTTATATTTCGTAAGGTTTCTTCTCTTATCTCTATTTGTGTCTCTGCAATAGCACGCTCAAACTTTTTTTCGGCATCTTTTTGTTGTAGCAAAAGGCTGTTTTTCCTTTTTTGGAAAATCAAAAAAAGAAATATCATCATTCCGATAATAACTACAAGTACTACTGTTGCTATTAATATTGCTGTTTCTTGTTGCTCCATATAAAACCAATGATAAAACAAGTATTCATTATTACTGTTAGAGTAAAATTCACCAGAAACGATATTGTTGCATCTGTTAAATGTTGATAATAATTTCTTAAAATTCTAAATGGTAGATTACCAACAAAATATATTAAGAGTCCTACACTGATCCAAAAGAGAAGATTCCTCTTAGTATTTAAAACTTTTTCCGAGTTTAATATTTCAAAAAAATACAACGTTACTGTTATTATTATTGAAAAAGCAGCTATGATATAGGGAAACCTTTGAAATTCTACTAAGTAATTTTCAAAAAAACCATTAATAACAAATGATGTCAAATATACTATACAGAGAAAAAGGACTAGTTTTTTGTTTTTTTTTAAATAATGTCTAAATAAGAGAAAGAAAAAAGTAAAGTTAATAACATTGTAAATATTGTATAATATGGCATTTTTAATAAATGAATCTCTATGAGATATTCCGATGTAATCGTTAATAAACGTATACCATAACAGGATTAAAACATATTTTAGAGTAGTATTTTTATATTTATATAAAAAGAATGTACCAAATAATGCAGCTAATAATTCTACAAATGACCCTATATGCATTAGTAGCTTTAAAGTTTCAATCTCAATATTCATTTGTTATTATTTATCCATAGGTGGAGAGCCTCCCAATTCATTACCTACTAAACTATTATCCTCTATTAAACTTGCTGAACTACTAAAGAATCCTGCTTTTTGAGCAGCAATACGTACTTCTAATAGCTTATGTAGATCCACTATTTTAAAATCGTTGTCTAGTGTATACGCAATATGTGCAGTTTCTCCATCATCAGTTTTGCTATAGGTAGGAGCTACAAAAAATGTTTGTCGTTTTGCATAATCTTTTTTATCATCTCGTACGTAATCTTTAGGATACAATGCGAAATAGAAATTGACACCAGTAGGTTTAACTCCTGCTTTTCGTGATTTACTTTCTATATATTTAATATAGCTTTTTAGCTGGTCAAGATCATATGATAGATATCGGGTGGCGTTAAAGGGGTTTCCATTACCATCAGTACCTACCACTTTATTGATTAATGCTGCTCGCTCGTCATATTGATGATAAATTTCTTTTGCAAAATCAGATTGAATAATATTAGTAGGTTCTTTTCTGTTTTTTTCTAGATCCAATAGTTCTTTTAGCTCTGTAATTTCTTTTTCATATCCTTCAATTTTTTTCTTGTATTCGTCTAATTCTGGTGAAATGGTAGTGGTTTGTCCAGCCTCCTTACAAGAGGTTGCTAAAATTAATGCAAATGCAATAACTAAATAGGGTTTGATAAGGTTAGTTAGATTTTTCATTTTTTATGATAGTTTATTAAGTGTTTGCGTGATTCTGATCGTTATTAGTGATAACTTTTTATGTTCAAACAACATTGTAGTTAAAAATACCATTTTTAATAGTTTAAAAAAATTAACGTGTGAGATAAAGAATTGTTTTGTTTTTAAAATACTGGTTAACAGTAGTGTGTATAGGTTTTGGTAACGCAGAAAAGTTTTAGAAATAATTATAAAAGGGGCAAAGACCCCTTTTATAAAAAGTGAAATACCTGTTGTATGGTTTTTCTCTTGGATGTATTTATTTAATTATATCTGATAATATCCTTTTCATTGCTTTGGTTGACTTTCGGGTTTAGTAGTTTCTTAGAACATCCATCCCCAACCCTTCCTTCGAAGGAAGGGGGCTCAATATAAATGGTTTTCTTTTGAAATATAATAGTCAACGTTCCCTTTTTGAGGAGTCATTTAGGGAGATGTTTTTAAAGAGGTATAATCAATAAAAAGTTTTTTATTCTTCATTTAGTATTTTAATAGTAGCTGTTAGTTCCATTAATACGGCATTAAGATTATTTGAAACCTGTTCATTGGAAAACCTTATAAAACGTACTCCAAGCGCTTCAATTCTTGCTTGACGATGACTATCTTCTAAAAAACGATTTTGATGAGAACTCCCATCGATTTCAATGGCAAGACCAATTTCTTTACAATAAAAATCAACCACATACTCTAAAATAGGAAACTGTCTAAAAAATTGAACACCTAATTGTTTTTTTCTTAAGCTTTTCCAAATGATCTTTTCATTTTCGGTCATGTTTTTCCGAAGAGCTTTTGATAGCTGTCTGGCTTCTGGAGTATAAGGTAGAATGTTTTGTAAAGCCATTTTTGAAGTGTAACAATTTGTTGTAAAATATAAATAATAACGGTAATTAAACTTATATTTTATGATTTCATCAAAGAACATCCATCCCCAGCCCTTCCTTCAAAGGAAGGGAGCTTTAAAAAAATTATTATTTTGAAATTAAGTATCTTAGGGCAACCTCTTAAGTTCACTGAGCTTTTCGTCGAGGTGGAAGAGGGATTTAGAGAAACGTTTTTTTTGGAGTGTTTTTATATATTATAAAGAACATCCATCCCCAGCCCTTCCTTCAAAGGAAGGGAGCTTTAAAAAAATTATTATTTTGAAATTAAGTAACTCAGGAAAGTCCTTTCAATTATTGAGCTTTTCGTCGAAGTACAAGAAGGATTTAGAGAGATGTTTTTTGGGTAATTTTAAATTATAATTAATGAACAGATAATGTAAGTGGATATAAACTGCATACGGTCTGAATTATATTTCTAATTTTTATTTATAAAATAAACTCCATTTTGATATTACTACGTTGATATGGACTATCATTTTCTAGCTCAATTTCAACAAAACCATTTTTTTTGTAAATGTGAATAGCATTTTTTAAGATTCGATTAGAGTATAAAATGAGCTTTTTCCACTGTTGTTTCTCTGCAAAATCTATACAGAATGTCATGAGTTGCTGTCCGATTTTATGCCCTTGAAATTCTGGAGAAACTGCCATTTTTCCTAATTCGTAGATGTTTTCACTTTTTTTGATTAATGAAAATGTTCCTACGATAGTAGTATCGATTTTGGCAAAAAATATGTAGCCTCCTTTATTGATGATTGTTTTTTCGCATTGTTCTAAAAGCAATACATCGTGGGGTTCTACAAAAAAATATTTTTCTAACCAGGCAATATTGAGGTCCGCAAAATCTTGGGCATATTGAGGCTCAAAAGGGATAATAGCTATTTTTTTATTGGATTGCATACAATATTTATTTTTTGTAATTCTCAAGAATTCTAGAGCTTAATGATTTTTCTCTGAGTTGATTTTCAAAATGAGTCAAATGACGGGTAAGACTCATAGCGCTACCTTCTGTAAGCCATTTTACTTGTTTATCAATGACATTCCATAAAGGGATCATTTCCTGATGTGTATTTTTTCCTTTCTGTGTTAGTTTTACTATCTTTTTTCGCTTATCCTTTTTGTCGTCGGTATATCGAATTAGCTTTTTATCTAGTAGTTTTTTGAGTGCTTGTGTAATTGCAGGCTGCGTATAATGAAGTTGTTCTTGAATCACAGAGGTCGTTGTGGTTTTTTGATTGATAATAATCTTAAAAACAGGAAAGAGATAAGGATCAAAATCAATTTGTAATGTGTCATATACTAATTGAATTTCTTTCATCACGAATTCACTTAGTCGATTTAATCGAGAACCTAATCCTAATTCAGCAAAGTCTTGCAAAGCATCTTTCATAAGTGTTTATATAAGTACTTATGTAAAAATAAATGTTTTTTTATAATTTTGAATAGATTTTAGCACAATTATACTAAAAAAGTAACCCAAAGAAGAGTCATGCCTTAGGATTTAAAAGGCTATACCTATTCCTTCTATACAAAAAGATAGTATTATAATTTATTGAATTTATTATAAAGAGCGATTGCTTTTAGATATTTTTGTGCTCCATTTTTGGTTTGATCATATATAAAACCATCTAATTCTGGATGATTCAATTTGATCCAGGAAATGATCTTATTTTTCTTTAGATCCCAAAGCTTATAATCAAAGTTTAGCTCCGTGGTTGTGATAGTGGTTATTTGATGTTCTCTAATCTCAAAAATTTCTTTAGCTGTTGTTGGTTTTTCATTAAGGAATTGAATTCTGTCGCATAGTTTGGAAATAGTTACCTCAATAGTATTATTTTTTTGATTGATTTCTAATACTTTATACGTTGGAGAAAATACAGAATCCCATTGAAAAAATCGGTAATAGTCATTTTCAGAGAAATTCATATAGTAACCACCTTCACTTAGTGTAATACTATCTCCAACGAGTTGTGAGATTTTAGAATAATTACTATTATTTAATTCATTGTAATATTTCTGTACTAATTCTATATCATTACCCTTGTTTTTCAAATTAGAACACGAGAAAAGACTAATAGAAGATAGGGTAACAACGAGATATTTTTTTAGATTCATAATTTACTTTTCCAATCCTTTCTTCAATACTTTCTGAATACCTGATAAATGATCACTAAATTGCATCATCTGTGCTAATACCTGAGCCATTTCGTTTTTGTCTCCAAAACCTTTTAACTTATTATTTTTGATAAATGTTTCTTTAATTGTCCCCCACCGTTTTATCTCTTCTGGATTAATCGTAGCGGTCAACTCTTTATATTTTAAAAGATTTGCTTCTGCAGAGCTGGTTAATGTCTGAGATTCATTTTCATAATGAGAAAGAAGTAAGGTTTGCAATTCCTTTTCATTCATAATGGGAACTACTTTAGCGACCAGCTTACTCATATCACGATACGATCCTTGTAGCTTAAATGAAGGTTCTGTACGATAAGAATCTTCCATAGCTGCAGATTTTATATAGGTAGCATTTACCTTCATTACGGTATCACGAATAGTAATTACTTTGTCTAAGACGGCCAGATAATCCTGAACCTCCTGCTTAGTATGGTTACCTTTTAATTCAATATTTTCCTGTGTCCCGGTTTCAACCATTTGAATAAGTGGATAGATATCTTCAAAATAAGCTCCATTTAATTGATGCAAGATTGGATTAGAAGTCATTGCATTTTCAATCAGACTTAGTTTAAATAAATCTGCGGTATCCCCTATAATATCTCCTAAGTTATAGATGTCAGATCGATTTGCTAACATGTCTGGGATTTGGAACTTATCTCCACTCTCTGTATATGGGTTTCCTGCCATAATCACACAGAATTTTTTACTGCGCAGATCATAGGTTTTAGGCTGACCATTATACACGCCCTCAATCTTACGTGTCCCATCGGATAGAGAAATAAATTTTTGTAGAAACTCAGGATTACAATGCTGAATATCATCTAGATACAACATCACATTGTTGCCCATTTCTAATGCAAGATTCAGTTTTTTTAGTTCTTCTCTTGCTGCTGAGTTATTAGCAGCCATAGGATCTACTGAGGTTACTTCATGCCCGATAGCCGGGCCGTTAATTTTCATAAACACCAGACCTAAGCGGTTTGCCATATATTCCATTAAGGTTGTCTTACCATATCCCGGAGGCGAAATCAATAATAACATTCCCATGCGATCTGTACGCTTATTATCTCCCACACTACCTAGTTGCTTAGAAAGATTATCTCCAATTAATGGTAAGTATAATTGGTCAATTAACTTATTTCGTACAAAAGATGAAAGTACTCTAGGCTTAAATTCTTCTAACTTAAGTGATTCTTTTAAGTTTTCGGTTACTTCGTGCTTTGCGTTTCGATATGCATCAAAGGCAGGAACTTCTACCGCAGTAAATGACGATAATGTTGTAATAAATGAATGATAATTAAAATTAAAAGCACCATCTGTAATAGTGCTATGACTCCCCGTTAACCCATCGATCATCTGAGAAGGGTTGACCAATATGATGTTTGATGTGGATTTATTTTTGTATAATAATGCGCAAACAACCTCGTGTGCATATACTATTTTGTCTTTATGATGAGTTTTAAGAAAGGATGTCACCCATTGAAGTGCTAATAATATTTTGTCATTATACCCGCGGGCGGTCATATGATCCTTTGCTAATTCTTTTTGTAAATTGGTATATGCTTTTTTTACTTTTAGGGCTGATACAAAATTATCATAAAGTTCATTTGCTGTTTGACTAATACAAAAAGTAGTGTCAATTTGTAATTCTGAGAATAGATAATCTGCGATTTGCATGGATTCATCAGTGCTGATAACAGCATTATTAATGTCTACTACTTCATTTGTAGCAACTATACAATTGGATACAGTATGTATTACCAGCGAATCCTGAATCTCTTTTGCTAAGTTAGAAATCACTGTTTGATATTCTTTGCTTTCCGGAAAAACCGATAAAACGGCTCCTGATGCTTTAATAGTGTCGTTCCAGTAGGATTGTTTTTCAACATCCAATTGATGCCAAAAGTATTGTGCAAATGATCGTATGGTAGCATTATAGCGAAGTAATCCTAATTCGTGGTCTTTGCTGATCAGTACTTTCAAAATTTTTGCTGCATCTATATCATGAACACCCTTTACGTATCCTTCTGCATAATTTTTACTGCTTTCTGATTTTATAAGTTCTAATAAGGATGCTTCGTTAAGGTCATTTAAATGACTCTTTAGTATATTAGGGTCCGTATCTTGTGTATTGGATTGATCTTGTTCAAGTCCGTTTTTGTTATACCTTTTGAATATTTTATATGCTAAATACGCAGAACGATATATTTCTTGATTTTCCGAAATTAGTTCCTGATCCCAGTATTTTTTTGACTTTAACAGGATTTCGTTTTCAATTTCCTGATAAAAATCAGTTCCTGTAAGATGATATTGCAGTGTTTGATCTTTATATACGATCGTAAGGTCGAGAGGTTGTTTATTAACACCAAACTTATGTTTGCCAAGTTTAATGATATTCTCGCCATCCTCATACAAATCTTGTTTGTCTTTTAGCTTTCTGGTAGCATCTTCTTTAGCAACTTTTAATGTTGTTTCTATGTTTTCAGCCTTTCCACCATCATCAAGCTCTTTTAGATTTGTAATAATATCACGGAGTTTGTTGATCATTAAATCAGAAGCAAAATATCCATTAATTTCTATTACAGAATCAAAACTAAGTGCCTTTTTTGTAACACCTTTTAGAATTCTATTTGCAGCATTTTCTAAGGCAACTGCTTTTTTATTTCGGGCTTCTATCAGACTACTTTTTCGGGCTTCGAAGGCATTGTAGACCTCCTCGCGTTTTTCTATAATAAGTGTGATAAATTCTCCAAAATCTGCAAAACGCCCTTCCAGATCTTCTAGTTGAACAGAAACTTTATTTAGTAATTCTTCTGTTTTTTCTGGAGTTGTAGCAATATCCAGGTAATTTATAATACTTTGATCTACTAATTTAAGCTGCGCTGCAAATTCTGCACTAGCCTCTGTGCTACCCAGAGATTTAATAGTATTCTTGATCCCAGACTTTAATTGATTAATCGTAGCAAAAATTAAAGAAATATTATCAATAATTTTAGTAGAATGCGAAGTGTCTTCAATCTGTAAGTTAGAGACAATATCAATCAGCATTTCCAAATCTTTAGCGATCTGATTGACCTCTTCTTCTAGTTTTTTTGCATTAATTACTTTTTTAATACTTTCTAATTGCACTTGTTTTTCCTCTACACGTTTGTGATAGGGGAGTAGTGCCTTATCATCTAATAAAAACTGAACACAACGCTGCGAAATTATATCTGTTTGTGCTACAATTTCAGTTTCCAGATTAGTAATGAATACCGTGTCAACATAACGGATATCATTCAATCCGATAACTTCTCCACGTAATGTTCTTAATTGAGATAATACAGAAACAAAATCATCAATTGACCCAAAAGAACTACTTTTTATCTTCCCGAAAATAGTGTTTGCTTTTTCTTGAGTTTCTTGAGTTACATTGGCTGCAGTTTTTCTTAACTGCACTACCTTTTCGAACTCATCAATGGCTGCATTAGCGGCATTATTGATTTCTCCCAGCGGAATATCTAATCTACAAGTATCTTCTTCACGAATCCAATAATAGCTATCTATAATATCAGTAGAGAATTTTGCCAGATCATCATATAAACCATCATAATTATCTTCTTTATTGAGCAATGTGATGAGTGCATTGCTCTCTGCCATTGCTTTTACAATATCTTTATTCCCTATCTTGTAGAGTAAGGTATCTGTATGCTCAGAAGGTAGCACGTTTCCTTTTATAAAAGGAGTTTGCCAAATCTGGATGACGTGGTGTTTGGTTTGTTCGTTTTCTGTTTTAAAATAGCATAGTTCACCATTTTTAAGAATAGTGAATCCATTACATACAATAGGTGTCTTTACTTCTTGTTCAATGACGTTGTATGACATCAAGGTATAGAGCCCTTTTTCACTCTGATAAAAGACATATAAAAAATCTTCTCCATTAGGAGAGCTTATTTTTTCTTGAAATTTAACATTAGAGACTTCATTAGTAAATAATTTAAAATCTCCGGATTGAAGGTAATATCCATTAGAGAAAATGATTCCCTGGTCGTCTGGGAGTAAAATACAAGAATCCTTAATAGATTCAATTTTTTTGACCTCCTGGATTTTATGATTATAGACAAAATAGCGATGTGGTTCCTGAAAAGGTTTAATCTCTAAAGCAATTAAATTGCCTAATTCTGCAAAACGATATTGTCCATCATCCAACGTCTGATCTCCATGTTCTACTGCTTCATCCAGAATCCCTTTTCCTTCATCCGTATTATCTTCAATTTTGATTGTGAGATCTCCACCTACAGTTTCTACAAATACCTTATCTAGTATAGAGATATGAGGGTGCGTACCGTAACGATGCATTTCACGAGTCACTTCTACCCAATCAAAATCGTATTGTTTAGGAAATCGAAACTCGTGTTCACTGCGATTATCTACATAGGCTAAAGTGTCTTCATTAATTAACCATTTAAACGTTTTGATATCAGTTACACTTTCACTTAACTGAAAAACCATGTGCAGGTAATTCCCTACAACGGCAAATTTTGTAAAAACGGTGTTTCTGTAATATTTATATAAATTTGTAAAATCATCAATAAACTGAGCGTCTTGTAATATCTCTAACGACTTATTAGCAAAATGATCCTTCTCGTAAGTATATAGACTAAATACATCATTCAATTTAATTTCTGTACGTAATCCAAAATGTACATTATATCCAAAAAGACAAAAATTTCCAACGGTTACAATGTCTGTAGCGATGCAACTATTTTCTGTATTAATACGATTGTTGGCAATAAGTTTGGTTTCTACACTACCAAAAACTTCTTTACGTGCATCATTTAATGCAGTTAGACGATTCTGAAGTTCATTCTTCTGTTTTTGCAAACGTTTCTGAATAATCTCATAAGTTCCCCCATCTAATTGGGTATGTTGGTTCGTATTTGTTTCTTCCATAGTTTGTTACGCTGGTTTTAATCAGAGTTTCTAATGTATTCCTCTCATTTTTGAAGAGGTAATATATCAGAGACACATCAAAATGTGATCACAGCCATCACAACCCCTCCAAATCCTCCCATAATGAAAATTTTTATATCAATGACCTTTAAAATAATAGCCAAGTCATTATTAAAATACTAATCGCAATAACAAGCATAATTTTGATCCGGGTTATACGATTTTGTCTCTGGATTTTATTTCGAATTTCTACTAATACTTCTTCAGAAACGGGTTCTATTTTGATTCCCTTACTTTTTTTGCCAGAATTGCCCCATCCATTAAAAGCTTCTCTTTTGTTTCTTCGATCATTAAATCTTATCGAAGCAATCATTGCTGCAATTGCCATATGTACATTTTTTAAAAGTTAAACAAATCCCATGGTAGTTTGTGCTAAATACCTGAGAGCGTCTACAGCTTTTAAGGGTGAGCACTTATGGGGCTAAAAATAAGATGATAATAGTATTCATATATTGTGAAGTGAATATTCATTCACTCTTTTTTACCAGATGCATTTTTTATGATACTCCTCCTTATTATAGGAGGAGTATATTTTAATATTGTCTTGAGAACAAGAGCAAAGGGTTTATAGCTTCTTATCAGATAATCCTAATCCTTTAGCTAAATTCGATAAGTTGCTAAACAAATCACTTTCTGATGGGTCTGTAGATTTTTGTTTCAGATCCATTAATAGATTGGCAATCGTCAGGTTTTTGATATCTTCTGATGAGATTCCGTATTTAGTAGCAAATTCTTTTATTTTTCCTAAAAGATTTCCTTTAACATCATCACTTCCTAAGATCGCATCTTTTATATCCTGAATGTTATCAGAGTGTTTTACCAATCTGTCAATTCCTTTAGCTTTAGTGATTTGACCTACAATTTGTTCAAAGAACATAGTTTCTCCTCCTACAATGTCGATATTGGCTGCTTTTAATGCAGCACCGATGACGTCAGCTTGTGCATACGCGATTTCTTTTTGAACATTTACATGTGCTAAATCTACTTGTAATTCTTTATCAAGACGCAGTTTAAATTCTTCGTGTTCTTTTCCTACACCATCTAATTTTTTCATGGCTTCGGCTTTTTCTTCGATACCAGCAGCCTCTGCTAATGCTATTTCTTTATCTCCTACAGCTTGAGCCAGTGCTTTTTCTTTAATAATTTCTGCCTCTGCGATTCCTTCTTCTTTAAGTGCTACTGCTTTTGCAGATATTCCAGCTGCTTCTGCTTTTGCCTTTTTCTCAATAATAGAAGCTTCTACAATTCCTTGTCTTTCATGAGCCTCTGCTTTTGCTTGCATTACTTGTGCTTCAGACAAACCTATGGTAGCTTCTTCTTTTGCAGTTGCCTCTGCTAATGTTTTACGAGCGGCTGCTTCTTTTTCACTTGCTTCTTTATGAGCCAGCGCTTCAATATTTATCTCTTCCGCTTTTTGTTTAGCGGCTTCTTTTTGTGCCTCTGCAGCTTTTATAGTTGAAATTAAGGCTTCTTCTGCATTTGCTTCGGCAGTGGTTATTTTAACTTGCTTATCTCGATCTGCGGTTTTAAAAGCCTGAATATCTTTCATATTCTCTTGCTCTTCTACCACTCCTTTTTCTAAAGTCACGCGATCCCGAATTACATCCTGAATATTTTTCTTCTCTACTTCTACAACTTTTTCTTTCTCTATCTGTGCCAATGTTACGATACGTTCCCGCTCTGTAGCTTCCAGCATTCTATCTTTTTCTACTCTTTCTGTCTCTACAGCATCAGTACGCTGTTTATTTTTTTCAGCTACAATAATCTGGCGTTGCATATTTTCTTCTGCAACCTTTACTTTTTCTTCTGTAGCAATGCGAGCAGTTTCAGATTTTAGACGTTCCTCTTCAGCGACTTTTAATGTTTCTGCTTCTTCTCTTGATTTTATATTAGAGATTTCTCTTTTTTGTTGCTCTTCTTTCTCTGCTAATTGCTTGTCTAATTCCAGAATAGCTTCCCGAGCTTCTACATCTTGCTTGCGGATTACTTTCTCTTCATCTCTTTTGATGAAGTTAGATTTCATGTTTTGCGCTGCTGTTAATTCGGTAATCTTTTTGATCCCTTCAGCATCCAGAATATTATCAGGTTTTAGTACACTTAAAGATGTTTGTTCTAAATCATCGATGGCACAGTCATCAAGAATATAGCCATTAAGATCAGTGCCTATAATGTCTACAATTTTATCCCTGAATTCTCTTCTTGCTTCATATAATTCTACAAACTCGAATTGTTTACCAACAGATTTTAATGCTTCTGAGAATTTAGCATCAAATAAATTTCGCAGTACATCAATTTCTGATGCTCTTTCACAACCAATAGTTTGTGCAACATTAATAATATCTGCAGTAGATTTATTTACTCTAACAAAGAATGCTACTTTGATATCTGCTCTAATATTGTCTTTACAAATTAACCCATTAATAGCCGTTCGTTCGATCTCCAGTTTTTTAACAGAAATATCCATGATTTCCATTTTATGTAAAACGGGAACGACTAAACCTGCATTAAAAAATACTTTGGTTCCACCCATACCTGTTCTTACAAGGACTTTTCCCTGAATTATTTTCTTGTACATGGATACAATCCACATAAGGAGTCCAAAGCCTACAATGACAATGGCTGCAATAATTATTATTGATGATGTTCCTAGCATATTGATTTAAATTTAGTTGGGTTAGTTTATGATTCGAACTTCTCTATTAAAAAGTATTTTTTATCTTTTGATTCATTGACAATAAAAGCTTCTTCTCCAGAAGCAATGGCTACTCCTTTAAAACCTTTAGCTTGTATCCTAATAGGATCTCCTTTAACTAAGACTTCTACCTGGCCTAATTTTTCACCAGAAACTGATGATTTAACAATGCATCTGCGCCCTAGAAAATCAATTTCTTCTTCGCCTTTGTGATTGACCATTCTATAGATTTTAGCAATAGGCTTGGTTAGGAGTTTAGTTACAAATAGACTAATTATCAGATTAGGAATAAGCATAACAAAGCCTAGCCAATTGGATTGCCATCCAAAAGAATGCGTAACATTAATGGATATAAACCAGATCGAAAAAAATAATATGGTTAGCATAAACATAATGGGTAGCTCATCAAAATTGAAATAACGTAAAAATTGTATGCCTACTCCTTCTGCTTTTATATCTGCTTGAAGATCCTTTTGCGGTAGGTCTACATCTGGATTGTAGTTATCCATATCAGCATCAGCATCAATGTCTAAGTCAAAATCTGTGGAAGCTTCAAAATCTACATCAAAGAAATCTAGATCAAATCCGGTTAAGATGGTAAGAATCCAGTACAACAATAATACGATACACATGATTGAAAAAAATGCGTTTACCGGAGAAAATGCTATGTCTAATAATTCTTTCAATAGTATAGTTTTTAATGAGGTTTTTTGTTTTTAGAATGTAATGCTTTTACGATATAAAAAATCACTGTTACAAGTTAGTACCTTATTGTCCATATTTGTTACCCTGTTTCCAGTGATTTTTTTAATTCTTGATTAAGAATCCTGCATTCCTAATTGTTCTTTTAATTTTGCTAAATCATCGTCTGCAGAAGCTTTAGAGGTATCTACTGCTTTATCTAATTCTTCATCAATTGATTTAGAAGAATTTGCGATATCACCATAAGCCTCTGCTAATGCTTCTTCCTGATTTACTTTATCTTTCATTCGCTCTAGCATGGAAACTGTACTTGATCCATCGATTTGAGCCATCTGCTTGTTTAGGTTTTTAGTAGCGTTAGAAACTTTAACTCTCGCTTTTAATGTTTTTAATTCATTCTCCCATTTGCTAATATTCTGCTTAATTTCCTGAATGTTTTTATCCAATTGAGAGACAGACTCATTAAATTTTTCAGATTCTTCCTGACTACGTGTTTGTTGTCCTGAAGCTTCTTCTTTTTTAATTAATGCTTCTCTTGCTAATCGATCAGCATTGGCAGCATCCATATCTCCATTTTGCGCTTTTTTAAGGATTAACATTGCTTTTTGTTGGTAATCATTAGCTTTTGCAGCATATTCTTCAGTGTCATTTTTGGCTCTGATCGCTAATGCTTTGACTTGTGCTAATGATTCTAAACTTTTGTCAAGATCTTTTTTCATATCTCGTATCCCTTGCTCTGTAAGTTTAATCGGGTCTTCCATCTTGTCAATGGCTGCATGTGTTTCTGCTTCTCCGATTTTAAATAATCTTTTAAAAATGTTCATAGTTTAATATTTTGAGAAATTTATAATTTGTTCTGAGTATTCGCTTAATAATAGACCTAATGAGTTTAAAGTTCCTTCTAATTCATTAAGGTCCAGGTTTTCTACTTGTAAGGTATCTCTAAAGATTACTTTTTCGCCAGATTCGTCCAGAACAAAAGCTCCATGAACGATGTCTCTGTTTTTTTGAAGTAAACTACGATATACTGATTCGTTTTTATTTTTAATATTGAAAATATGTTGTTCAATGATCAGGATTGGAGGTGCTACACCTAGAATGAGGTTTTTAATACCGTCATTTTCTTTGCTAATCATTATGATGCCTTCTTTTTTGTCTTCATGAATGATGTTAAAATTAAGTTGTAATAAATAGTCTTTGACTAATTGAAAATGCTCTTGCATATGAAGGTTTTTTGACCTGTCTGATGACTAGGTGGATTGATAATTAGTGTTTTATTTCAAGTTTTTGACGCTGTATCAATATTACAAAAAGCTACATAATTTTTCCACAATATCTATTGATAAATTGACTACATAATATACGATGACTATCATAGTGTGTTGTTTTTAGAATTGATGAATTAGTTTTTGCTATTATTTTTAGTAAGTACTTGGTTTTCCCCAAAAATCAAGTGTTTGATTAAAACTATCTCTACTAAAATTAGCAGTTTTAAAATATATTAGCTAATATTGTTAGGGTAAATGTACAATAAAATTATATAATTGCAAATAAAATTAGCAAAAAATGTCATTTTTTGGAAAAAATATTAAAAAAATAAGAAGTGTTAAAAGTCTAAGTCAGCAATCGTTTGCTGAGCTATTTGACTTAAAAAGAGGTACTTTGGGAGCCTATGAAGAGGGTAGAAGTGAGCCCAAAATTGACACGATTATAAAAATAGCTAATCATTTTAGCATTCAGATTGATGATCTTTTGACAAATGAATTAACTGTTAATGAACTTTTGAAGTTCAAAGGTGATCTTACAACATATGCGCAGGATGTCAAAAGAGAGCAATTTGCTGTCATTCCTTGTGTTACAGAGAGTACCATTAGTGAATATATAATGCTCTATAATAAGGAGAGTTATATTAAAGAGTTACCTACATTGCAAGTTCCCATCAACCCTTCTAAGATTTTTAGGGGGTATACAGTATCTAATCTGGAAATGACGAATCATGATAAGGGATTTTATCCCAAGGATGTTGTTATTGGTGAAAAAGTACCTGTAGACGTAATAAAGAAATTAAACAATGGAACACTTGTTTTAGCATTAACCGAGTCTAATTTGATTTTTAGAAGATTGTATAGTACAAAGGGTAATGTAATCCTAAGAGCTGATCATAAAAATATAGAAGATGAAGAGTACCCTATTTCTGAAATTAAAGAAATGTGGAGAGTGCGATATGTGTTCTGTAAACGTATTCCGGATTTTGCGGATGGAATGGAGGATAAGCTATTAATGATTGAACAGGAACTTATGAAAATGAAAGAAAAACTGGGGTAATTCTTTTAGATCTAAAATATTTGGCATAAATTTTTACTAAATTATATGTTGTAGCGCTTTTTTTTAATATATTCAAAATTAGATTTTTGTGAAATTGTATGCTTTAATTTTATATGATACACTTCATAGTCTGATTTTAAACTAATAATTGTAATTGATTTAGTATGGATACAATTTTTGACGCTATTAGAGCAAAAAATTTAAATGCTGTGCAACATTTTTTGAATATGGATGCAAGTCTTTGTACTTCTTTAGATAGTAGAGGTTCTACTCCATTATTATTAGCTACTTATTATGGATTAGAGGAAATTAGTAAGTTGATTTTAACTTATAATCCCGATGTTAATGCACAGGATGGTTCAGGTAATACTGCATTGATGGGTGTTTCTTTTAAGGGATATACAGGAATTGCGCAGTTACTTATAAATGCTGGTGCCGATGTAAACATACAAAACTATAACAAGGCTTCTGCACTAATTTTTGCGGCTACCTTTGCCCAAAAGGAAATGATAAAGCTATTGATAAAAAATGGTGCGGATACATCTGCAACGGATAATAAAGGATTAACGGCAGAAATGCATGCTAAAAACCAAGGACTGGATTTTTTAGAGTTATTTCAGGTAGTTCAGTGAATGTTTATGATGACATAGAAAATATAAAATCTGTTAACGTTAGATCTATTGAGATCAAACGACGTCTTATTTTACCTGCTTCTGCGGTAAAAAAACTAGAATCGTATCTCAAAATAAATATTGATACAGAGGTGTTGATACTTAATACTAATATTGGTATGGAGGTGTATTATGCTTCTTCTAAAGATTATAGTTATTTAATTAAAGAGAGTATTTTACTACATACCTCAAAACATATTGATGTTGCAAAATTGCGGTTTAGAAATCATGGAAGCAAGGCGCTGGTTTATCAGAGTTTCTGCGAGGCTTTCCTAACGTTTGCTCAATATCCACAGATCTTCCTGGCTTATACTAAAAAGTTCATACATCTCAGAGAAAACCATGTAGATAGTCAATACATTATGCCAATTTTAAATCACTTTTTTGAGTCTGCTATGCGATTATTAGCTTCTACAGGTAAGGTTCCTCATTATGAAAAAATAAGTAAAACAAAAGATAAATCTCAGGAATCAAACAATGACGAAAATGTCATTAAGAATTTGATTTCTGAGATTTTATTAAAAAAACATCAAAATTAATTTACATTAAAATTCTGCATTCAATGGCGTTCTTGGAAAAGGAATGACATCTCTGATATTACTCATTCCGGTTACAAATAATACTAATCGCTCAAACCCCAGTCCAAATCCACTATGAGTACAAGTGCCAAAACGACGTGTGTCTAGATACCACCATAATTCTTCTTCTGGAATATTGAGTGCTGCCATTTTTTCTTGTAAGACCTCTAATCGTTCTTCACGTTGTGATCCACCTACAATTTCTCCAATACCCGGAAAAAGAATATCCATCGCTCTTACTGTCTTTCCATCTTCATTTAAACGCATATAAAAAGACTTAATATCTGCAGGATAATCAAATAAGATAACAGGGCACTTAAAGTGTTTTTCTACTAGATAGCGTTCATGCTCACTTTGCAAATCTGCTCCCCATTCTTCAATAAGGTATTTAAATTTCTTTTTCTTATTGGGTTTAGAGTTTTTTAGAATTTCTATAGCTTCAGTATAACTTACTCTCTTAAAATTATTCTCTAAGACAAATTTTAATTTATCTCGTAATGTCATTTCCGCTCGTTGTGCTTGCGGTTTTTTCTTGTCTTCTTCAATTAAACGGTTTTCAAGAAACGCCAAGTCATCTGCACAATTATCCAGTGCAAATTGGATAACATACTTAATAAAGTCTTCTGCCAGATCCATGTTCCCATCCAGATCACAAAAAGCGATCTCTGGTTCTACCATCCAGAATTCTGCAAGATGACGAGAAGTATTGGAATTTTCTGCTCTAAAAGTTGGTCCAAATGTATAAATCTGCCCTAAGCCCATAGCATATGTCTCACCTTCTAATTGACCTGAAACAGTTAGATTTGTTTCTCTTCCAAAAAAGTCTTTACTAAAATCAATGTCTCCCGTTTCATTCTTTGGAACATTATTTAGATCAAAATTGGTAACTTTAAAGGCTTCTCCCGCACCTTCTGCATCACTTCCGGTAACTATAGGTGTATGGACATAATAAAAATCGTTTTTTTGAAAATACTCATGAATAGCAAACGATAATTTGGAGCGCAATCGCATAATGGCACCAAAGGTATTAGTTCGTATTCTTAAATGTGCTTGTTCTCTTAATGTCTCCAGACTATGACGTTTAGGAGAAAGTATTGTTTTCTTTAATTTCTCGGGATCTGCGCTTCCTTCTATCTTAATTGAAGTCACTTTGATTTCTACACGTTGTCCTTTTCCTTCGCTTTCTTCTAAAGTACCCGTAACAGAAAGTGCTGCACCAACGTTAATATGATCTGTTATAGTTTTGTCAATAGTGCCATCTTCAAGCACACATTGAACACTTTTTATGGTAGAGCCATCGTTTAAAGCTATAAATCGATCGTTACGAAAAGAACGAACCCATCCATTTACGGTTACGGGCAATGATAGTTTATCACTCTCTAGTACATCTACTACTCTTGTCTGTTTCATTTGCGCTTTTTATTTTATGCTCACCAGTGTGTTACTCAAAGGTAAAATTAATACTTCATGTTTATAAGTACTGGTTCACTTATGTAATGCTTATTTTTTTTAGTATTCATACCTGATTACAGAATATTTCTGCTTTCTGTAAAAAGGAGTCTCAAATTTAGAGGTTGCAAAGATAATTTTTTAATCTAATTGATCAATAATCTAATGATCCAAAAACGAGTGCTGATATTTATTTTATATTAATCTTTGTAATTGGTGATTTGTTCAGTTTAGCATAAGTTTCAAATCTGACGTTTTTTGAAAAGTCAATTCTATAAAATTATGTTAAAAACGAACGTTTAAAGGGAGAAAATTTTTTTTTGTTGATTGAAAGTGAAAAATGGAAACAAATGCTTGTATTGTAACTATTTTGTAATCAGTTTTTTATGACTGAATTTATTTTTTTTAGATGTGATTGAGATAAATTATTCACTTTTTTTGCAGGAAGGGTACTTTTCCCCCCTTGATAGGGTTTTGGGATTAAAGAAGTCAATGTATATTGCATTCACAATTATGACAATTGTGTTTACGTTAAGTTTAGTTTGATAGGTTTTGGGGTAATCTATCTTACAGAAGTCTCGTCAGTTTTACTGATGAGGCTTTTTTGTTCTATAATGGATTTGATTTTACTCTTCATTATCCGGCAGTTCTTCATCGCTCGCAATAATCTTTAGTGCAGGTTCTTTTAATGTTTTCTTATTGGCAATACTTTTTTCTAATGAAAGTAATAAAGAGGGGAGTAATAGAAGATTTGCTAGCATAGCGAATAACAAAGTCGCAGAAATTAAACCACCTAATGCTTTTGTACCACCAAAACTCGATAACATAAATACAGAAAACCCAAAAAACAATACTGTAGACGTGTAAAACATACTAACTCCGGTTTCTCTGAGTGCTGCAAAAACTGATTTTTTTATACGCCAATTATTGGATTTTAGTTCTTGACGATACTTAGCTAGAAAGTGAATAGTATCATCAACAGAAATTCCAAATGCTATACTAAACACTAATATGGTTGATGGTTTTATAGGAACGCCCAGATATCCCATCAAGCCAGCTGTCATTAATAATGGAAGTAAGTTAGGAATTAAGGATATGATGATCATTTTAAATGACCTGAACATCCATGCCATAAATAATGCTATTAAAACGATGGCAAGTCCCAATGAAAAAATAAGATTCCATACCAAATAGTTTGTGCCTTTTTGAAAAATTAAAGCTTTACCAGTAAAGGTGACTTCATATCGTTCTTTTGGAAATATCTTTTCTAGTTTAGGAGCTAAATTAGCCTCTATTCGCTCCATTTCTTCAGTACCTACATCTTTCATAAAGGTAGTGATTCTTGCATATTGTCCAGTAGAGTCTACATAGCTTTTCATGACACCAGCTTCTGATTCAAAGCTTTTAGCATATGGTAATATAAAATTGCGTTCCTGACTAGTAGGCAGTTGATAGTATTTTGGATTACCGTTATAATATGTTTGTTTTGCGTATTTTACTAAATTAAGAATGGAGATTGGTTTTGATAACTCTGGTGTTTCTTCAAGAAGTTCTCCTAGCTGCTCCATTCTGCGCAGTGTAGGTAGCTTTAACACACCTTGTTTTCGTTTTGTATCTATTAATATTTCTAAAGGCATAATACCATCAAACTCCTCTTCAAAAAACTCAATATCTTTATAAAACCCTGTTGATTTTGGCATGTCTTCCAGTAAACTGCCAGAAACTTTAATAGTATAAATACCAATGATACTAGTGACAAGAATAACAACAGATGCGATATAAATGGTAATCCTACGATTTTTTACCATTTGTTCCATCCAATCAACTAGTTTTTCAACCCAGGTTTTACCTAGGTGTTTTAAATGCCTTTCTTTAGGTTGAGGCATATAACTGTATATAATAGTTATAACCAATAGGCATAAAATAAATAATGCTACAATATTTAACGCAGCAACAATACCAAATTCTTTAAGTAGTTTACTTTCTGTTAAGGCAAAAGTTGCAAATCCTGCTGCGGTAGTGATGTTGGTCATTAAAGTAGCATTCCCCACTTTAGTAATTACCCGCTGTAAAGATTTAGCTTTATTACCGTGTTTTTTTATTTCCTGTTGGTATTTATTAATTAGAAAAATACAATTAGGAATTCCGATGACAATAACCAGAGGTGGTATAATTGCGGTTAGTACTGTGATTTCATATTTTAAGAGACCTAATAAACCAAAAGCCCACATAACACCTATAATAACAGCTGTCATTGAAATTAATGTTGCTCTAAAAGATCTAAAGAAGAAAAAGAATATGAAAGAGGTGACCAATAATGCTGCCAGAATAAATATCTGGATTTCATCCATAATGCTTTGAGAATTCATAGTTCTGATATACGGCATACCAGATACTTTTAAATCCATTTTATAAGTTTCTTCGAATTCTTTTATTCTAGGATTTAGTACATTTTCAATAAACTTTTTTCTAACAATTGTATTGACAATATCTTTATTTAGATATAACGCACTCTGAATGGTTTTAGATTTGTTACTATAAATCAACCCTTCATAGAATGGAAGTTTATTAAATAACTCATGCTCATATTGATCTACATTTTCTTTTGTATACAGTGTGTCATTAATAAAAGATATGAGTTCAAATCTTTGCGGATTTTCTTCCTTTTTTAATTTTTTAAGATCATTGATAGAGATGACAAGATCAATCTCGCTATACTTTTTAAAAGAGTTATTGAAGTCATTCCAGGCTTTTAGTTTCTTTGGTGTAAACAGGGTGCTATCCTGAATCGCTATTACAATGAGATTGCCTTCATCACCAAATTTTTTAAGAAACTCTTGATATTTAAGATTTACTTCATGATCATCAGGTAGCAGGTTGGCTTCAGAAAATGAAAATCGCATGTGTTTCCATTGAAAACCGAGAAAAACGGTGATACCAATGATGGTGATAAATATAATTGCTCTATTTCGGAGTATAATCCCGGCTAAGGTATTCCAAAAGCCGAAAGTCAGTAACTTTGCCATTTTTTATTTTCCTGGCACAAATGTAAGGATTTGAGGTTTTATTTTTAACAAATTCATCAAAAGAAATTTATTAGTTCAAATCGATTAGAGCTTAAGATAAAAAGTAAATTTAAAAGCAATATTGTCTTCGAATACGGGCAAATGGTATGCGCCATATCGATAGGCAAAACTTAAACCAAAACCGGCGAATATTTTGTTGATTTCTAATCCTGACTCCTGATATCCTTGCTGTAAAGATTTAAAACTAATTCCTTGGTGATTTGATATATTACTTATATCTCCTATAGCATGTCTAGTAATTAATACCAATTCTGGTTTCAACCAGTTTGCTATTTTAAATGGTCTCAAACGATGTCTTACTTGTAGCGTTGCTAATTTATCACTAAAAAATTCACTAAAAAACATAGTTTCAAAACTTCTACGACCCGCAACAGAAAAACGTTGTAAGACAGTTTCTTTTGTTGGTGAATTGGGATAAGCATGAAGTAAGTGAGTAAGAGGAATATCACCATTAGCAAGATCACCTTCTAATAAAAAACTGGTGCTGGATTGATTTAGCCTGTTTATTGTGTATTCTGCTTTAATTCCAATTTTGTTATAATTAAAATCACTATCAAAAACATCTTTGAGTCCTTGTGTATATTGAGCAGTTATTTTAGGGTAGCCATCTCTTATTTCTTTAAATCCATTAGGTGTACTTAAGAACTTACTAAAAGGACTCCATCTCAATGCTATAGTAGCTTCTGCCATTTTATATGAGGATAATAATTCTCCATCATATAGATAACTATATTGTTGAGTTTGATCGATATCACTAATCGATACTTGTGTTTCTGATAATAATCTGGGTAGAATTCTATGTTGTAAACTTGTTGTCCAGGTTTTGTGTCTGTAGTAAGAGTCAATATTAACTAATCGGGGTTCGAATAATGAATACACACGTCTATCAGTTAGATAAAAGAAACTTCCTATTTCTTTAAGGTCATCTGTGTAATTGACATTTAACCACGATCCTGTTTTTTTATTTAGTGATACGCCTCCTCCGACTCCATATTTGAAACGACGATCAATAAAACCATAGACTAAATACCCCTCTAGTCTAAATGTATTTGAAAATTTTTGATTAGTAACACCTCCTAATCCTAAACGAACACCTTCGTAATTATTATATTTTATAGGGTAGGTGAGATCGAAATCGAAGAAACCAACGGGATAGTACCCTGTATTAAAACTCTGTATGACACTAATTCTACGTTCTATATTTTGTGCTTTAACAATGCTATCTACAATCGGAAATGAATTTAAGTCCTTTTCTGTAATAGAGCTGGTTCGGTATTGATTCCAATATTGCTCATCTCTATTGGTTGATTGAGGATCTATTTCTATTGCTGCTTGTTGCCAGTTTATAAGCGGATCTGTGTTCGTGTTTAAATCAAAGAAATCTGTTTTAGAAACAAGAAAATTATTATTACTATTTTGTTTCTTATTTTTTGTATCTAAACTTCCTACAGATATTTTGCCTCCAAAAAGAGTTATTTTTTCTTTGCCAAAACCAGGTCGTATAATTACTTCTTGATCAGATAAAAACCATAATTTTTCTTCAGTATTATATTGAAGATTGTGTGTTACCATCACATTAAGTTCTCCTCTTAATTCAGCAATCATTTTTTGTGCTGCGAGCGTTTCTTTGTCTATATACAATAGTCCTTCTAAACTTGCTACTTTTTTAGATCTCTTTGGCTGAAATACTACTACATAGGCTGGTCTTTCGCTTTGGGTAGTATCTATGATTTTGTATTCATAATTTTTAAGGGCTTTGTTGGATAATGGGCTGGCATATTTAGTGTTAAAAACTACATAATCATCCTGATATAAGGAATTGGATTGTAGTTCAATTCCTAATGTATTGTATATGGGTTTTTCAAACCCGGTCATTCTGGTTGCTAATATTGTTTCCTTTTCTTCGTATCTTTTTTTATTTTGATAAATACTTGTTTTTTCAGAGAGAAAGGAGTGACTGTTATTGATGATTCGCTCCATCCCCACAAGATTAGTATCTCTTGCAGTGAGCGTCAGGAGACTATCTTTAGTGATTTTGAATTTGTTATAACTTTTATAGGTATATCCAGAAAGTACTTTATTAGGATCGTTTAGTTCTTTGTTTTTAATAGCATTTTTAATGAGTTCTGATGCTATTACTTTTGATTGTTTGAGTTCTTCAGACTTAGGTGTCAGTCGGACCACTATTTTTACAACTTCTTTTGATGTAACAGAGAAGTTTTTTGTTTTATACCCTGCATACTTTACAGTTAACTGTATCGGAAAGTCATCACAAGATATTTTAAAATCACCTGCTATTGATGTTAAGGTTGATGATGTACAATCTGTTTGTATGGTAACAAAGGGTAAAGCGGTTCTAGTTTCTTCATCGATAACTTTACCAGATAGACTGATTTGAGAGAGTAAAAAAGAAGGAATAAAAAAAAGTAAACAAACAATCTTTTGCATTATCAGAATTGATTCATTGAAGCGAATATACGAAAAAAGCGCTTTCCTAAGAGAGCGCTTTCAGGTAGTGTTTTTTAAGGTAAAAAATTATACAGTCATAATTTCTTTTTCTTTTATTGCTAACATTTCATCAATCTTTTTAATGAAGGTGTCAGTAAGTTTTTGAACTTCTTCTTCTGCACCCTTCGCTGCATCTTCAGACAGTCCTTCTTTTTCTAATTTTTTAATTTCGTTATTAGCATTTTTACGATCGTTACGTACACCGACCTTAGAGTCTTCAGATTCTGCTTTTGCTTGCTTTACTAAATCTCTACGACGTTCTTCTGTTAATGGAGGTACGCTTATAATAACGCTTTCTCCGTTATTCATGGGATTAAACCCTAAGTTAGCAGCAAGTATTGCTTTTTCTATTTCCTGCATGAGTGATTTCTCAAAAGGTTGAATCGTGATTGTTCTTGCGTCTGGAGTATTTACATTTCCAACTTGACTGAGCGGTGTAGGAGATCCATAATATTCTACCATAACTCCACTAAGCATTGCTGGTGTTGCTTTTCCTGCTCGTATTACAATTAATTGTTTTTCTAAATGAGCAATAGCACCTTGCATTAATTCTTTGGTTGAGTCTAGGATAAAATCTAATTCTTCGTTCATGGTAAGTTTTTTCTTTTAGGTAATCAAATAATGATTCACACGTGTGTTAAAGGTTTACTTTTGTTCCGATAGCTTCACCAGAAACTACTTTTAGTAAATTCCCTTTTTTATTCATATCAAAAACTATGATTGGTAATTCGTTTTCCTGACTGAGGGTAAAAGCAGTAGTATCCATAACTTTTAATCCTTTTCTTAATACATCATCAAAGGAAATGAATTCAAATTTAGTAGCTTGATCATCTTTTTCCGGGTCTGCTGTATATATTCCATCTACACGTGTACCTTTTAATATGACTTCTGCATCAATTTCAATAGCTCTTAACACCGCGGCAGAGTCTGTCGTGAAGTAAGGGTTTCCTGTACCACCTCCAAAAATAACAACTCTGCCTTTTTCTAAATGTCTGATCGCTCTTCTACGGATAAAAGGTTCTGCAACTTCGTTGATTTTTATAGCTGATTGAAGTCTCGTAGGTAATCCTGCATCATCAAATGCACTCTGTAATGCTAGTCCATTAATAACGGTAGCAAGCATTCCCATATGGTCAGCCTGTACTCTATCCATTCCCTTACTAGCTCCAGCAACTCCTCTAAAAATATTACCGCCACCAATAACAATGGCTACTTCTACACCTTTACTAATGATTTGCTTTACTTCGTTTGCGTATTCGGATAATATTTTAGGATCTATACCGTATTGGCGTTCCCCCATTAAAGCTTCACCAGATAGTTTTAGTAATATTCTTTTGTATTTCATAATGTTTGTAAACTGTGATGCAAATATAATAATATTCTTAATTCATAAAATAGTTTCATACTCTTTATGTAATGCAAAACATAGTATCATATAAAACCATTTATAAAAGTAATATTTGCATATGCATTTATCTTGTTTTAGCTGCTATTGTAGTTCCATGAATTCGACTATATAAAAAAGGGTTGTTTGCCCCTGTAAGAAGTATTGGTGTGTTTTAGATTATGTTATATGTTTGTAAAAGGAAAACAAGAAAGGTAAGAGGAATATTTTTTGAATTTATAACAAATCATTTTTTATAATGTGTGTGTTGATAGTAATATCAAATGCTTTTCTAGGCTAATTGGGGGATTAGTCTTTTAGGGGTAGCATTTTGGAGGAGTCCAAAATGTTTAAAAAATAGAAGGTTATAATGACAAAGGATATAATAGAAAAACCGCTTCGATTAAGAAGCGGTTTTTTAATATACATGACTTTTTTGATTAACCTCCGATAGAAGCTCTTTCAAAACCAACCACTTCTACGTTGCCTATTGATTTTACATAATCAGCAACTTTTTTCTTTTCATCTTTGATAAAATTTTGATCAAGTAATGCTTTTTCCTGATCTAGTGTTGTATTATCAGAGATGAATCGCTCTAGTTTTCCTGGAAGAATTTTGTCCCAGATTTGTTCTGGTTTTCCTTCTGCTTTTAATTCAGCTTTGAGATCTTCTTGCGCTTTTGTGATGATTGCATCACTTAATTGAGCTCTGGAAATAAATTGCGGAACATTCTTTTGTGTCTTTCCTAGTCTACCTAATTCGATATTATCTTTTTCGATTGCAGCAATTCTTGATTTTGTTTCTTCTTCTACAAATGCAGGATCAAAATCTTTGTAAGAAAGGGTAGTTGCACCCATAGATGCTACCTGCATAGAAATATCTTTAGCTAATGTTTCTGCACCATCTACAGCAGCAGATAAACCAGTTAATGCTCCAATTTTATTGTTATGGATATAAGAACCAACAAAAGGGGCTTCTAAAACTTTAAAATCACCAATTTCTATTTTTTCTCCTATTACTCCGGTTTGCTCAACTAATTTTTCCTGAACTGTCATCCCGTTAAAATCAGCAGCTAATAATTCTTCTTTAGAAGATGCATCCATAGCTACTTGTGCTAATTCTCTTGCTAAAGAAATAAAAGAATCATTTTTTCCAACAAAATCAGTTTCACAATTAAGAGAAACAATGATTCCTCTGTTTTTAGAATCGTTTACTAATGCTATAACAGCACCCTCTGCAGAATCTCTATCAGCTCTTTTGTCTGCAATTTTTTGTCCTTTTTCTCTTAAGATTTTAATAGCACTATCAAAATCTCCTTCTGCTTGAACAAGTGCTTTTTTGCAATCCATCATTCCGGCACCTGTAGCTTTACGTAATTTACTTACATCTGCGGCTGTAATCTTTGCCATATCCTTTAGTGTTTAATGTTTTTGTGTTAAAAAAATAAGTCGCTTAGTCGATACCTCAAAAGTAAAGAACCAAACGACTCATTAGTATTATATTAAGGTTATGTTTGTTACGTAATTCTAAAAGAATTTATTAAAAACATACCCTTTTTTAATGATTGTTATCAATCAATACCTGTTTATTCTTCCTCTTGCTTAGCAGTTTCAGAAGCTACAGGAGCTTTTTCAGTTTTTGCTGGCGCTTCTGCAACTGCAGGAGTTGCTTTTGCTGGCGCAGCAGCTGGTGCTTCTTTAGCTTCTTTTTCTTTTGTCTTTGCTGCTTTGTCGGCTGGCGCTTCTTTTGCTGCTTTTCTTTCGCTTAGACCTTCTATGACAGCATCGCTTACGTATGTCATTACTTTGTCAATAGATTTAGAAGCATCATCATTTGCAGGGATTACATACTCTACCTGACGTGGATCAGAGTTGGTATCTACCATTGCAAAAATAGGAATGTTTAATTTCTGAGCTTCTTTTACCGCGATATGTTCACGAGTAATATCTACAACGAATAATGCTCCAGGTAGACGAGTCATATCAGAGATAGAACCTAAGTTCTTTTCTAACTTAGCTCTTAATCGATCTACTTGTAAACGTTCTTTTTTAGATAAAGTCATAAAAGTACCGTCTTTCTTCATTCTATCAATGGTAGCCATTTTTTTCACAGCTTTACGGATAGTAACAAAGTTAGTCAACATACCTCCTGGCCATCTTTCAGTAATGTAAGGTTGGTTTGCTTTAGCTGCTTTATCAGCTACGATTTCTTTTGCTTGTTTTTTGGTAGCAACAAAAAGGATTTTTCTACCAGAAGCTGCAATCTTTTTTAAAGCCTCACCAGCTTCTTCGATTTTTGCAGCAGTTTTATATAGATTAATGATGTGAATACCATTACGCTCCATATAGATATATGGTGCCATATTAGGATCCCATCTTCTTGTGAGGTGACCAAAGTGTACACCTGCATCAAGTAATTCTTTTACTTCGATATTGTTTGCCATTCTTTGTAATAGTTTACGTTCCTGTTGAATTAGCAATGATCAAGTGGCTATCTTTTGATATGGCCTTGAACATTTAGATGCTAAACTAACTCCCATTTTAGGGATAACAACAAATACTGTTTTAATAAATTAACGTTTAGAGAACTGGAATTTCTTACGAGCTTTCTTCTGTCCGAATTTCTTACGTTCAACCATTCTTGGATCTCTTGTCAATAATCCTTCTGGTTTAAGTACTAATCTGTGTTCAGCATCAAGTTCGCACATTGCTCTTGATAATGCTAGACGAATAGCTTCTGCTTGACCAGTAATTCCTCCTCCATATACATTTACATTAATGTCAAACTTTTCCTCATTTTCCGTTAAGGCAAGAGGTTGGTTTACTTTGTACTGTAAAGTAGCTGAAGGAAAGTAGTCTTTTAGATCTTTTTTGTTGATCGTAATCTGACCAGAACCATCTTTAAGGTAGATTCTAGCTACAGCCGTTTTTCTACGACCAATTTTGTGAATAACTTCCATCTACTTAAATTCTTTTAAGTTAATAGTTTTAGGCTGTTGAGCTTCCTGATCATGCTCTGCACCTGAATAAACTTTTAAATTACGGAAAATTGCAGCACCTAATTTGTTTTTAGGAAGCATTCCTTTTACCGCTTTTTCAATTAAACGCTCTGGGTTTTTGTCAAATAACTCCTGAGCAGTAAGACTTCTTTGCCCTCCAGGATAACCAGTATGACGGATATATGATTTATCTGTCCACTTTTTTCCTGTCAAGTTGATTTTTTCGGCATTTGTAATAATTACATTGTCACCGCAATCAACGTGTGGGGTAAAGTTAGGTTTACGTTTTCCTCTAAGTAGCAATGCTACTACAGAAGATAGACGTCCTAAAGTCTGTCCTTCAGCATCTACATGCAGCCATTCTTTAGAAACGGTTGCTTTGTTCGCAGATACTGTTTTGTAACTTAATGTGTCCACACTAACTAAATTTTACTAATTAAACATTCCTTTTCCTATATAAAATAGGGGTGCAAATGTACAATTATATATTTATATAGCAAACTGCTATTGGATATTATTTCATAAACCTGAATCATTGGTTTTCAGACAGATCAATTATTTAATGTTTTTTATGTACCTATCTTATTTTGAGTATTGATATTGTATCATATCAGAGTTGGATATAATTTCTGGAATTGATAACTATATTCTGTAATTGCTGTTAATTTTTGTTAAATGTAGAAGATAACTGTAGCAAACTTTTTTACCTTAAATCCCTATTCATATCAGTTGATCAAAAAATAATAATATGAAGCTGAAATTAGTTCTCTTAATTATAGGATGTTTTCTTGTTTCATTCCTAATGCAAGCTCAGGAAGAAAATACTACTGCTATTGTGTCAAAGCGGACTTACATTACAAAACCATTGGCCACATCTAAGGTACCTGTTATCAATGGTATAATTGATGAGGTAGAATGGGATATTGTAAAATGGTCTGGAGATTTTATAGAACGGCAACCCGATGAAAATACGCCACCTAGTCAGCAAACTAAATTTAAGATAATATATGATCAGAATTTTTTATATGTTGCATATCGATGCTATGATACAGAACCTGATCTAATAGAAAAGAGATTATCAAGAAGAGATGGTTTTGCGGGGGATAGAATTACACTAGTACTAGATACTTATCACGATAAACGAACTGCTTTCTCTTTTACCATTACTGCTGCTGGAGTAAAAGGTGATGAGTTTGTGAGTCAAAATGGTGATAATTGGGATCCAAGCTGGAATCCTATTTGGTATGCAGCCAGCAGGATTGATGCTGAAGGATGGACTGCTGAAATAAAAATTCCGTTGAGTCAATTGAAATTCGGTAAGAGCAAAGAGCAAATATGGGGCTTGCAGATTTCACGTTTGTTTTTTAGAAAGGACGAGCGCTCTGCTTGGCAACGTATACCTGCAGATGCGCCCGGATATATTAGTGAGTTTGGAGAGTTACATGGGCTTCTCGATATTAAACCTCAAAAACAGTTAGAAATTCAGCCTTTTACAGTCACACAATATGATACATATCCAGAAGAGGAAGGAAACCCTTTTAGAGAAGGACAGGAGTTTAAACTTAATGGGGGGTTAGATGCTAAAATCGGGATAACTAACGATCTAACGTTAGATTTGACCGTGAATCCAGATTTTGGACAAGTAGAAGCAGACCCTGCACAGATTGCATTAGATGGTTTTCAGATATTTTTTGAAGAACAAAGACCATTTTTTGTAGAGAATAAAAATATTTTTGATTATCAGTTTGCAAATGGATCTGATAATTTATTTTATTCTCGTAGGATTGGTAGAAATCCCCAAGGTATTGCTGGTGCTAGTCCTATTAACGATAGTGGTCCGCTAAATGAAGAGTTTATAGATGCTCCTGCAAATACGGTTATTCTGGGTGCTGCGAAGTTTAGTGGAAAAACAAAAAATGGATGGTCTGTAGGGATTTTAGAAAGTGTAACTTCCAGAGAAATAGCAAAGATAGAGGATGCAAATGGTCATAGAAGGGAAGCAGTTGTAGAACCTCTTACCAATTATTTTGTGAGTCGAATTCAAAAAGATTTTAATGAACGCAATACGTTTATAGGAGGTATTTTTACAGCAACCAGTCGTGATTTAGGCGATGCATATAATATTGATTATGAGAATCCAGATACAGATGAGACTTCAGAATTAACAGAAGTGCGAGAAAATAATCTTAATTTTCTTAGAAAATCAGCTTATACTGGTGGAATAGACTTTCGACACAATTGGAAAGACAGAAAGTTCTTTGTAGAAGGTAATATGGTAGCCAGCCACGTAGAAGGGTCTAAAGAAGCTATTACAAAAACACAAGAGCTTCTTACTCATTTGTTTCAGCGTGTAGATGCAAGCCACCTTACAGTAGACCCTAACCGCACATCACTTACGGGAACAGGAGGTAAAATTACTGGTGGCAAATCTGGAGGTGGCAACTGGAGATATGAGGGGGGCGTGTTCTGGCGATCGCCAGAGTTAGAATTAAACGATATAGGTTTTTTAAGAAGAGCTGATGAAATCAAGCAATTTGTGAATCTAAGATATCAATTCTTAAAACCAACAAAATGGTTTAGACGTGCTAATTTTGGTGTGGAAGAAGTATCAACATTTGATTTTGAAGGTAATTATAATCGTATTGAATATGAGTTTAATGGATATGTTAATTATAAAAATAATTGGTGGACAGAGATAGGAGCGGGTCATAAACCTCGCATATTTATTAATGCCGCTTTAAGAGGAGGTCCTCGTTTTCGTTTTTCAGAAGAAAATTTTGCATATTTATTTTTTGGATCCGATAGTAGAAAAAAGTTTCGTTTTACTGTAGGTTATGTCAATTCACTCGCTAAACAAAATAATTTTTCCTTTGAACGGTATGTAGTACGTTTAAATTATCAGCCTTTTGATGCTTTTAGCATGTCTATTGATCCAGAGTTTCGCAAGAATCTCGATAAAACACAATATGTTACAGAAGCTGATTTTAATGGAACGCCTAAGTATATAACGGGAAATATTGATCAGCAGACGTTAAGTGCTAGTATCAGATTAAATTATAATGTGAACCCTAATCTTACTATACAATATTATGGACAACCTTTTATTTCCAGAGGGGTTTATTCTGATTTTAATTTTGTCAATAATGCTACAGCAAAGAATCTTAAAGAACGTATCACATTATATGATGCCAATCAGATTTCATTCGCTGATGATGAATATGCTATTGATGAAAATCGAGATGGTGAAGTAGATTACACTATAGATACACCCGATTTTGCTTTTGTACAATTTCGATCTAATTTAGTCGTTCGTTGGGAATATATTCCTGGATCTGAAATATTTTTGGTTTGGTCCCAGGGTATTACGGGAGATGGGAATACTTCAGATCATTTATTTCGAAGTCTGAATAATCAAATTTTTGGACAACAACCTGAAAATACTTTTTTGATAAAAGCAACCTATAGATTTGTATTATAAAGATATATCAAGAGTATTTTTATTTATAAAATCTTAGCTGAGAAATAGAAATTTTACAGTAGTTCTTGTATTTTGCAGTTCTTAAAACTACTATAATATGAAGTATCTCTATATGTTCTTGGTTGCTGTGTTTTTAACTGGTTGTACAACCTCTCAGACCACCGAGCAAAATACCGAAGCTATATCGGTATTGCCTAAAGCTAAAAAAACAGATTCTTTATCATTTTTTTTAGAGCATTATGATAGATTTTTCAAAACTAATTTTAATGTGTCTGAATGTCCAGGTGCAGCAGTGGTTATTGTAAAAGACACTACGATAGTTTATAAAAAAGGGTTTGGAGTAAAAAAAATTAACACACAAGATTCTGTGGATGTCAATACCGTATTTAGAATTGCAAGTTTATCAAAGGGTTTTACAACTGTACTTGCTGGAAACCTTGCAGATCGCAATGAACTAGATTGGAACCAAAAAATAAAGGAGGCAATTCATAATTTTGATTTAAAAGATCACGCACAAGCAGATAGGCTTACTGTAAATCATATATTATCTCATACGTCTGGCTTATATAAATATTCAGGTTCTAAATTAATTCAAAAAGGATTGCCGTTATCAACAATCATTACCGGGCTGAAAAATAGTGGAGTAGTTGCTAAAGAAGGTACAGCTTACGAATATCAGAACGCTATTTTTTCTGTCATCGAAAAGGTAATGGAAAAGGCGACAGGGACATCCTTTGAATCCTTATTACAACAGCGATTGTTTACTCCAGCAAATATGATAAATGCATCAAGCTCATATGCTAAAATAAAGATGAATACTAACGTCGCGTTACCGCATTCCTGGAATCATTACTCTAAAAAATACAGTCTTAAAAGTATTCATAAGAATTACTATAATGTGGCAGCTGCGGGAGGCATTAATGCCTCTATATCTGATATGGGAGAATATTTACAGGTGTTATTAGGGAATCGTCCTCATATTATTTCCAAAAAAAGTTTACAAGAGATTTTTACCCCTATGATTAGTACAGCTGACAACAATACTTATGTGAATCTATGGGACGGTGTTACAGGTTCTTATTATGCTAAGGGTTGGCGAGTGCTGGATTACAGAGGAAGAACTATTATCTATCACGGCGGAAATGTAAATCAGTATAAAGCTCAGCTTCTGGTAGATGTAGAAAATAAAATAGCAATTTGCGCCTTGTTTAATGCCCCTAATACATTTAATGGTCCCGTAATGCCAACTTTTTTAAGTTATTATGATTTTTTTATGGAGGTTTCTAAGGGTTAGGAATCGGTTTGGGAGATTCAATAAAAACAAGCCTGAGTCAATAACGTAGGCTTCTTAATATGCAGTTTTTTATTGTTTTACAATTCTTGATGTGAATGTTTGAGTATTCATATTGAGTTTAAGAACATAGATTCCAGTTGGTAGATTAGAAAAATCTAAAGCTTGGTTATTGATAACCTGTTTTTGTTCAAAAACTTGATTTCCGAGTATTCCATAAACTGAAGCGGTAACTTCGCCATGTTTTAATGACCCTAATGAGAGTATAATTTTATCAATAGTAGGATTCGGATATGCTTTAATCCCTGCTGAAGTAAAATCATCAGATCCCAATGTTGTGGTAATTGTTATTTTATTTCTATACAAAATTAAGTCTGCCACTATATTATTGATTACAGCACATTCATATTCACCTAGATCAGCGGAAGTTGCACTTGGAATAGTGTATATTCGTTCGGTTGCACCATCGATATCGACTCCGTCTTTCTGCCATTGATAGCTGTTATTATCACTTTGAGTAGCTTCTACAGATAAAGTAATGTATTCTCCTTCTTGATATATAATCGTTTCTTCATCATCTATATGTTTTTGATTTTCGTAAGAAAAAAAAGATATAGAATTCTCAAAGGTGTCATAAACTGGTTCTAAATCTTCAAATACGTAATTATTATTTTCAAGTCTTAAACCACTAAGCTTAGGAAGGTTCGCTAATGTTATCGGTATCTCTCCTGACAAATTATTATTTCTTAGATATAATAATTCGATGTTATTTAGATTTTCAAAAGATGAAGGTATTTGTCCCGTAAGATTATTAGACGAGAGAGAGAGCCAGAACGTCTCGCTTAGATTTCCAAGACTTTCTGGTATTTCACCGGATAACTCATTATTTGATAGGGTTAAACTATAAAGTTTGTCAAGGGTACCAATCTCCTCGGGAATACTACCTATAAAATTATTACTTCCTAAACTTAAAAATACTAAATTTTCAAGCAGACCTAATTCTTTTGGGATGTTCCCAGTTAGACCACCGTCTAAAAATAAAGATGTTAATGGTAAGGCATTTCCAACTGTTTCTTTCAGAGGACCTCTTAAAGCCCCCCTAAGCCATAATTCTTTCAAATTCGGCACTTCCCATAATTCATCAGGTAAATCTTCGGTATTATTCCCATTAATGATCAAATATTCTAAGTTTATAAGTTGATTTACTGTACTAGGGATTTTATAGTCAAATGCAATATTTCCATCATTATAATCCCGATTATAAATATCTACATTAACTAAACTGGTCATATTCCAAAGCTCATCAGGAACTGCATTAAAAACATTTGATCGGAATTCAATTATTTTGAGGTTGTTAAGATTGCTAATTCCGGTTAGGTCATCTTCAAAAAGGCTGTTGACAATTATTAAATGCTCTAAGGAGTCTAAAGTAAAAAGCGCGTCTGGAAATTCGCCAGTAAGCCCATTTCTCGTGATATTAAGTTTTTTAAGTTTGTTAAGATTTCCAATGGAACTTGGTAGTGTTCCTGTTAAATCGGCATTAAATGCGACATATAAATATTCAAGTTCTGTTAGACTTCCTATTTCGTCAGGTATCCCCCCTGTAAATCCAGTGTAACCTATAGTAAGTTCTTTGAGTTTTTGTAGGTTTGTGATAGAATTGGGTAGGTTTCCTACTAATTCTAAATTTAAGCTAATGTCTAATAACTCTAACTCAGTAAGATTCCCTAATTCTTCTGGTAATTCGCCAGATAAATTTGAGTTAAGTTCTAGTTCAGTTACTCTCCCTAGATCATTAATTGTTACTCCTTCCCAAGTATAAACATCTGTAGTGAGATCCCATGGGTTGTCCCAATTGGGTCCATCTGTAGCATTATAAATCGCAATTAAATGTTCTTTATCAACTACATTCTCTTTTATACTAACGTTATCGAATAACATGATTTCGCCAGTATCATTAGAATCTGCGTGCAGGGTGATGTAGAAGAATCGATCTTCAATAGGTGAAAATTCAAATTCAAAAGTCTGCCATTCGTTGGAAAAGTTTGTAGTAGAAAATATTTTCTCTATTTCACCATTTAATATTTGAAGATCAATGTTTAGTGTGTTAAAGATCCCTCTTTTTACTTTGTAATCTAAAGATACTGTATATGTTTTTTCAGCATCTAATCGGAAGTCCGAGCTACTCATGGAAATCAAGGGAAGATTTCCATTACAGGAGCCATGGCAGGTTGTTTCTAATTCTATACTATAATTTCCATCTGTCGAATCAGTTTTTCTTGAAATATCATAACTAGTGTTAATTGTCCAGTCTAAAGGTGAGAAAACTGAACTATCCCACTTTTCAAAACTCTGGTTGTCTATGAGATTTGGTTGCGCCTGAATAAGTGTGCAACAAAAAGTAAAAACAAATGTTATGTAGATTTTTTTCATTTTAGATTTTTAAATTTGGATTGTAATAGTTAATAAAACAGCAACAAAATTTTAATACCCTTTTTTATTATCTTAATATCACATGTGCCATCTCTTATATTAGTGTCTTGATATATAGATTTGTTACCAAAATCAATGAAAAATTATTCTGTATAGGTTTTGATACACAAAAAAGGTGTTTCCCTAGATTAGGAAAACACCTTTTTGCAGCTTTTTTTTGGAAACCTTATTTATTGCCTTTGTTTTTAGTCAAAACTTCCTGAGCTTTTTTCTTGTTTAGAAGATTCTTCTGATAGCGTCCCTGCACAATGTCAATCAATACAAGCACTATAATCACAAAATAAAATGTAGTCTTGCTCATCGGGGTGATTACATTGCCAAAAAGGTGTAAATGGGCTAAATGACCACCTTCAGACAATAACATGATACCTACTATAAAAAGGATGAAAAGTCCCAGTACTTCATACATTCTGTTTTTCTGTAGAAAATTAGAAACTTTATCAGCCAGAACAATCATGATAATACCTCCAATGATAATAGCGATAGACATCAGAACCAATTGAGGGATGTAATCCATATCACTCGTTAATGCCATGGCACTAAGGATAGAATCAAAAGAAAAAACGAGATTCATAATGACGATCCATATGATTATTTTATTAGTAGATCCTTTCTTTTCTGCCTGATGATCTGCCTCATGCTCGTGTATGAGCATCATATGCCAAATCTCCTTAACCGCTGTGTATATTATAAAGATGCCTCCGACTAATACAATAATACTATGTACGTTAAATTCGAATTCTATAATACTATTGTCATGCAGACTTACAAACGGATCCTGAAAATATTGAATAAGGGACATTAATATAAAGAGTAATACAATTCGTAAAATAATGGCCAGTCCTACTCCGATTTTACGAACAAAACTTTGTTTATCTGCTGGCGCCTTTTTTGACTCCAATGAAATATATAATAGGTTATCAAAACCAAGAACGGCTTGAAGTAAAACGAGCATCAATAAAGTAAAGAGGCTATCGAGCGTAAAAAGTTGTTCCATGTAATTTAAATATTTGATTAGTATTTGTTGATTAATACGTTTTTTAATTAATGCGCTTCCAGCCAATTGTTTCCAATTCCCATATCCACATCTAGGGGAACTGCTAACTGATATGCATTTTCCATTGCGGATTTTATGAGTATTTTTATTTCATCTAATTCAGGTTTAAAAACATCAAAAACCAATTCATCGTGTACTTGTAGTAGCATTTTGGTTTTGTAATTTCCTTCTTTTAGCTTTTTATGAATATTGATCATAGCAATTTTGATAATATCAGCTGCACTACCCTGAATCGGAGCATTTACTGCATTTCGTTCTGCTGCACCGCGTACAACAGCATTGGCAGAGTTGATATCTTTTAAATAACGTCGTCTGCCCAAAACGGTTTGTACATATCCATGATCTCTGGCAAAATCAACCAGTTCACTCATATAATTACGTAATTTAGGATATGTTTTATAATAGGTGTCAATTAGTTCTTTAGCTTCACTACGTGAAAGATCGGTTTGATTGCTTAAACCAAATGCTGAAACCCCATAAATAATTCCGAAATTGACAGTCTTAGCATTACTTCGTTGTTCTCTTGTCACTTCCTCTAGCGGTACGTCAAAAACTTTTGCAGCGGTAGATGCGTGAATATCTTCTCCGTTTTTAAAAGCACTGATCATAGTATCTTCTTCACTTAGAGCTGCTATGATTCTCAATTCTATCTGAGAGTAATCGGCTGCAAGCAATGTATATTCTTCATTTCTGGGAATAAAAGCTTTTCTTACTTGTCGCCCTCGTTCTGTACGTATAGGGATGTTTTGCAGATTGGGATTATTAGAACTAAGTCGTCCGGTAGCAGCTACAGTTTGCATATAATCTGTATGAACTCTTCCGGTTGCAGGGTTTACCTGCATGGGTAGAGCATCTACATAAGTGCTCTTTAGCTTAGATAAACCTCTAAAATCTAGAATGTCCTGAATAATTTCGTGATCTTTTGCTAAATAGGATAACACATCTTCTGCTGTAGAATATTGCCCTGTTTTAGTTTTCTTAGGCTTGTCTACTAATTTCATTTTTTCAAACAGGATAATTCCCAGTTGTTTAGGTGAGGCTATATTAAATTCTTCTCCAGCCTTTGTATATATTTTTTCTTCTAATGTTTTAATGTCATTTTCTAAGTTACTGGATAAAGATTGTAAAAATTCTTCATCGAGATTAATACCTTCTATTTCCATATCAGCAAGCACTCTTAGTAGTGGTACTTCAATATCTTCAAACAACGACAGTGTTTTTGCTTCTTTTAGCTCCGGTGCAAAATGTTCTTTTAATTGGTAGGTAATATCAGCATCTTCAACAGCGTATTCAGTTTGTTTTTCTGCGCGCACTTGTCTAAATGATAGTTGATTTTTACCCTTTTTTCCAATTAATTCTGTAATAGAAACCGGAGTATAATTGAGGTAAGTTTCAGAAAGGACATCCATATTATGTCTCATATCGGGATTGATGAGGTAATGCGCTAGCATGGTATCGAATAAGGTTCCTTTTACTTCGATGTCATATTTTGCCAATACTTTAATGTCGTATTTTAAATTCTGACCAATTTTAGTATTACTTTCTGATTCAAAAAATGCTCTTAGTTGTTCAATTAATTTCTGGGCTTCCTGTCGATCTTCGGGAAATGGAACATAAAATCCTTTTCCTTTTTCCCAGGAAAAAGCAATCCCTACAAGTTCTGCAGTCAATGCATCCAGACCCGTAGTTTCTGTGTCAAAACATACATGTTCTTGTTTCATCAGATTCTGAAAAAAAAGATTCATTGCCATTCCTGGAGCAATACTCTGATAAAAATGCTCCGTATTTTCAATAGTATTTCTGCCAGAAAAATCAGTTGCATCCGTTGTTGCAGTTTTTTCATTACTCCCAAATAATGAGAATTGACCTGCACCTGCTGCGTTTTCTTGTTTTTTAGATGAAGAGGAGCTTGTGCTTGATTTTGAATCATTACTATGAGAAGGAATGAAGATTTTATTAAATTGATCGGTGAGTCTTCTAAACTCTAACTCTTGAAAGATCTTGTATACCTCTTTGCTATTGGGTTCAGAGATTTCATAGTCTTTTGCGTTAAAAGTCACATCACAATCAGTGATTATTGTAGCTAATTTTTTAGAAAGTAATCCTAGAGCTGCATTGGCTTCTACTTTTTCTTTCATTTTACCTTTTAGCTTATCTATATTATCAAGAAGACCCTCCATAGAACCATAAGCTGCAATGAATTTCTTAGCAGTTTTATCCCCTACACCAGGCAATCCAGGAATATTATCAACAGCATCTCCCATCATCCCGAGATAGTCAATCACCTGCTCTGGTCGTGCTACTTCAAACTTCTTTTGTACTTCTGGGATTCCTAAAATCTCTATACCGTTACCCATTCTGGCAGGACGGTACATGAAAATGTTTTCTGACACCAATTGAGCATAATCCTTATCTGGAGTCACCATATATATTTTATAGTTTTCTTTTTCAGCTTGCTTAGCAATAGTTCCAATTAGATCATCTGCCTCAACCCCTGCTAATTCAATAATGGGAATATGCATTGCTTTCAAAATCTCCTGAATAATTGGTATTGCAATTTTGATAGCTTCTGGAGTTTCGTTCCGATTTGCTTTATATTCTGGGAAAATTTCTAAACGATCTTTACTCCCTTCTTTATCAAATGCCACCGCAAGATGATCTGGTTTTTCTCTTTTAATAACATCAAAAAGAGAATTTACAAATCCTAGAATGGCAGAGGTATCTTGTCCTTTAGAATTTATTCTTGGATTTTTTATGAGCGCATAATAACCTCTAAAAATTAAAGCGTAGGCATCTAGAAGGAAAAGACGTTTTTGTGACATAACAGGAATTAGTTTTTAAAAAATGCAATATAAAAAGAAGATTGGTGAAAATAGCGTCAAATTTTAGAAATAAGAAATGCCGTCAAAAATGACGGCATTTCGCCCCAAAATAAAATTGATAACAATGTTATCAATTACTTTATATACGGTTATATTGTCTTATAAATAATAATTAAATTCTAAAAACGAATGTACGAATAAAAAATTTACCTAGGAAAGGAATTAATAATATTTATGGGTTATTGGGTTTGCAGATTCTTGTACAGTTGATTTCAGGGGATTGAGTTCTTTTATACGTTAATGTTTACTTAAACCTAAGTAAATTATGAAAAGGTAGAATAGCTTTGTTTTATCATTAAAATAGAATTAGAAAATGAGATGGATACTGCTTATTTTAATAAGTGTATTAATTGAGATATATGCATATCAGGTTTTTAGAACACTTTTTAAAAATTATTGGATTCATATAGTTTACTGGATTATTTCGGTAGCAGTTATTTGCTATGCTGTGTATATATTTGCAAATTATGATAGAAGTGTTGGTCCTACAAAATACACACTTAGAGCAAGTGGTTTGCTACTTGTCACCCTAGTGCCAAAATTAATTTTGGTGTTATTTATGTTTGGTGAAGATATCATAAGACTTTGCATTGCAGGATACATTTATATCACTAATACTTGTTGCGATGAAAGTGCTACTCAATATTTACCTGATCGCAGAAAATTTATAAGTCAATTAGCATTAGGAGTCGCTGCTATTCCTTTTACAGGGCTTTTGCATGGTATTTTTAGAGGGAAATATAATTTTAAAGTTGTACAGCATGTACTATATTTTGAAGATTTACCTAATGCATTTGATGGTTTTCGCCTGACACAGATATCAGATATTCATTCTGGTAGTTTTGATGAAGTAGCAAAAATTGAATATGCAGTAGATTTAATTAATAAACAAGAGACAGATCTATTTGTGTTTACTGGGGATATTGTGAATACGGTGGCTAGTGAAATGGATGAATGGATACCTGTTTTTAAAAAGTTAAAAACACCTGTTTATGGTAAGTATTCTATTTTAGGGAATCATGATTATGGTGAGTATGTCACCTGGAATAATCAGCACGAAAAAGAAGCTAATTTTCGCGCAATAAAAGAAGTTCATTCTAAAATTAATTTCGATTTGTTATTAAATGAACATGTCTTTATTGAAAAAGATGGAGAACGAATCGCATTAATAGGGGTAGAAAATTGGGGGCATAATTTTAAGAAAGCCGGAGATCTCAATAAGGCTTCTCAAAGTGTTGATAAAAAAGATTTTAAGATTTTATTGAGTCATGATCCTTCCCACTGGGAGTATGAAGTTAAAAATAATGATCATCATTATCACCTTACACTAAGCGGTCACACACATGGTTTTCAGTTTGGTATAGAAATCCCTGGTTTTATACAATGGAGTCCCGTGCAATACGTTTATAAGCAATGGGCGGGTATTTATGAGAATATGGGAAAGTATCTGAATGTAAATAGAGGTTTTGGTTTTCATGCCTTTCCTGGTAGAGTAGGAATCTGGCCTGAAATTAGTGTCATTGAACTGAGAAAAGGGTCTAGGCAAACATAATTAGAAGAAAATGTTATATTTACAATTACTTAAAGGTTGTATGTTACAATATAGGTATACATCATAAAATTTTTAGAAAATGTCAAAGTTTGGGGAATTAATAGGTATTGAAGTTCCGGTTTTGTTAGATTTTTATACAGATTGGAATGAGCCATCAGCATCAATGCATCCTGTGTTAAGAGATGTTGCGGCAGCTCTTGGAGATAAAGCTAAGGTAATAAAAATTGATGTTGATAAAAATGAGGAATTAGCTACAGCATTACGCGTTAAGGGTTTACCGACTTTAATGATCTATAAGAAAGGAGAAATGGTCTGGAGACAAAGTGGGGAGCAAGATGCTAACACCTTGATTGGTATTATTAAAGAATATATTTAGTAACAATCACTGTTTAAAGTCATAAATCAATTACTGCATTAAATAAGTTGTGTGTCTTTCCTCTGGTTTTAATTTTATATTTTATTAAATACATATCCTTTTTTTGTAAAATGACTTAATATTTTTGGTAATGAGTATTTGAGGTTTTCTGAAGCTTTGATGCTGTCATGTAAAACTACAATACTTCCATTTTTAGTGTAATTAATCACGTTATGATGACATTCTACTGGAGTGGTTTTTTTACTCCAATCTTTTGCTAATATATCCCATAATATTATTTCGTATCCTAGTTCTTTTGTGGCTTTTAATTTGGATTGGCTTATTTGTCCATAAGGTGGTCTGAAAATTTTATGATGTACATCAATATGTTTAGATATTTCCCTATCACATTCAATAATATTGTTCAGGTATTGTTCTTGACTATTTTTCCAAGCCTTTAGGTGATTCATAGTGTGGTTTCCTATAGCATGGCCATCAGAAACTACTTTATTAAAGATATTAGGGTGCTTTTTAATGTTATCGCCGATACAAAAGAATGTAGCTAATGCATTAAACTTTTTGAGCTGATCTAATACAAATTCTGTAACATCAGGTATAGGACCATCATCAAAAGTAAGATAAATTGCTTTTTCATTTGTTTCATAAAAATCCCACCGATAACCTTGATACCACGTTTTAAGTAATCTAGGTGTTTTGGTGGGGATTAATTTCAAAATGATGTAATCAATTTATAGTTTAGGAACACTATCAAAACTATCCTGTACTTTTATATTGTCTAGAATTTCCTCTGGCAAATTATTTTCTAAGGTGTCATTGTTTTCGTTCTTGTCATACTCTTCATCCTTAGAGTATAGGTCAGTAAATAATCGAAGATATCTATTGAATTCATCTGCTTTTTCTTCAATAATTTCTCGGTCTCCATTGATAAGTAATAAATTTACAATACTTCGGTAACGTTCTGCATTACTATATATTTCGCTTGCATAATCTCGTTGCTCTTTTAAACTTAAACTACCAAAATAAGTGAGTTGTTCTTGATATTTTTCGGCTATTTTATTCCATAAATTTCTGGCTTTTTCTTTTTCTCCCACTTGATAGTATCCGCTCACATAGGGTTCTAATAACGTATAGAACTCATAGTATTCTATGGGCATTTTTTCCATACCTAAATCTAGAATTTCTTTGGCTTTAACTAATTTTCTTTCTTCAATTAATGTGTTAACCAGTCTCGCTAAATTACTTCTATAGGTAATCGAATTTTTACGTGTTTCTGGATCGTGGTAGATATTAGGGTCTTCGCTATTACCCCAGTCCCAACTAGTTACATTTTTATACATAACATCCGTATCTATTCTACCCATTTCATATGGATTTTGTTTATCTATCGGAGTTCGTATAGGAACCAATTTATAAGTTACACCATCTAATTGAAGGTAATCCTTCATCCATAAATAATCGTCATCACCAAAACTACCTCCGGTAAAGTATATGGGTCGTTCCCAATTATTATTAGCAATAATATCCAGCATTAAAAGACGATTTTTAAATACTAAATCTCCTTTGAGATGTATGTCTATATAAGGCACAATAAGATCTGCGTCTTCTTTAGGTACGATACCATTTCTTAATACTGCCTCCTTATCAACAGGTATTCTGATGTGTTTGGTTGGAAATGTATTCACCTTCTTTCCATTAGATAAATCACCTTTGGTTCTGTTGTCGCTCGATTCTATCCAGCGCATCCAGTTTTTAATGAGCATAGTGTCATTAGTGACTGGCTTATAATAAATGGCGTCATTATTGCCAAAACGATAAAAATCGTGTGTCAATTGTGATGGAATAGGTTTTCCATTATAAGCAGCCTTCTTCATCTGGTCTATATACCAATCTGTAGCAAAAAGACTCGTATTAACAGTACGCACATCTGTACGGTATTCTTCAATCTCTTGTGCATACCATAGGGCAAAGGTGTCATTATCACCGATAGTAAATAAAATAGCATCTTCCTGACAGGATTGGAGATACATTTTTGCCATAGCTTGTGCCGTATATCTATTGGAGCGGTCATGGTCATCCCAATTTTCTGCTGCTAATAGCATTGGAACTGCTAAAAAGCATATTGCCGTGATCATAGGTGCCAATATTTTAGGCTTTAGATAAGTTTTTAACATATCAAACAGAGCATAGACACCAAATCCTATCCATATAGCAAAAATATAGAAAGAGCCCACTAATGCATAGTCACGTTCTCTAGGTTCAAAAGGTCTTTCATTAAGATAGATTTTTAATGCTAATCCGGTAAATAAAAAGAATACTAACAATACCCAGAAGTTTTTCTTATCCCGTTGCATTTGAAAAACAAAGCCTATAAGCCCAAGTAGTAGGGGTAAGAAGTAATAGGTATTACGAGCTTTATTTTTTGTTACATCCGATGGTAAATTATCTTGTGAGCCTAAGTGCATCTCATCGATAAACTTAATTCCACTTAACCAATTTCCTTCCAGATTGGTGTATTGACCTTGATTGTCATCTTGTCTCCCGGTAAAATTCCACATAAAATAACGCCAGTACATATAGCCCATTTGATATTCGAATAAATAAGAAAGATTGGATGCTAGTGAAGGTTTCTGAACATCAATATAATCACCAAATGATTTTAAGAATTTGTTATAATCATCATTATCTAGTTTTCCAACAGCATATTCTCTTCTAAATTGGGTCACTGCTTCTAGCAATTCTGGTTCATCACTAAATTCTGGTTTAATAGTAAATTTAATAGGCCCGGTAAAGTCCATATAATTAGCAATGTGTTCTGTGCTCCACATTCTGGGTAATATTGCTCTATGGTTTTTGTCAATATTCTGTTTTGCATTTTTCCAGTCGTTAACGACGATATATTTTCCAGCTTCAACATCCTTTTCATATTTCTTCTTATCATCATCATAAGGATCATCTTTATCGAGGCCAGCGTATATTTCTGTAAATTGAGGACCATAGAACAGGTGAGTTTCAGGATATTGTTCCAGGTTGTAGTATGCCAGAAGTTCTCTGGCATTGTTAGGATTGTTCTCATTAATCACTGTACCTGCATTGGCTCGGATTGGCAGCATAATCCAACAAGAAAAGCCAATTAGAATAAACGTAACGCAAAGAAGTAGTGTATTTAATTGTGAGAATTTAATACGAAAGCCGTACTTATCAAAAATAAATGATATGGTAATGACTATTATGGCTAATAATATAAGTGTCCAGTTAAAATGTAAACCTAGTGCGATAAAAAGTATATTTATGATAAGTGTAGAATCCTTAATTTCTTTATTCCATAAAGGAAATTTAAAAGTAATAGTTGCAATAACAATAAGGATAGACATTGAGAATAAATAAGGAATACTAAAATCGTTCAAAATCAATAATCCATATATAATGTCATAAATTATAATTTTTATAGATATCAGGGCTAATAGAAGCTGAATTGTAGCTATATGCATTCTTGCCTCTCCTGTTCTTCTTGTTCTTCTAATTCCAAAATAAAATGCGGCGGCAATAGCAAGCCCGACAATAATTGTACCTGAATTAAATGGAAGATTCAAGCTATTTACAAAGAAAACTTCAGCATTTCCAAAAAGTTTTAAAGTAGAAGGAAGTAGTAATTTAAAAATAAACAGTAGAATAGCTACAACAACGACATTAGCAATAATAAAATTCAGAAATGTTATTTTCTTATAATTTTTGAAATAATAAAGGAGTCCTATAGCAGGAATTGATAATAACCCCATAAAGTGAATTCCAAAAGAAAGTCCGGCAACAAAAGCAATTAAGATGAGCCATCTATTCCCTCTGGGTTTATGCATATCTCTTTCCCATAGAAGACCTAGGTAAAATAAAACAGATAGGATACAAGTAGCCATAGCATATACTTCTGCCTCTACTGCATTAAACCAGAAACTATCGGTAAATGTAAAGGCCAATGAGCCGACAAAAGCACTACCTAAAACCGCTATTGCTTTTCCTTCGGTTAATTTTTCGTCTTGAAGAATTAGTTTTCTAATCAAAATGGTAATAGACCAAAACATAAAAAGAATAGTTAATGCGCTGGCAAAAGCTGAGGTCATATTAACTACAAGGGCAATTTGAGTAGGATCAGATGCAAAAATAGAAGCAAATGCACCGATCATCTGGAATAAAGGAGCACCTGGTGGATGCCCTACCTGAAGTTTTGAGGAAGTTGCTATATATTCACCAGCATCCCAAAAACTAGCTGTGGGTTCTACAGTGAGTGCGTATACGCAAAGGGCAATTCCAAAAACTACCCATCCTAATATCTTATTCCACTTAGTGAAGTTGAATGAACTCATAAAATCTTTCTGTTATATAAAGTGTGGCGAATTTAGTAATAAAAATACGTTCTCTTTAGTTTTTTTAGCAAACGCTTAACAGAAGTTTATATTTTATGATCTTTTAAAATTGTATTAAGAGATCATAGAACTGATTTCGGAAATCAAAACTCGGGACTTTTTTTAAATAGTGATTAAAAAAGTAAAGAAAATGTTTGTATACGTAAAAGAAAGTTTTAAATTTGCATCCGCTAACGCGTATTGGTCTATGGTGTAACTGGCAACACGTCTGTTTTTGGTACAGAAGAGTCTAGGTTCGAGCCCTAGTAGACCAACTTAATAACCCCTTATTCTACTTTGATTAAGGGGTTATTGTTTTTATAATGATGTGTTTTTGTTAAATTTTGAAGGTTAATACCGGTCTTTTTGCATGATTTACTACATCCTCACCCAGGCTTCCGTTAATAAAATGAGATATTCCTTTCCTTCCATGAGTACTGATTCCTATAATGCCAGCTTTAACTGAATTAGAGAAATTAAATATCCCCTTTTCTACGTTGATGTCATTATAGATATTGAGTGTATAATTTTCAATTGTAAGACCTGATAGCATTGCGTTCATTTTTACCTCAGTCTGTGTCGTTGTTTTAAAATTGTTTGAAGTATTAATCCATACGAGATGAAGTTTTGCATTTAATTGCTTAGCAAACTCATGTGCATTGATTAAAGAAGGCTTGTCTTCGTCATCAAAATTTGTAGCGTAGACAATGTCATCTACAGCAAAAATATCACAATCTTCTTTTATCACAAGTACAGGCTGCTTAGCTGTTCGTACGACTTTTTCTGCATTAGACCCTATAAATAATTCTTCAAAACCTGAGGATCCGTGAGATCCCATTATGATCATGTCAATATTGTTTTTCTCACAAGAATTCATAATTCCATCGAGTACATTTTCAAAACTTACAGTCTCAATAACTTCAATACCATCTAGGTAATCGCTTGCCATGATTTCTTCAAACTTTTTATGAGTTTGTTTCATAAATAATACAGCCTCGGGACCCGGAGGAGTTCGGTTAGAAGACATTAAATCAACTAAATGCACTGGGAGTTCTATGATATGAAGCAGGTATATTTGACTGTCATTTTTTTTAGCTATCTGTGCTGCTACTTTTAATGCGCTTTCTGCTTGATGAGAGAAGTCAGTTGGAACTAAAATTTTTTTTGCCATGGTGATTTGTGTTTTTTAAAGAGGTTGTGTAGTTATGATAAAATAGAGATTATTTTTTTGAACTACTTAAAGTTACAAATAAAATCATTCTTATCAACGTTTTGAATATAAGATATTATTACTATCTTTGCACCGTTGAAATTAAAAAACCAAATTGAGGGGACGTTAAAGTCCCCTCTTTTTATCTAGGTATGTCGTTAAAAGAAAAAGCACATAGTTTATTAGAAGCCGCATTAGAAGAGAGGGAATCATTGTTTCTTATCGATTATACTGTTTTCCCTGGTAATCGGATAGAGATTGTCATTGATGGTGATGCGGGAGTGACTGTGGAAGATTGTATTGCGGTTAGTCGGGCTGTAGAGCACAATTTAGATCGAGAAGAAGAAGATTTTGCGCTCGAAGTTATGTCAGCAGGCGTTTCTGAAGGTTTACGACATAGGAGGCAATACAAAAAAAATGTAGGTAGAACGTTAAAGGTTCATACAAAAGATGAAGTAATAGAAGGTAAATTAATTTCTGTAACGGATAAAGATATTAATTTGGTGTGGAAAGCCAGAGAGCCAAAACCAATAGGAAAAGGAAAAATAACAGTAACCAAAGAAGCTTCTATTTCATATGATGATATAGAAGAAGCAAAAGTTATGATAACATTTTAATTATAAATTGATATGGAAAATATCGCTTTAATAGAATCATTTTCAGAATTTAAAGATGACAAGTTAATCGATCGTGTGACACTAATGGCGATCTTAGAGGATGTATTTAGAAATGCATTAAAGAAAAAGTTCGGAAGTGACGATAATTTTGATATTATTATAAATCCAGATAAGGGTGATTTAGAGATATGGAGAAATCGTGTCGTAGTTGGTGATGGTGAGGTAGAAGATGATAATCAAGAGATTTCCATAACACAGGCTAGAAAAATAGAACCGGATTTTGAAGTCGGAGAGGATGTGTCTGAGGAGGTTAAGTTAATTCATTTGGGAAGACGTTCAATCTTGGCGTTACGTCAAAATTTGATTTCTAAAATTCATGAGCACGATAACACTAATATATATAAGCAATTTAAAGAATTAGAGGGAGAAATATATACAGCAGAAGTACATCATATTAGACACAGAGCTATTATATTGTTAGATGATGAAGGGAATGAAGTTATTCTTCCAAAAGAAAGACAAATTCCAACTGATTTTTTTAGAAAAGGAGAAAATGTACGTGGAATTATAGAATCAGTGGAATTAAAAGGTAATAAGCCTGCGATTATAATGTCTAGAACTTCTCCTTTATTTTTGGAGAAATTATTTGAATCAGAGATTCCTGAAGTGTTTGATGGTTTAATTACTGTTAAGAAAGTTGTTAGAATACCTGGTGAGAAAGCTAAGGTTGCGGTTGATTCTTATGACGATAGGATTGATCCTGTGGGTGCTTGTGTCGGAATGAAAGGTTCTAGAATCCATGGAATTGTGAGAGAATTAGGTAATGAAAACATTGACGTGATTAATTACACAAATAATCTACAGTTGTTTATAACCAGAGCGTTAAGTCCTGCAAAGGTAACTTCGATCAAGATTGATGAGGAGAAAAGTCGCGCAGAAGTAATGTTAAAGCCAGAAGAGGTTTCTAAAGCAATTGGTCGTGGTGGTCACAATATTAGATTGGCAGGTCAGTTAACTGGTTATGAGATTGATGTATTTAGAGAAGGAGTAGAAGAGGATGTAGAGTTATCTGAGTTTTCAGATGAGATAGAATCTTGGGTTATAGAAGAGTTTGCTAAGATTGGATTAGATACTGCAAAGAGTATTTTAGAGCAGGAAATCGGAGATTTAGTAAAAAGAACAGATCTTGAAGAAGAGACTGTAAGTGATGTTATGAAGATATTAAAATCAGAATTTGAGGATTAATAACTTCAATTAATTTATATTTGAGCACAAAATAAGAGGCATTTATGGCTGAAGCAAAAACAATGAGATTAAATAAGGTATTGCGTGAATTTAACATATCGTTGGATCGGGCTGTTGACTTTTTGAATTCAAAAGGTCATGAGATCGATTCACGCCCTACCACAAAAATTTCTTCAGAGATTTATCAACTCTTGTTTGACGAGTTCCAAACAGATAAGAGTAAAAAGGTCGCTTCAAAAGAGGTGGGTGAAGAGAAGAAAAAGGAAAAAGAAGCATTGCGTGTGCAGATTGAGACAGAGCAGGAGGAAAAGCGTAAGCGTATTGAGGCTCGTGAAGTCATAAAAGCAAAAACGCAATTAAGTGGTCCTAAACAGGTAGGTAAAATCGATTTAGATAAAAAACCTGTTGTCAAAGAGGAAAAACCAAAGGAAGAAAAGGAGACGCCTCCTGTAAAAGAGGTTGCGAAAAATCCTGAACCAGAGGTGGTTTCAAACAGACCTGTTAAAAAAGGAATTAAGATATCTAAAGTAGCTCCTATCGATTTAGAGCAGAAAAAAGCGAAATCACAGGAACAATCTGCATCTGCTGCTAAAGAGGAAACGCAAGCTACATCGCAAGAGCCTGAAGCGCCTGCAGAACCTGTTAAGGTTGAAACGCAATATAAAAAATTAGATGGTCCTAATTTCACAGGACAAAAAATAGATTTAACTAAGTTTAAAAAGCCAGTTAAAAAGAAAGACGACAAGACAGGAGATCCTAAGAAACGTCGTCGCAGAATCAGTAAAGAAGGTACCAAGCCCGGAACAACAGCCAATAGGAACTCTAGAGGACCTGGAGGAAACCGAGGCCCTGGTAATAAGGGCGGAGGACGTGGATCTGCAAAGGGAAGAAGACCTGCTGCAGTTGTGAAGGAAGAGCCTAGCGAAGAAGAAGTACAAAAACAAGTAAGAGAAACACTAGAAAAACTACAAGGAAAGTCTAGTAAATCAAAAGCAGCTAAGTATCGTAGAGATAAGAGAGATCAGCACCGTCAAAAGGCTGAAGATGATGTAGCACAGCAAGAACAAGAAAGTAAAGTTATTAAAGTAACTGAGTTTGTTACTGTGTCAGAAGTTGCAACTATGATGGATGTGCCTACTACTCAAGTGATTTCTGCTTGTATGTCGCTCGGTATTATGGTGACGATGAATCAGCGATTGGATGCAGAGACACTTTCTATTGTGGCAGATGAATTTGGTTTTGAAGTTGATTTTGTAAGTTCTGATATAGAAGAATCTATTGAAGAGATTGTAGATTCGCCAGAAGATTTGATTACCAGAGCACCTATTGTAACAGTGATGGGACATGTTGATCATGGTAAAACATCTTTATTAGATCATATTCGGGAAGAAAATGTAATTGCCGGAGAGAGTGGGGGAATTACTCAGCACATTGGTGCGTATGGAGTGCAACTAGGAAATGGTCAAAAAATAGCATTTTTGGATACGCCAGGACACGAGGCCTTTACTGCAATGCGTGCTCGTGGTGCGCAAGTAACGGATTTAGCAATTATTGTGATAGCAGCAGATGATGACGTAATGCCACAGACAAAAGAAGCAATTAGTCATGCACAGGCTGCTGGAGTTCCTATAATTTTTGCTATTAACAAAGTTGATAGGCCAGAAGCTAATCCTGAAAAGATAAAAGAGAAGTTAGCTTCAATGAATTTATTGGTTGAAGATTGGGGTGGAAAAATCCAATCCCATGATATTTCTGCTAAAACAGGTTTAGGGGTCAAAGAGTTATTAGAAAAAGTTTTATTAGAAGCTGAGTTATTAGAGCTCAAAGCAAACCCTGATAGATTAGCTGCGGGAACTGTAGTTGAAGCATTCCTTGACAAAGGTCGAGGATATGTGTCTACTATCTTAGTTCAGGCAGGAACATTGCGCGTTGGTGATTATGTGCTTGCTGGTAAAAATAGTGGTAAGGTAAAAGCAATGCAGGATGAGCGTGGTAATAATGTGAAAGAAGCGGGACCTTCTACACCTGTATCAATATTAGGTTTAGATGGTGCGCCACAGGCTGGTGATAAGTTTAGTGTGTTAGAAGATGAGAGAGAAGCTAAAGATATAGCTGCTAAACGTGCTCAATTGCACAGGGAACAATCTGTGCGTACTCAGAGACATATAACACTTGATGAGATTGGACGTAGGATTGCATTAGGAGACTTTAAGGAGTTGAATATAATTCTAAAAGGTGATGTGGATGGTTCTGTTGAAGCTTTGACTGATTCTTTCCAGAAATTATCTACAGAAGAGATTCATGTGAATATTATACATAAAGCAGTCGGTGCTATCACAGAAAGTGACGTGTTATTAGCCTCTGCATCTGATGCTATTATTATAGGGTTTAATGTACGTCCGGCTGGTAATGCCAGAACGGTAGCTGATAAAGAAGAAATTGATATCAGAACATATTCTATTATCTATGATGCGATTAATGATCTAAAGGATGCAATGGAGGGAATGCTTTCTCCTGTAATGAAAGAGGAAATTACTGGTACTGCGGAGATTAGAGAGACATTTAAGATTTCTAAAGTCGGAACCATCGCTGGTTGTATGGTAATGACTGGTAAAATCTTCCGTAATTCAGGGATTCGAGTAATTAGAGAAAGTGTCGTGGTTTACACGGGTACATTTGCATCTTTAAAAAGGTTTAAAGATGATGTGAAAGAAGTAGCAAAAGGATACGATTGTGGTATACAGATTAAAAACTACAATGATATAAGAATCGGAGATGTTATAGAGGCTTATCAGGAAGTTGCTGTTAAGAAGAAATTGTAATCTTTGAGAAAATAACAATAAAAGTAAAGCCCGATATTCTAAAAAAGAATATCGGGCTTTACTTTTATAATAAATGTTTGTTTGGGAATTTTTAAGTTCGGTGAAATTATATAGATGAAAAATTCAACGTAAAAATAATTCCTTAGAAATAAAGACCTGGGTTCTATTTGTGTTTTTTGTAATACAGTATAATATTAGGGAAAAATGCTGTTAATAATAACGTGTTATGATGGTAATTTCAGATTAGCTTTTTTCAGGTTTGAAGCTAAACGCATTAGGGAATTCTGTTCTGATTTCTTTTAGAGCTCTGTCAGCTTCAATTCTAGTTCTGTATGTGCCTATCCATACTTTGTAATTAGGAGTTTCCCAAATGATATCAGATTTCCATTGTGGGAATGCAGCGGTAGCCTTATTTAATATTTCGTTTGCTTTTGTGATATTTCCGTAAAACAGTTGAACCTTATAGTTTTCGCTAAGCACCCCGGTTTCATCCAGTTTAGTTTTGATATCCAATAACATTTTTATTTTAGGATCTTGATTTATTGTAACTTTTGGATCAGGTTGGCTTATCACTTCTGCGGTAGTAAAACCATTTGAGTTATTTGTATCTTGTGCTTTTATAAATGCGGTTCCAGTTAAACATAAACCAGCAAGTAAAATGGTGTTTTTTTTCATTAAAATTCTCATTACAAATAGATTTGGTGTAAAGGTAAAGTTTAATAACTCAAAATCTTAAAAAAATATTATTTAGAATTATTATAAATTAATACCGAAGCATTCGCTAACATTTCTAAAATCGACTTATTATGCTATTTTTGCAGACGAATTAAAATGCGTTGGTTTTGCATCTTTGTTTTATAAATAAGAAAAAACCGTACCAAAATTTAGACGATAATTCTACTTAACAATATGAAACAGGTTAAATACCGAAATTCTGCCTCCAGAATCCTTTTTTTAGGAACTGTTTTTTTAGTTACATTTTTTAGTCCTGTTTTTGCACAGGATGAGGTAGCTACTACCGAAGAAGCAGCGGCAACAGAGGAAGTTGCAGCTGGTGGAGATATAGCAAAAGGAGAGGCGTTATTTAAATCACTTTGTGCTTCTTGTCACAAGCGATACAAAAGAGCAACAGGTCCTGCACTTTTTGGAGTAACAGATAGACATAGTACAGAATGGCTATATTCTTGGATTAAAAACAGTGCAGCAATGATCGCTTCTGGTGATGCTGCAGCAATAGCAATCTATGAGGAGTATAACAAAACTGCGATGAACGCATTTCCTCAATTGTCTAATAATGATATCGATGATATTTTGGCATATGTAATGGTGCCAAAAGCTGAAGTTGCTGTGTCTGGTGGAACAACTGTTGATAATGGAGCTGGAACTAGTGGAGGTTCTGGAGTTTCTTCTAATCTTGTTTTGGCAGCACTGGCATTGGTGTTTTTAATGTTGGTGGTTGTATTGTTTTTAGTAAATAAAACACTAAGAAGTTTTGCTGCGGCTAATGGGGTTGTAATTCCAGAAGCAGAAAAAAGAACCCCAATCTGGAAAGCTTTTGTTCAGAATCAATTTTTAGTTTTAGTAACAGCGATATTCTTATTATTATCCAGTGCTTATTTTGTATATGGATTTGTAATGCAGGTAGGTATTGATCAAGGGTATCAGCCAATTCAACCTATTCATTACTCTCATAAGATTCACGCAGGAGATAATCAGATAGAATGTAAATATTGTCATTCTTCTGCCAGGGTATCAAAACATTCAGGAATTCCTTCGCTAAATGTTTGCATGAATTGTCATAAATCTATCGGTGAGGTTGCAGAAGCAACTGCGACAGAAGAATATTCTAAAGAATTCTACGACGGAGAAATACAAAAACTTTATAAGGCTGTAGGATGGGATGAATCAACGCAGTCCTATACAGGTAAAACAGAGCCGGTGAAGTGGGTTCGTATTCATAATCTACCTGATTTTGCTTATTTTAATCACTCGCAGCACGTAAGTGTAGCAGGAATAGAATGTCAGAAATGTCACGGTCCTGTAGAGGAAATGGAAATTATGTATCAACATGCACCTTTAACAATGGGGTGGTGTATAAATTGTCATAGAGAAACAAACGTGAAAGTTGAAGGCAATGAGTATTATGAAAAAATTCATGAGGAATTGTCAAAAAAATACGGTGTTGATAAGTTAACAGCTGCTCAAATGGGTGGTCTAGAATGTGGCAAGTGCCATTATTAATAACAAAGTAATCCGGTCTCGGAAATAGTAAGAAGCTAATATCAATTATATATGTCATCAAACAAGAAATACTGGAAAAGTGTTGAAGAGCTAAACGAAAATAGCTCTATTGTTGAGACGCTACAACAAAATGAATTTGTAAAGGAGATTCCTACAGATGAGTTTTTAGGTGATAAATCATCTCTGGAGAATTCTTCGACTACGCGTCGAGATTTTCTTAAATATGTAGGTTTTAGTACTGCAGCTGCTTCATTAGCGGCATGTGAAGGTCCAGTTGTTAAATCAATACCGTATGTTGTTCAGCCAGAAAGAATCATTCCTGGCGTTGCAAATTATTATGCGACAACAATTGCAGATGGGTTTGACTTTGCAAGTATATTAATCAAAACTAGAGAAGGACGTCCAATTAAAGTTGAGAACAACGACTTAGCAACGACTAATGGTGATGCTAATGCCAGAGTTCATGCTTCAGTTTTGTCTTTGTATGATCAATCGCGTTTACAAGATCCTAAAAAATCAGGTAAAGATATTAGTTGGAAAGAATTGGATGCTGAGGTAGGAGCTAAGTTGAAGAACTTGGGTGGTAAGAAAATAGTGTTGTTGACACAAACTTTTGCTAGTCCTTCTACTGCTAAGTTAATTTCAGAATTCAAAGCTAAGTATGGTAATGTTTCTCATGTAGTATATGATACGATTTCTTCAAGTGAAGCATTGGATGCATATCAATTGATGTATGGAGAAAGAGCTTTAGCAGATTATGATTTTTCGAAAGTAAATACCATAGTAAGTGTAGGTGCGGATTTTCTTGGAGATTGGCAAGGAGGAGGATATGATAGTGGTTATGCAAAAGGACGTATTCCTAAAAATGGAAAAATGTCTAGGCATATTCATTTTGAAGCAAATATGTCACTGTCAGGGGCAAATGCTGATAAAAGAGTTCAGGCTACTCCTACGCAACAAAAACAAATATTAGCTGCATTATATTCAAGGATAACAGGTTCAGGGTCTACTAGTACATTAGATGCTAAACTCGAAGCAGAAGTATTAAAAGCAGTGAAACAAATTAACAGCGCTAAGGGTAATGCAGTTGTAGTTTCTGGAATTCAGGATGTAGATGCGCAATTGTTAGTTTTAGCAATTAATAAACATATAAATAGTAGAGCTTTTAGTAAAGATACTCCACGCAGAATTCGTCAGGGTGACGCAAAAGCTGTTACTCAGCTCATATCAGATATGAATGCCGGAGTAGTGGGTGGATTGTTGATAGCAGGAGTTAACCCTGTTTATTCATTACCTAATGCTGCTGAATTTAAATCAGGATTAGAAAAAGTTGAAGTTTCTGTTGCATTTAGTATGCATACTGATGAAACATCTTCTTTATGTAACTATATCGCTACTACACCCCATTATTTAGAATCCTGGGGTGATGTAGAACTTAAAAAAGGTAGCTATAGTTTAATGCAACCTACCATAAGGCCTTTATTTAATACACGTCAGTTTCAGGAAACCTTACTAAGGTGGACTGGAAATACTAGCACATACACAGATTATATAAAAAATGCTTGGACAGGTGTTCTCGGAGGAACTTCATGGAATCAGGCTTTACATGATGGAGTATTAGTAAAACCTGTATTTGCTAAACAAGAATTAGAAACTGCTATTGATACTCCAGAAGGAGAATTAACAGATAATACTATAGAGACAGCTATTCCGGTAGGGCCTAATGTTGGTGCAGCCGCTAGAAGATTGTCTTCTGCAAAGTCAAAAGGATTAGAACTCACATTATATACAAAAACATCCCTTGGAGATGGTCAGCAGGCCAATAACCCTTGGTTACAAGAGATGCCAGATCCAATTACCAGAGCTTCCTGGGATAATTATCTAACCGTTTCCAGAGCTGATGCGAGTGAAATGGAGGGGTTAGGTATTATGAATGAAAATGTTGCTAATGGAGCTTTAAATGGAAGTTATGTTAATATTGCTATCCAAGGAGGTAGTACAATTAAAGTCCCTGTAATTATTCAACCAGGACAAGCTAAAGGTTCTGTTGGATTGGCTTTAGGTTATGGTAAAAAAGAAGGTCTGAAAGAAGATATGCAAGTTGGAGTCAATGCTTTTTCTTTATATCAAAATCAGAATGCTGTACAGACGGTATCGCTCTCTCCAGCAGAAGGTGTTCATGAATTTGCTTGTGTACAACTGCATAATACATTGATGGGTCGTGGTGATATTATTAAAGAAACTACGCTTGAAATATTTAATACAAAAGATAAACACGATTGGAATGCAATTCCGGAAGTTAGTAAAAATCATATAGAATATGAGGTAACTTCCCCAGAGGTTGATCTTTGGGATGAGTTTGATCGCTCAGTTGGTCATCATTTCAATCTTTCTATTGATTTAAATGCATGTACGGGATGTGGTGCTTGTGTGATTGCTTGCCATGCAGAGAACAATGTTCCTGTAGTAGGTAAATCAGAAATAAGAAGATCAAGAGATATGCACTGGTTACGTATTGATCGTTATTATTCTTCTCAGGAAACTTTTACAGGTGATAATGATAAGAAGAATAATATGAGTGGTTTAGGAAGCTCTCTGTCAGAATTTGGTGAGATGGAAATGGCTTCTGATAACCCAGAAGTAGCTTTTCAACCTGTAATGTGTCAACATTGTAATCATGCACCTTGTGAGACTGTATGTCCTGTTGGAGCAACAGCACATAGTAAACAAGGTCAAAATCACATGGCATATAACCGTTGTGTGGGTACTAGGTATTGTGCAAATAACTGTCCATATAAAGTACGTAGATTTAACTGGTTCTTGTATAATAACAACGATGAGTTTGATTATCATATGAACAACGATTTAGGTCGTATGGTGCTTAATCCTGATGTTACTGTACGCTCCAGAGGTGTTATGGAAAAATGCTCTATGTGTATCCAAATGACGCAGAAAACTATTTTGGACGCTAAGAGAGATGGAAGAGTTATTGAAGATGGAGAATTCCAGACAGCTTGTTCTGCTGCATGTTCTTCTGGTGCAATGACATTTGGAGATATTAATGATAAGAAAAGTAAAGTCGCTGAGCTTACAAAAGATGATCGTATGTATCATTTACTTGAGCATGTAGGTACAAAGCCTAACGTGATGTATCAGACTAAAGTCAGAAACAAGCCAGAAATCAAAGCTTAATAAATAAATAAAGAACCAATTCAATTATAAAGGATTATGTCTCATTACGAAGCACCTATAAGAAAACCCTTAGTAACTGGCGATAAAACATACCACGATGTAACTGTGGATGTAGCGGCACCGGTAGAGGGGAAAGCAAATAAATCTTGGTGGATTGTATTTTCCATTGCGCTTGTTGCTTTTCTTTGGGGAATAGGATGTATATTATATACAGTATCTACTGGTATAGGAACCTGGGGATTAAATAAAACAGTAGGTTGGGCCTGGGATATCACCAATTTTGTTTGGTGGGTAGGTATTGGTCACGCAGGAACCCTGATTTCTGCTGTATTGTTATTATTCAGACAAAAATGGAGAATGGCAATTAACCGATCTGCAGAGGCAATGACTATTTTCTCTGTAATACAGGCTGGTTTGTTTCCAATTATTCACATGGGAAGGCCTTGGCTGGCATATTGGGTATTACCAATACCTAATCAGTTTGGATCATTATGGGTAAACTTTAACTCTCCATTATTATGGGATGTATTTGCGATATCAACGTATCTTTCTGTGTCATTGGTATTCTGGTGGACAGGTTTATTGCCAGATTTTGCAATGATTCGGGATCGTGCTATAACACCATTTAATAAGAGGATATATAGTATACTTTCTTTTGGTTGGAGTGGTAGAGCAAAAGATTGGCAGCGTTTTGAAGAGGTATCATTAGTGCTTGCAGGTTTAGCAACACCATTAGTACTTTCAGTACATACGATAGTATCCTTTGATTTTGCGACGTCAGTTATACCTGGGTGGCATACAACAATCTTTCCTCCTTATTTTGTTGCAGGAGCGATTTTCTCTGGATTTGCTATGGTAAATACACTTCTTATTATTATGAGAAAAGTATCTAATCTTGAGAATTATATCACCATACAGCATATAGAATTGATGAATATTGTAATAATGATTACTGGTTCTATAGTTGGTGTAGCATATATTACAGAATTATTTGTTGCTTGGTATTCTGGAGTAGAATACGAACAGTATGCATTTTTGAACAGAGCAACTGGACCTTATTGGTGGGCATATTGGGCAATGATGACTTGTAATGTATTCTCACCTCAATTTATGTGGTTTCCTAAGTTGAGAAGAAGTATTATGTTTTCATTCTTTATTTCAATTGTGGTGAATATCGGAATGTGGTTTGAACGTTTTGTAATTATTGTAACATCGCTTCATAGAGATTACTTGCCTTCATCCTGGACCATGTTTTCACCTACGTTTGTTGATATTGGAATATTTATAGGAACGATTGGGTTTTTCTTTGTGTTATTCTTATTGTATGCACGTACATTCCCTGTAATAGCTCAGGCCGAAGTAAAAACAATTTTGAAATCGTCAGGAGAGAAATATAAGAAATTAAGAGAAGCAGGAATTGACCATAGAGATGAACTTCCTAAAGTAGGAGTGAAAGTTTCCTCTGAAAATATTGTTAAGGATATAGATTCTAATAAGAAACAAGAAAATTTAGACGTGCTTCTGAGTAACATAGGAACTTTTGATTCTGTAACACAAAAAGCAGATGATCTTCAAAAAGTGAATGGCATAGGGCCGGTTATGGAGGTTAAACTAAATGAATTAGGTATTTTTACTTTCGAACAGGTTAGTAAAATGACCAAGAGAGAGTACGATTTATTAGATAGTATTACAGGATCTTTCCCAGGAAGAGCGCAACGCGATGATTGGTCAGGTCAGGCAGCAAAATTAAAAAACAACTAGAAAGTATGGCATCAAAGGTTATACATGCATTATATACAGATGATGATGTCCTAATGGACGCTGTAAAGCAGGTTCGGGCAGAACATTATCATATAGAAGAGGTTTTTACGCCTTTTCCTGTACACGGTCTTGATAAAGCGATGGGTCTCGCACCAACTAGATTAGCTATCACGGCTTTTATGTACGGCTGTGTTGGTTTAACAGTGGCAATTACGATGATGAATTATATAATGATCGAAGATTGGCCACAGGATATTGGAGGAAAACCCAGCTTCAGTTATTTAGAGAACATGCCAGCATTTGTTCCAATTATGTTTGAGCTCACGGTATTTTTTGCTGCTCACTTAATGGTAATTACTTTTTATATGAGAAGTAGATTATGGCCTTTTAAAGAAGCTGAAAATCCTGATGTTAGAACTACAGATGATCATTTTTTGATGGAGATAGATGTTGCTAATCACGACATTGAAATTATGACAGGTTTTCTTAGTAATACTGGAGCTGTAGAAATTAAAATAATTGATAAGCACGATAATCATTAGTTATAATGAAGAATAGTATAATTATAATAGTAATAGCAATACTGACTATAAGTATTGGTTCTTGTAAAAAGGACTCGAGACCTAATTATCAATATATGCCTAACATGTATGAATCTGTAGGGTATGAAGCCTATGGTGAATATGAGGTTTTTGGGACTACGGGTCAGGAGGCTCAATTGCCTGCAGAGGGGTCGATTCCTAGAGGATGGATGCCTTATGATTACAAGAATACTAATGAGCACTATCAGTTAGCAAAAGATTCGTTAAAGAATCCTATAAAATATACAGTAGAAAATGAAGCTGCCGGGATGGAACTATATACTATTTATTGTGCCATATGTCATGGTGATAAGGGTAATGGTAAAGGTACACTTGTAGAAAGAGAAAAGATTTTAGGTGTTCCTAGTTATGATGATGTTGGTAGAGCAATTACAGAAGGTAGTATTTATCATGTGATGTATTATGGTATTAATACAATGGGTTCTTACGCTTCTCAGACAACTGAAGAGGAACGTTGGCAGATTGTGCAATATGTACAACGATTAAAAGCGCAACTAGAAGGGAAAACACCCAGAATAGATACGGATGTAAAGGCTCCTGAAAATTTGATACCAGCAGTTGAAGAACGCCCAGAGGAATCTCAAGAGTCAGAAACAGAAGTAACAGAAGCTCACTAGTTTTAGGAATTAAAAATTAAGAATAACGATATTATAAAGATATGTATACGCTACCAAGTAAATTAAAATTATTTTCGATCATTCTTGTGGTTGTTGGTGCTATCGGACTTGGTTCAAGCTTTCTTAGTACGCCAAGCTCTATCAAAGAGGTGGAGGAGATGGAGAAAGCCCATAATGCTCATGGTGGAGAACATGGTGATGCACACGCAACTAATAATCACGGAGATGATGCTCACAAAGCTGGACATGGTGAGGAGCACGCAAAAGTAGAAACTCATGGTGAAGATGCTCACGGTGGAGATGCACATTATGAACACTTATTACATCAGTTACAAAATAAGCCTTGGGCAGCCTTATATATCGCAGCTTTTTTCTTTTTTATGATCTCGTTGGGAGTACTTGCTTTTTATGCGATACAATTCGCAGCACAAGCAGGATGGTCTCCTGTTCTTTTTAGAGTAATGGAAGCGATTACTGCGTATTTAGTACCTGGAGGTATCATAATGCTGATAATACTTGCTTTGTCAGGTTTTCATATAAATCATCTGTTCGTATGGGCAGATCCAGAGGTGGTTGCAGGAGATAAACTTTTGCAGGGTAAGGCAGGATGGTTAAATGGAACTGGTTTTATTATCAGAGCTATCATTTTCTTAGGAGGATGGATGTTATATCGTCATTTTGCGATTAAATATTCAAGAAAACAAGACGAGGATTCAGTTGGCAATAAATGGTATAAAAAGAGTTTCAAAATATCAGCAGCCTTTTTAGTGTTTTTTATATATACAGAATCTATGATGTCCTGGGATTGGATTATGAGTTTTGATCCACATTGGTTTAGTACATTATTCGGATGGTATGTTTTTGCAGGACTATTTGTTTGTGGAATTACAACGATTGCCATGATCACAATTTATCTCAAGTCTAAAGGGTATATGGAGTTTGTAAATGATAGTCATATACATGATTTGGCTAAGTTTATGTTTGGGATCAGTATTTTCTGGACGTACCTTTGGTTCTCGCAATTTATGTTGATCTGGTATTCTAATATTCCTGAAGAAGTAACTTATTTTATAACTAGAATTGAAGATTATAAATTGCCTTTTTTCGGTATGCTAGCAATGAATTTTATTTTCCCATTGCTATTATTAATGAATAGTGATTATAAACGTATGAATTGGTTTGTAGTTATGGCTGGAGTAGTTATCTTATGTGGACATTATGTAGATGTATTCAATATGGTAATGCCAGCGACCGTAGGAACGTCTTGGTTTATTGGACTTCCAGAAATTAGTGCTGTGTTATTGTTTTTAGGGATATTCTTATTCGTGGTGTTTAATGCATTAACAAAAGCTCCATTATTAGCTAAGGGTAATCCTTTTATAGAAGAAAGTAAACACTTCCATTATTAAAAATTTGATCTTAAACAGAAGATAGATAAAATGACTGTATTCTTAATCATAGTAGTTGTAGCACTTATAGGAATTTCCTTTTGGCAAATGTCTAAAATATTGAGTTTATCCCAGCTTTCAGGCGCGGATAATTCTCAGGTTGCTAATGACAAGGATAATAATTTACACGGTAAGTTAATGCTTGCTTTTGTAATATTTATGTATTTGTTAACCATATACTGTTTCGTTCAGTATCATACCTTTTTTCTTCCGGAGTCTGCCTCAGAACATGGCGTGGATTATGATCGATTAATGGTAATATCGATGGTTTTAATTTTTGTTGTACAGTTTATTACGCAAGGATTATTACACTTCTTTGCTTATAAGTACAGAGGAAAGAAAGAAAATAAGGCTTTATTTTTTGCAGATAATGATAAATTAGAATTCATCTGGACAATTATTCCGGTTATTGTTTTAGCTGGATTGATTATTTATGGATTATTTACCTGGACTGATATTATGAATATCGACGAACAGGAAGGAGATCCTATAATTGTAGAGTTATATGCTTATCAATTTGATTGGAGAGCTAGATATTCTGGAGAAGATAAGGAATTAGGGAAAGCCAATGTTCGTTTTATTGAAGGAGTAAATACCTTGGGTCTTGACGTTTCAGATAGTTATGCTATGGATGATAAGGTGGTAAATGAATTACACCTTCCTGTAAATAGAAAGATTATTTTTAAATTACGTTCTCAGGATGTATTACATTCTGCATATATGCCTTTCTTTAGAGCGCAAATGAATGTTGTGCCGGGAATGATCACTGAATTTGCTTATACTCCTACTCTTACTTCAGAAGAAATGAGAAATAGCGAGTTTATGGTAGAAAAGGTATCGACTATTAATAATATCAGAAGAGAGAAAAGTAAGGCATTAACAGCTAATGGAGATGAAGCATTAGAAAACTATGAATTTGATTATTACTTGCTATGTAATAAGATATGTGGTGCATCACACTACAATATGCAAATGAAAATTGTGGTAGAGTCACAAGAAGACTACGATGCTTGGTTAGCAGAGCAGAAGACGTTTAAAGAACAAATCTCTGCACAAGCTAGTAATTAAGAGAAAAAGAAAGATTAATATATTTCATAAAAAAAAATTGTATGTCAGCAATAGCACACGTAAATGATCACGCAGAGGAGCACGCTCACGACGATCACGGACATCATAAAGAAACGTTTATAACTAAATATATTTTTAGTCAGGATCATAAAATGATCTCTAAACAGTATTTGGTTACTGGTTTAATCATGGGGATTATTGGGATCGCTATGTCTCTATTATTTAGAATGCAATTAGCATGGCCAGACCATAAGTTTACCATTTTTGAAGTATTGTTAGGTAAATTTGGCACTGATGGTGTGATGGATCCTAGTATGTATTTAGCTTTAGTTACTATTCATGGAACCATTATGGTATTCTTTGTATTAACTGCAGGTCTAAGTGGTACTTTCAGTAACTTATTAATACCATTGCAAATTGGAGCCAGAGATATGGCTTCTGGATTTCTAAATATGGTATCTTATTGGCTATTCTTTTTGAGTAGTGTTATAATGATTTTATCATTATTTGCAGAGGCAGGTCCTGCATCTGCTGGATGGACAATTTATCCTCCTTTAAGTGCGTTGCCACAAGCTATAGGTGGATCTGGTACAGGAATGACTTTATGGTTAGTATCTATGGCAATATTTATTGCATCTTCATTATTAGGTTCTCTTAATTATGTAGTGACAGTGATTAACCTTCGTACGAAGGGGATGTCAATGACACGTATGCCTTTAACTATTTGGGCCTTTTTTGTAACAGCAATTATTGGAATTGTATCATTTCCAGTGTTATTATCCGCTGCACTATTATTAATTATGGATAGAAGTTTTGGAACTTCTTTTTACTTAAGTGATATTTATATTGCAGGAGAGGTGTTACACAATCAAGGTGGATCACCAGTACTTTTTGAACATTTGTTTTGGTTTTTAGGACACCCTGAAGTATATATTGTATTACTACCAGCACTAGGAATTACTTCAGAGATTATAGCTACCAACTCGCGTAAGCCAATCTTTGGATATCGAGCGATGGTAGCATCTATCATAGCAATTGCTTTCTTATCTACTATTGTTTGGGGTCACCATATGTTTATTTCAGGAATGAATCCATTTTTAGGATCTGTATTTACATTTACAACATTATTAATTGCAATTCCATCTGCAGTAAAATCATTTAACTATATAACAACACTCTGGAAAGGTAATTTACAATTGAATCCTGCCATGTTATTTTCTATAGGGCTAGTATCTACCTTTATTACAGGTGGTCTAACAGGAATTATTCTAGGGGATAGTACACTTGATATAAACGTACACGATACATATTTTGTAGTAGCGCATTTTCACTTAGTGATGGGTATTTCTGCATTATATGGTTTATTTGCCGGAGTATATCATTGGTTTCCTAAGATGTATGGTAAGATGATGAATAAAAACTTAGGGTACGTTCACTTTTGGGTAACGGCTATAGGAGCTTATGGAGTCTTTTTCCCAATGCATTTTATTGGTATGGCTGGTTTGCCACGTCGTTACTATACGAATAGCTATTTTCCTTATTTTGATGATTTGGCAGATACTAATGTTTTAATTACAGTATTTGCATTGATCACAGCTGCAGCTCAATTGGTATTCTTATATAACTTTATAAGTTCTATATTTTATGGTAAAAAGGCAGTTCAGAATCCATGGAATTCTAATACAATGGAATGGACAACACCTGTAGAGCATATTCATGGGAATTGGCCTGGAGAGATACCTAGTGTGCATAGATGGCCTTATGATTATAGTAAAACCAACGAGAATGGCGAATATGTTATAGCAGGACAGGATTTTGTTTCTCAGATTATACCATTACAAGAAGGAGAAGAGGAAATGCATCATTAAAAGTTTCTCTTTTAATATATACAAGCCTTTTCATTTTTATGAGAAGGCTTTTTTATTAATCCAGTATATGGAAAGATGATATTATCCAAGTGATACCAGTTTTATTGAATTTTTAAATCTGTATTAGTTAAATTTAAGAACTATCTGATCTCGTTATTGTAAATAGTGGATGTCTGAAAGTTAAAATTCTAATTAATAATAAACTTATGAATAACATAATCATCATTTTCTCATTTTGTATTTCTTCGTTATTGAACACAAAAAATGAGACTGTTTATAGTGAATGCTATAGTTACCATACTCCACATTATTATGCTTTGTTTGTTAAAGAAGATCATATAGTTTTTCAACATACCGTAAAAGACCCTAATGCCATTAGTTATGTTTCCAGAGAAGAAATTGTCTTAGATTCCATAAATACTGAAGGTTTTAAAATACTGGGAGAAGATTCTGATAAGATTTTGTTTTCAACATTAGATGGTTGTTTTATTGCAGAAAAAGAACTTTACGAAATTGAAGAATATGGCGTTTCTAAGGTTGCTAACATTAAAGAAATAACTCAAATTATTGGAGCTGATCTTATCTGTAGAAACGGAATTTGGTATTATTTGATGCCAGAAGGTTATTCTTCAAAAGTTATTGAAAAAGAAATTAAAAATGTACCTAAAGATTTAGAATTATTTAAATCAGGAATTGTTCGTGATGGTATTTTAGTAAAAAACGATGAGGCGGTCTATATTTTTGATAGAAATAAGCTTACGTTTAAAAAAATCCCTCAACTTAGAGGTGAGGATGTCCAATTTGTAAAAGCCAGTGATAGATTTAATGAAGGTTTTTTATATGATAATGATACTTGCTATTTTATTGGCTTTGATGAATTAACAGACTATACAAACCAATTTAGAGTATATGAAGAGTTTAAGGATTTTGCAAATGCAGAAATTGTTAAACATCTATATGGGTATTCTATTGATACAAAGGATGGAATTATTTGGTTGTATCTTAGACATTCTATAATAGATAAAAATGGGAGACAAACTAAAATTGTACCAATAAGAGCTACATATACAGGTAAGAATAAAACTTTCATAACGTTTGAAGGTAAAGTATATGATGATGCATCTAATCTACTTAAAGGATATCAATCCATTGATATGTCAATGGTAGAAAACAGTAATGAGTTGGAAAAGTTGGGTGATAGTTTTTATAGTGATGGGAAAAACAGTTATGTTTTTAATTATGATCAAAATAAATTTGAAATTTTAAAATCCTTACCAGGAGACGTCATTAATTATCCATCAATAGATACATATGGTAATATGACAAGTTCATTTTATGCGGATCATAAACAACTTTATTTTGTAAGCCATCCTGATAAGATTACCGAAACATATGAACATAACTCAACAGTTAAAGATTTGAAATTAGCATATGCCTACGATGATAACATATTGATAGAAAATAAAGAAATTGAAAACATCGCGGATTGGAAAAGTATCCAGTTTCTCGGCTCTACAGTGCGTGTAATTTCGCCTTGCGATGGTGGACACGGTCAATTTAATGTGGAAATCGATGTGTATTATTTTTTTATGGATGCTAATGGGGTATATGTGTATAATTCATCACGTCCTAAAATGAGAAAAATAGGAAATCAACAACCAAAAAACTCAAAAATTGATGATTACGATTATCTGGAAGAACTTATGAATACCATATAGCTGTATGTATTAATTAACTATAATTTTATTAATGATTGCGATGTTTAGCTATTCTTAGAGATTTTAAAAATCTGTTGTGCATTTAGGTTATTCATATTTCTGTTAAAAACAAACTTATTGATATACTGGGCCACAGTCATTACTCTGATTTTAGATAAGATTATATTTTAAAACCCATCAAAGATTCTGTATAGTTTCGTCTTGTCATAAATCGATTGCATAATTGAAAAAATAAAGTTTTAATATGCTGAAACTTTAGACACAAGCAATAGTGCATTTCAGGATCAAAGATGGAGGATTTTTAATTCTTTAAATCCTACATTTAATTCTAATCCATTGTCAAATAATATGTTGTTATGTAAATGATTTTCGTAAAGAAATTCGCTAATTAAAATAGTTCCCAAATTATTGGATTGTGTTTTAGGATAATCTTTAGATATTTCATTCTTGAATATATTAAAGCTTAATAAATCATATTCAAAAACAAATTTATTATTTCTGTTTTTCAACATTAAATATAATTTTTGATCTGAGTACTTAATTTTATTTAATTCATAATCATGAAAATTTATACTTTTATAAGTATTAAGAATATGGTTTTTGTTTAAATGAATATCATATTCAAGATTAGCTTTCTCCCAGTCTCGTTCTGCTTTTTCAAATAAGTTGTCTTCATTTGATTGAAGCTTTTCGTGAATTTTCCATTTAAAATATTTCATTATTACATTTTTAAAAATTCGGACTTCCTGATCTTCCCGAGTCATCAATAAAAACGTGTGCAGGCATTTTTTCTCCACTACCGTCTAATGGATGATGATGAGCTAAAGTACCCTCTCCTGCAGATATAGTTTTACCGTGAAACATGGTTCCATTATTACCTCCTGCATCATCAGCAATACTCTTTGCTGTTTTTCTTTTTTGCCTTCTAGTTCCTCCCGAAACAATAACATCTCCTCCATTTCGAACGTGATTTACTGCTTCAATATGTGTAAGTTCCACGCCTTTGTCAACAGGCCTATTAGGTTGTAAGCTTTCTACACTATAAATTTTGCTTACTAACCCAAAAACATCAATCCATCCATTAGGATCATCAACATAACTATAAAAATTAAATTCTCCACTTAGAAGTCCAATTGGATCTACAGAAATATACCTCCCATCTTCCGGATCATAATATCTAAATCGATTATAAGCAAGCTCAATTTCAGGATCATAATACTGCCCTTGATACATAAATGGACAACTATCATGATTTCCTTTATGGATGTTACCATAACTGTCTAAAGAACGCTCCCAGATGGCTTCTCCTTCTTGATTATACATAGAGGTAGGAGTCCCCAGATGGTCTACTAAGATACTATATTTTTTAGTTCCCTTAAGTTTGGCAGTGGGGATATAACTGTTTTCTTCAAACACCCAGGTGATGATACCATCGTCACCTATTGTACTGTTACTTAAAATCTGTCCAGTCTGAATGTTTTCTTTCCATTCGTGTAAGGGTATATTACCATCCCAAAGCCATTTAGTTATAGTGTTTTTAAAAGTTTTGCTCAATCTCCTGCCTAAAGCATCATAGGTAAATGTAACTTTATGACCGTCAGGGCGAATTACTTGTTCCAGCATCCCTTCTTGATTCCAAGCGTATTGCCAATAGTCTTTCCTGTCTTTAAGTAAACTACCGCTACTTTTATATTTTTCTACCAGAAACCCTTCTTCATTATAGATATAAAGCCAACTTCCTTTTTTTTCTAATCGTCCTCCAATGCTATAGATTCTATCGTTTTTTTCTTCATTTTTATAAAGGTTACCTACAGAATCTGTTTTTCGGTGTTGTTGCAGACCGCTACCAAAAGTAGTTTTTTCTAAGTGCCCAGTAGGTGTATATCCAAATACAGTAGTACCCTGATGGCTGTCACTTATGTTGTGTAACTGACTATTTTTACCCCAAGTATATCGTCGCTTATGTTTTTCATTATTATTTTGTAGTGTTTGTTGAGCAGTTAGCCTTCCTAATGTGTCATAACTAAAGTTTTGTTGTACATTACCTGGCAATAAACGATTCAGTTCAAAACCTAAGCTGTCATACTCGTAATTGGCTTCCCATTGCGTATCTTCCTGACTAGCTTTAAGATTAATTAGATTGCCAAAAGTGTCGTGTTCAAGATTAATATGAGCCCCCAAACTACTTTTAAGTCCTATTCTAGTACCTGATGCGTTGTATTGATGATGAATTGTTTCATCATTGATTGTTTCCTCGGTAATTAACCCTAATGGATTGCGGATAAAACCAATTTCAGCATTTTTATTAATAGCTTTTATAAGTTGTCCTGCAGCATTATATTCAAAACTTTGGGTACTATGATCAATTTCATTTCCCTGATATATGATTTCTGTTATTCTATTAGCATTATCATATTCGTATCTAACTTTTTTTCCACTAGCTTTTGTAAGCTGGGTGACACGTCCAGCAAGATCTCTCTCAAAAATTTTGATTGACTCATCAAAACTGGTTTCCTGAATTACATTACCTACAGCATCTAACAGAAAGTTATAAGGTTGCTGCTTTTCATTAATAACTTTGGTAAGTTGCTCTTCGTTATTATATTGATATAAAGTGGTGCCACGCTGATCCGTGCGGCTGGTCATTTTCCACATACCAGTATATCGATATTTAACTTCTTGCTGTGCATCCTTGTAGAGTAACAGGTTATCAATACCATCGTAGTCCAGTTCAATATAATTACTATCAAAATCGTGTACTTTTATAATTCTACCATTCAGATCAAATTGTCTTTTCTGAACGGCTCCTTTTGCATTCATTATTTTGGTGCATCTACCTAGCGAATCATACCAGTATTTGGTTAGATTTCCTTGGTTATCAAAAATTTCAGATATATTATAACAACTATCATATACCAATTTTGTGATATTCCCCATAGGATCCGTTATGGTATGGAGAAGCCCATCTTGATAGGTCATTTTGAAAGAAGCTCCCATGGGATTGAATTGCATAATTTTATTACCGTGATCGTCATATTTCCATTTCCATATTCCAGCATTAGCATCTTTAATTTCTGTAGGTTTATGTGGCAATTTAGGATTGATAAACTCAGTAGTTGTTTTAGCACCTGTTGGATCTATACTAGTTGTCTTATTGCCAAAATCATCATAACTATACATATGGCAGTTCCCCATAGGATCGGTTTCAGAGATCAACTGATTGTCTTTGTCGTATAACCATAGATGTTCAGCATTATTTGCATCTGTTTTTTTATAGACTAATCCACCCTTATGGTCATATGTAGTGAGTTGATCTAAACTATTTTCTACTATAGTTTTTCCTTCCAGATATGTGAGTTTATGATTGTAGATACCCCCATCTCCCCAAGTATGAATACATCGAGAACCGATTTCCGTGCCATCATACCTAAAGTGCCATACGAGATCATTGCGCCAGATTTCTTTTACCATAAGATTATTCTCATATTCAAAATACATGGAATCCCCCACGCCATTTGTCTGTTGTATCATATTACCTTGCTTACTATATGTGTAAGATGCAATAGCAAAGGTTCTATTAACGTTTCGAGAGCTTGGGCTTGGAGCCATGATTTTAATAATACGTCCCTCAGCATCATTTTCTACAGTAAGCATGCGATGCGCACTATCAATGATTTGCAGTAGATGTCCCTTTTTATTATATGTAAATTGTATGCTAAAACTATTGGAGTTTACAATGCTACGTAACTGATGAACTTGATTGTAAACGGTTTTAGTAAAATAATAGAAAAGATCTTCTTTGATATTCCAGATATAGTATTCACCCTCTTCATTTTTTCGAAATTCTAATTGTTCCGCTTTATTAAACGTTGGAGTATCAATTTCTGGTAACACAAAGGCTATGGGTCTGCCATCTGCCATACGTAACGTGGCAACTTTTTCTGTTATATCAATTAATAAACCAATATCATACTGATGATGCCATCCATTGCCCAGTGGTCCTTTGTAATCACTTTTGCTATACCAGACACGTTCCCATGATAACGGAATTGGCCCTGGTAAATTAAAATCTTCTTCATCAGTAAAAAACATACCAGATGCTACATCAACAGGATGTCCTGTAACTGTACAGGCAGCACGGTGTAATAGATTGTTAAGTTTACCACTGCCTATTTTGTCATTTATTTTATTATGTAAGCTATCAGAAAGTCTTCTCATCTGCCTTCCAAAAAGTCTTCCAAAAGCACCTTTTAATGCTTTTTGAAGTAATGCCATAGGATTAAATGGTGCTGGTACGGGATTAGTAAGAATTGTTTTTCCCATAGGAATGGACATAATCATTCCTGTAGGTGCAAAGAGCTGCAATCCAACTTTAGTTTCATCAGAAGTATTTTTACTGGGGCGTAACGTGTGAGGTGAAATCAATCCCACATCCCAGCAATTATTGTGCATATGTGCCATACCGCCTGAGATAGGATCGTTATCTGCTAGTGCTAATAAACTTCCAAGAAATGCATGTCCTACATTTTTGACCATCATTGCAGATGTTGCAGGATGAAAAGAAGGTCCCATAGGAAAATGAGGAACACTTTTAGTAGGAGTTCCAGCAACTACTCTGGGTAATCCACCCACTAAGACAGTAGCTCCTATCATCGAAATTACTATTTGCGCGACGGTATGACCTATGTTTAGTGCTTGATTTACATTGGCAGCTGATTGTTGTTCGTCTGAAGGAACTTCCGGGAGCTCTGGTGGTGGTGGAGGTGGTGGTAAAAAAGAGGCCATCGTGGCACTCAAAAAATCTTTAGGTCTTAATAAGACGCCAATATATGGATGAGGCATGGGTATTGGAGCGGGAACGGGAGGAAACACGACCATGTGTACATCAATTCCCATAACAGGATCTAATTGCTTGGATACGGGTAAGGAAGCGATCCCTTTCATCCCCAGTGCTGATAATGCAGGTAACAATACTGATTCTGAGATATTATCTACTAATCCAGTAATGGCTCCAAAAGCTTGTATGCCTGTGTCTACCGCATTTAACGCTTGTGCAGTGACTGCTGTGCCGGTACTGAGGTTTGTGTTTTCTGATATTCGTGATGCATTCTCGACATTAGCCGCAATCCCTTGAACTTGTCTACCCGTAGTTAAATTCATATTGGCACTAACACTATTAGTATTATCCCCAAAATAATTAGCATCTCCTTGTATAGTATTGCTAATGTCTCTACTAAGATTATCGTGAAAAGGTGTGTTCAGGCCAGCCATATCTTTTTTTTAGATCTTATTAATTCGAGTAAAATATATATCCTATTAATAAACTGATGAGTACCAATAAAAAGCCAATTATTGCAAGCAGTACTCTTCCAGAATATCTACTTCTTGATTTTTGCTGGAGTAGTTTTAGGTGTTTTCTTTCAAGACTGTTTATTAAAAATTTTTCCTTGTAAAAGCCTAAGAATACTAGTATAGCAATAATAGCAATTGCACCGATACGTTTCCAGGAGATTTCCAGTGCATGTATAATAGATTCTTGTATCATTCTATGGGATATAATTTTTAAAATAGCATCTAATTTTCAGGTTATATAATTGTAATAAAGAAATAGTGCAATGCAACAAATAATGCCAATACTCGTGAATACCCCAATACATATTCTGATTGTTTTCCTCCCAAAAATTCTTATCCAATAAGCAATATTAAAATACCCTCCACCAGGCTCTACTACCCAGTCCCAATCAAGAATGGCTCCAATGAGATATAAGGTACAACCTGCAGCTGCTATCAGATAGCCATAATGAGGGTGTAATACTATAAATTCTTTAAAATTTTCTATCACAACGTTTGTTCTATTTCCGGTTGATTTTCTGGTTTCTTTCCATATTGATGAATTGTATCTTCCCAGTTTTCACCAAAGACAGGGGCTAAATCCTTATCCATTTGCTTATTACTAATTACTTTTTTTCTACTTGAACTATTCAGTAATTTTTTAACGACATATGGAAATGTGGAGCTTCTCATGACATCAGGAGTCAATTGATCTTTAAGCTGATAAGCTTTGATATAATATTGAGTCGCTTCTTTATGTTCGTATCGTTTTTCACACATCCAGCCACAAAGACGTAATGATTCACAGAGCATTAGATGATCATTACATCTTTCATAGGCCTCTGCAGCGGATTGATAGTCATCGAGTGCTTTATCTCTTTTTTTCTTGAGGCTAAACAGACTCCCTCTACCTATATGCGTTTGTCCGATTAATCGGTATGCCATAAAGGGATCCAGTACATCTTTAGTTAATATGGCAGCTTCAATGGCTTTTCCTGCAAAGTAGATGGCATCATCATATTTTTTGTATCCAATTTGGTCGCTGTAGAGAATTGTATATACTGTAACAATTTGCGACAGCCAATTGGGATCTTTTTTGAGTTCCTTAGTTGCAATCTTCAAGCATGCTTCTGCATGTTTTTGTATTTTTTCTTTTTCCCGATTCTTTACACCATTCATCAATTTTATCAAATGAGTACGGTATGGAGTTGCCGGTTCATTAGGGTTTCCTGCCGCTGATAACTGTTCTACCGCAGCGTCCATATCCAGATCGGGAAGTAGTGTGTATACTTCTGTAGGATAATCTTTAGCTAATTGGTCAAAAATCCTGAATTTTTCGGAATCATTAATTCCTATCACCACATGATCCTCTATAGGTATTTCTAAAGCATTACTCAACCATTTATACGCTTCTTTACTATTTGCATAATGCATTCTGATGACAATACTTACAACAATATCTTTTTCAGGAATTAAATAGTTCGCAAAATTATTTAGGTTTTTGATGAGTAATGCGGCGCTGTTGTTTTTATTGGCTAAGCTGTAATCTGGTTTCCATTCAATAGTTTTAAAATGAAGTTCTTCTGGTACTTCAGCGCTATTCCACATGTTGATTTCTTCTTCAATTTCTTCTAATAAATCCCGGCTAAAATCTTGTAGGTTAGAAAATGGTCGTTCCAATATCAAAACAAAATCTTCCTGATCTGTGTCTATAGCAAGCATATATTCAAAAAATGCTTGTATCATATCTTGTTCATCATGAGCAGAAAGGATACGAACAATTTTTACTCCAGGTGTGTTGATAGCAATTGTCCATTTCTGAAGTAGATGATATATACGCTCTTGTATAGGATTATTACCTTTCATTTTTTAGTTCAATTTAATGATGGTTCCTTCTACTGATGTTACACCAGAAGAAGTAATAGTAGATTTAGCCATTCCATTAATGGCAACTTCCATATTGCTATTTACATTTACCGATGTTTTTCCATCTACAATAACTTGTGCATCGCTGGTGATTGCCGTTTTCGATGATCCACTAACGGATACATTCTCTCCGCTAGCACTTATGTTTGATCCACTAATGTTAATAGAATTAGATCCACTAATACTTATGTCTTTAGACGAGATACTAATGCTATCGGGAGCACTGATAGAAATTGTTTTTTTTACGGTATCCAGCACAATAGCGTTGCCATTTTTATCAGTGATGGATATGCTTTCACCACCGCTTTCATCACAAAAAGAAAGTGTATGACCACCACGAGTACGAATAGCTTTGATATCATTTTTATCTGTTTCCCAACTAGCTTCGGGTTTACTATTCCCTGTATAGAGAGAGCCCATTACATAAGGACGCTCTGCATTGCCTCCTTCAAACCCTATAATTACTTCCTCTTCTTTTTCTGGAATGAAATGAAACCCTTTATCACCTCCTGCGTGAGGTGTCATAATCCGAATCCATGGGGTCATTTCACCAGTAGCTTTTTGCCAAAAAAATTGTGCTCTTATTCGACCCATTTTTTCAGGATCTGCATTGTCTTTTACAATAGCAATTTGCGATTCACTTTTTGGAAAAGCAGACATATCGGTATTAGGGTACACATCTAAATCTTTTGAGATGCCTACAAATTGATTCTGGTATTTTCCGTTTTCTGTCGAGGAATGTGATACACTTATGATTCTAAAACTTCCATGATCTTTCTGCTCATCCTTTATTTTTATGATTTGTCCAAGATGAACACCTGGGTTATCACTGACACCATTAATTTTAACTTGTTTAATTTCAACTGCTTTTTTCTGACAGGCTACATAGGTGTCTAATCGTTGTCTTAGTCTTGTGTCAATAACTGAGTTTAAAAATATACTAGTCTCTTTAGTATAGATTTCTTCGCTTTTGTTATTAGTAAAACCATTATAACCATTAATGCCAGAGTTTATTTCTGCAGTAGCTACTTCGTGCTGATCATCTGCTAAATAGTCGTTAGTGAAATATTTAAATTTATTAGGGATAGGGTGTAGTTGAAGAGAAAATTCTTGTAAATCAAATCCATAATGCAACTCTGTAGTTTCCTCTTCCTCAGGTTGGCCAAACACTAGTTTTCTTCCGTCATAATAAAACCATTCGCTATGCTGAGCTGCCAATCTACGGGCATATTCAAAAGAACTTTCATTATGTTGTACGCTATAACTAATATTTTGCTGGTTTTGAGGATTAATGTTTGTAGCTAAGGTAGAGCGGTTGTATCCTCTAAATGTATTTTCAAGTATTTCAGATAAGCTCACATCACTATAGGAGGTGTAATGAGGACCATCATCTGTAATAATACTGCTACTTTGAGCATGTATAGAGATCAAGTCTCCCTGATGTTGATGAAAACCTTTTATATTTTTTACCGTAGTGACAACACCTTTGAATTCTAGGTCTGTGTATCCAATATCATCATCCAAAGAGGAAATTTGTAGGGTTATTGTTTCTCCAAGAAATTTTTTAGTGTCAGAGGCTAGTTCATTATCAGTTTTTTCTAATACATCCATTCTACAAACCAATTCTAATTTGTGGTGCGCACTGATATTCTGTTGAAGTTTCAAGTGTTTATAAGCCATAATAGGTTTTGCTCCAATGAATATTTGTATCGCAGATTGTAAAGCCATGATGTTTTGTGTTTTATACTGTATGCTATCTCACTACTTATTAGTAGAAAAAATAGGATTAAAGTCAACAAGAAATTCAATTTTTTTTAATGCTGATTATGAGTCTTTTATAAAAATAAATTATTTTTTAAAAGAGTTGTAGTCAAGATTATACTTTTTTGGATTTTGCTAAAAAAAAGGGTTTTTATCCCCTGTTTTTCAGAGTTAAATCACTCTTTATTGATAGATACAGCACAAGATATTTTTGATATCCTTATTGTGGAATAATATTTTTTTATGTGACTGTAGAGAAGAAACTAAGTATGATAACCGTATGATGCTTTTGGCGATCTATTTTCTGTTATCTTTGCTAAGTCTATAAATGAAGTTGATATCTTTAAAGAAACGTAATTATAAAAAATGAATGAAAACCTAGATCCAACTAGTGAAAATTTTTCTAATGAAGAATTAGATATAGAAAGAGCATTGCGCCCTCTAGATTTTGGAGATTTTGCTGGGCAAGATCAGATTTTAGAGAATTTAAAGATTTTTGTTCAAGCCGCTAATTTAAGAGATGAGGCACTAGATCATGCATTATTTCATGGACCTCCTGGATTGGGAAAAACTACCTTAGCTCATATTCTGGCTAATGAATTAGGAGTAAGTATTAAAGTTACTTCGGGACCTGTATTAGATAAACCGGGTGATTTAGCTGGTTTATTGACAAATTTAGATGATAGAGATGTTCTTTTTATTGATGAAATCCATCGATTAAGTCCTATTGTAGAAGAGTATTTATATTCTGCGATGGAGGATTACAAAATTGATATCATGATTGAAAGTGGTCCTAATGCCAGAACTGTTCAAATTAATTTAAACCCATTTACATTAGTTGGTGCAACTACCAGGTCAGGACTGCTTACAGCACCTATGCGTGCACGTTTTGGGATTCAATCCAGATTACAATATTATACGACTGAACTCTTGTCCACTATTGTGGAGCGAAGTGCACATATATTGAATGTGCCAATCTCAATGGAAGCAGCCATTGAAATAGCAGGTAGAAGTCGTGGAACTCCCAGAATTGCGAATGCTTTATTACGCAGGGTACGGGATTTTGCTCAGATTAAAGGAAACGGTAGTATTGATATAGAGATTTCTAAATTTGCTTTAAAAGCACTGAATGTTGATGCTCATGGATTAGACGAAATGGATAATAAGATTCTTTTGACTATGATTGATAAGTTTAAGGGAGGTCCTGTAGGATTGACTACCATTGCTACTGCAGTCAGTGAAAGTCCGGAAACAATTGAAGAGGTATACGAACCTTTCTTAATACAACAAGGATTTATTATGCGTACTCCAAGAGGTAGAGAAGTCACAGAAGCAGCCTATAAACATCTGGGAAGAACCAAAGGAGGAATTCAAGGAGGGTTGTTCTAAAAAATTGAAGAGAAGTAAGTATATGAAAGCACATAAAATTCCTAAAGTTTCATTCTTTACAATGCTGAGAAGTGCAAAGGATATTCTTAAAGATCCGTTGCCTTTTCACCACACAAATTTTGAAAAACATGGTTCAATATTTGAGGTAAGCTTAGGGTTTGGGAAATCTGCTATCTTTACCAGAGATGCTGGTTTTGCAAAGCATATGCTACAAACGCAACACAAAAGATACCATAAATCGCCCTTACAGAGTGAGGAGTTAGCAAGATATGTAGGTAATGGATTATTGACATCTAATGGAGAGTATTGGTTAAAACAAAGAAGACTTATTCAACCTGCGTTTTATAAAAAGCAGTTGGATGTAATCGCTAAAACGATTACAAAAGCCATTCATGATGAATTGTTAGCAATAAAAATTAATGAAACGCAGGATATTCATCCGTTGATGAGCGATTTAGCATTTAAGGTTGTTGCTAAATCTTTATTTAGTTATACAGATACTGGTGATACAATTGCCAGACTTCAATATATTACAGAAACAGCCCAAAAATCACTTATTAAAGAGATACGACAACCTTATAAACGCTGGTGGTTTTATCTTAATGGTCAGGTTAAAGCTTCACAATTACTTTCAAGTGAATCCCGGGAGATTCTGCAAAAAATTATTGATGATCGTAGAAACACGGATAAAAAATACGACGATTTATTAGATATGCTGCTGGAGTCTACATACGAAGATGGTAGCCATATGAGTGATGAGCAGCTCATTGATGAAATTTTGATATTATTTGTAGCAGGACATGAGACTACCTCTAATGCATTAAGCTTTACGTTGCAATTATTAGCAATGAACCCAGAGGTTCAGCAAAAGGTTTATCAAGAAGTTAGTATGTGGAAATCTGATAAGGTATCTATTATGGAACAATTTGCTATCAGTCCATATACAATTCAATGTATTGAAGAGGCAATGCGATTATATCCACCTGCCTATTTCTCTGATCGAATTGCAATTGAGAATGATAGTTATAAAGATATGAGTGTTGCTAAAGGGACCTCTATATTAATTTCTTTTTTTGAGATACACAGAAGTTCAGAATTTTGGAAAGATCCAGAAAACTTTGATCCTGATAGAATGCATTCAAGTCATAAAAAAGAATACTCAGATTGGTATTTTCCATTTGGCGCCGGACCTAGAATGTGTGTAGGTAGTAATTTTGCTATGTATGAAATGATTTTGACTATAGGCGCATTGGTGCAAAACTATACCATTACTACCGATGTCAAAACTATAGAAATTCAACCCATGATTACGCTGAAACCAGGCAATGCATTGTTAAAATTTACGTCAAGATAAGTAGTATTATGAGTAAGGCTATACATACTAAGCATATTAAAGCAGAGGCTATCCGTCTGGGTTTTTTATCATGTGGTGTAAGTAAAGCAGGTTTCTTAGAAGAAGAAGCGCCACGATTGGAAAACTGGTTGAACAAAAATATGAATGGACAAATGTCCTACATGGAAAACCATTTTGATAAACGTTTGGATCCTACAAAATTAGTAGATGGAGCTAAAAGTGTCATATCCGTATTACTTAACTACTATCCCTCAGAGAGTCAAAAAGATTCTGAAGCACCAAAAATTTCTAAATATGCGTATGGTCATGATTATCATCACGTAATAAAAACAAAACTAAAACAACTTCAGGAATTTATCACAGAGAACATAGGAGAGGTTAATGGAAGAGCCTTTGTAGATTCTGCACCAGTATTGGATAAAGCCTGGGCAGCAAAAAGTGGATTAGGCTGGATAGGTAAAAATAGTAACCTGCTTACCCAACAGGTAGGATCTTTCTATTTTATAGCAGAGTTGATAGTAGATATCGAGTTAGAGTATGATACTCCGGTAACGGATCACTGCGGGACTTGCACGGCGTGTATTGATGCGTGCCCCACACAAGCAATTGTAGATCCTTATGTCGTAGATGGAAGTAAATGTATTTCTTATTTTACCATAGAGTTGAAAGAAGAAATTCCATTAAGCCATAAAGGACAATTTGATAACTGGATGTTTGGATGTGATATTTGTCAGGATGTATGCCCATGGAATCGGTTTTCTAAACCTCATAACGAACCTTTGTTTAACCCTCATCCGGAATTACTTGAGATGACTAAAAAAGATTGGGAAGAAGTTACACAAGAAGTTTTTTCAAAAGTGTTTCAAAAATCAGCAGTAAAAAGAACTAAGTTTTCTGGATTACAGAGAAATATTTTATTCTTAAAAAAGTAAAATATTCGCAATTAATTATTAAAAATATAGATAATACCTTTAGTAATTAATTTTTTTTAAAGATAATACTGTTTAAGTTTTTGCATATCGCGTAGAGGTGTACCTTTGTATATTTTAGATAAATGTTGAAACAAAAAAGTTTGACATTTACTGCATCTTATTAAATAGGGAGTACTGTTTGTATAAAAAGTGGTACTGCTGTATGGATAACGAATAAAGAAATGTAACAATAATATTGTCAGTAGTTTCTGGCGTTCACACATAATTTTATTGATTTAGTATGAGTATCGAAAGCAAAAGAAGAGAGGCGCTTGTATATCACGCCAAACCAACACCGGGGAAGATAAAAGTAGTACCTACAAAAAAATATGCAACTCAGAGGGATTTATCATTAGCATATTCTCCTGGTGTTGCAGCACCTTGTTTAGAGATAGAAAAGGATATTTCTAATGCCTATAAATATACGGCTAAAGGAAATTTGGTTGCTGTGATATCAAACGGAACAGCAGTTTTAGGTTTGGGAGATATAGGGCCAGAAGCCTCTAAGCCTGTCATGGAAGGTAAAGGTTTGTTATTTAAAATTTTTGCAGATATTGATGTTTTTGATATTGAAGTGGATACAAAAGATGTGGATGCTTTTATAGAGACGGTAAAGAATATTGCACCAACTTTTGGCGGGATTAATCTAGAGGATATAAAAGCTCCGGAGGCATTCGAAATTGAAAGGAGGCTTAAAGAAGAATTAGATATTCCGGTCATGCATGATGATCAACACGGTACTGCAATTATTTCTGCTGCAGCCTTATTGAATGCGCTGGAAATAGCAGGAAAAGACATTGATAAAGTAAGAATTGTAGTAAGTGGAGCGGGCGCAGCTGCTGTGTCTTGTACTAGATTATATAAGGCTTTTGGAGCAAAATCAGAGCATATAGTCATGACAGATAGTAAGGGAGTGATCAGAAAAGATCGAGATAGCCTTACAAAAGAGAAAGCAGAATTTGCTACAGATCTTGATCTGCATACATTAGAGGATGCTATGAAAAATGCTGACGTATTTATTGGTTTGTCGATGGCAAACCTTGTAGATACAGATATGTTAGTTTCTATGGCAAATGATCCTATTGTCTTTGCTATGGCGAATCCAGATCCCGAAATCAAGTATGATTTGGCAATCAAGGCGCGCAAAGATGTTATTATGGCAACCGGACGAAGCGATCATCCTAATCAGGTGAATAATGTACTGGGGTTTCCTTTTATATTTAGAGGGGCATTAGATGTAAGAGCTACTGCTATTAATGAAGAAATGAAAATGGCAGCAGTAAAAGCATTAGCTGAACTTGCTAAAGAGCCTGTGCCAGAACAAGTAAATATTGCATATGGAGAAACACGTCTTAATTTTGGAAGAGAGTATATTATTCCTAAACCATTTGATCCAAGATTAATATCTAAAGTGCCGCCAGCTGTGGCTAAAGCAGCTATAGAAAGCGGAGTCGCTACAGAACCTATAACAGATTGGCAAAAGTATGAGGATGAATTATTAGGGCGTATGGGTAATGATAATAAATTAGTGAGATTACTAATGGATAGGGCAAAACGAAACCCAAAAAAGGTGGTTTTTGCAGAAGGAGATCATCTGGATGTGCTCAAGGCGGCTCAAACTGTGAAAGAAGAGGGAATTGCTATTCCTATTCTACTGGGACGTAAGGATGTCATTTTGGAATTAATGAAAGAAATTGAATTTGATCCCGAGGGCATAACTATTATTGATCCAAAGGCAGATGAAGAAATTGACAGGAAAAATGTATATGCAGAAAGGTATTGGAAGGAAAATAAAAGAAAAGGAATTACACAATATGGGGCGAGACGTGTAATGAGAGAACGTAACTATTTTGCAGCTATGATGGTGAATGAAGGGGATGCAGACGCATTGCTCTCTGGATATTCCCGTAGTTATCCTACAGTAGTGAAGCCCATGTTAGACCTTGTAGGATTGGCAAAAGGAGCAACTCGTATTGCTACCATGAATGTAATGATGACAGATAGAGGTCCTATGTTTATTAGTGATACCTCTATTAATATAGATCCCACTTCTAAAGAACTGGCTAAAATTGCGCAGATGACAGCTAGGACTGTAGAAATGTTTGGCGTTAAACCGGTTATAGCTATGATTTCTTATGCTAATTACGGATCGTCAAAACACGCTAATGCATCAAAGGTCAAAGAAGCTGTTTCTTACTTGCATAGATATTTTCCGGATTTAATAATTGATGGCGAACTCCAGATGGACTTTGCTCTTAATAATGAAATGAGAAATGATAAATTCCCATTTTCAAAATTAAATGGTCAAAAGGTAAATACGCTCGTTTTTCCAAATCTGGATTCTGCAAATAGTACTTATAAAATGCTTAAGGAGTTGAATAATTCTGAGTCTATAGGGCCTATTATGATGGGAATGAGTAAACCAGTTCATATATTACAATTGGGAGCGAGTGTAGAGGAGATTATCAATATGGCAGCAGTTGCTGTAATTGATGCACAGGAAAAAGAGAAAAGAAATTCAGAAGAAGAGCCCTTAGTTTCTCAAAAAGTGTAGCTTTTTTAGGGTAAAAGGAATCTTATAAAAATAAGCTTCAGAAACCCTTGGTTTTTTGAAGCTTATTTTTTTATCCTCTGTCTAGGATAATTTTACTACTTTTAACCCCTTATTATTCACAAAACAAATGATTACACAAATCAAAGGGAGACTGGTAGAAAAAAATCCTACAGATGTAGTTATAGATTGCAATGGTGTGGGGTATTTTTTAAATATCTCACTACATACGTTTTCTTTGATTCCAGATACAGAAGTTTTACAACTATATACCCATTTACAAGTAAAAGAAGATTCTCATAGTTTATTTGGTTTCGCAGAGAAATCAGAGAGGGAAATTTTTAGGCTTTTGATTTCCGTATCAGGAATAGGATCCAGTACTGCAAGAACCATGTTGTCTTCTTTACATCCCGATCAAATTAAAGATGCCATTGCATCCAATGATATTGCAACGATTCAATCAATAAAAGGAATAGGTGCAAAGACAGCGCAACGAGTAATTCTTGATCTAAAGGATAAAATTCTTAAAGTATATAATATTGACGAAGTTTCTTTATCTCAAAACAATACTAATAGGGATGAAGCGTTATCTGCATTAGAAACCTTAGGATTCAATAAGAAACAAGTTGAAAAAGTTGTAGATAAAATCCTTAAACAGAGCCCGGCCGAAACGTTAGAAAATATTATCAAACAAGCACTAAAAAATTTATAATAGCATTGAGCTCACTATATTCATTACATCTTAAATTTTTGAAAAAACTGGTTTGTATAAGTATATTTTGTATTTATAGCAATGTTATTTTTGGTCAGGAAAATGAAATTGTTCAAGATTCTACAAGTACTGGGTTTACTTTAGGTGAAATTTCTTTGCCAGACCCCAATAGTATTATTGCTAAATATGAATATGATCCCGTAACCAATAGGTATATCTATCGGGAAATGCTGGGTAAATTTAATGTGCGATACCCATTATTTTTGACACCAGAGGAATTTGAGGCTTTAGTAGAAGCAGAAAGTAGAAGAGATTATTTTAAGGAAAAAATAGATGCTTTCAGTGGAAAGACGGAAGGAAGTGAAGAAAAACGAAAGAATTTATTGCCTATATTTTATGTAAATTCTAATTTCTTTGAAACCATCTTTGGGGGTAATGAGATAGAAGTAATTCCTCAAGGTTCTGTAGAAATGGATTTGGGGATTCTTTTTACTAAACAGGATAATCCTGCATTTTCACCCAGAAACCGTAGTAACTTTACTTTTGATTTCGATCAGAGAATTAGTTTGAGTTTGCTAGGAAAAGTTGGTGAGCGACTTCAAATCACTGCGAATTACGATACAGAATCTACATTCGATTTTCAGAATCAAATAAAATTAGAATATACACCTACAGAAGATGATATTATCAGGAGTATCGAAGTAGGTAATGTTACCATGCCAATTAATAATTCATTAATACAAGGGTCTCAAAGTCTTTTTGGTGCCAAAGTGGGAATGCAATTTGGAAGAACCAGCGTAACTGCAGTGTTTTCTGAACAACGATCAGAATCTACTTCTGTAAATGTGCAAGGAGGTGGAACTGTAGAAGATTTTGAAATTTTTGCCTTGGATTATGATGAAAACAGACATTATTTTTTAGGACATTATTTTAGAGATAATTATGATAATGCTTTAACTAACTATCCTTTTATTAACAATAATATACAGATCACCAGGGTAGAAGTATGGATAACAAATAGAGCTACAAGTACGCAGACATTAACTGGAGCACGTAATATTGTAGCATTACAAGATTTAGGGGAATCTCCGGAGACAGGTAACTTCTCGATACCAGCTTCATTGTTTAACAGACCTGCAGGATCGTTTCCTGATAATTCAAATAATAAGTTAGATCCGGAGGCTATTAGTGCTTCAGGTCCAGTAACTCAAAGTATACGACAAATATCTTCCGTTCAGCAAGCCTTTACAGGCGCAATTACTGGCTTTAATGAAGGTTTTGATTACGCTGTTTTAGAAAATGCACGACAATTAACCACTAATGAATACACACTAAACACACAATTAGGTTATATATCATTAAATCAAAAATTAAATAATGATGAAGTGCTCGCAGTTGCATTTCAATATACTGTAGGTGGTCAGGTGTATCAGGTGGGTGAATTTGCGAATGACGGAGTAGATGCTACTGTAGGTGCTAATACAAGTACAGATACAGAAGTAGGTTCTAGTCAAAGTCTGATGGTAAAAATGTTAAAAAGTCCAATTACTAATGTGGATCGTCCGATTTGGGATTTGATGATGAAGAATATCTACAGTACAGGGGCTTTTAGACTGGAGCAAGATGATTTTAGATTAAACATTGTCTATACCAATCCTTCTCCGGTCAATTATATAACTACAGCAGAAGGTGCTGCAACTCCTTTGCCAGATGATGTAGAGCAGACTAGATTACTTAGTGTTTTTAATATGGATCGACTGAACCCTAATAATGATCCGGTTCAGGGATCTGATGGTGCAGGTGATGGTTTTTTTGATTACGTACCAGGATTGACGGTCGATACAGAAAATGGACGTATTATATTTACCTCGGTTGAACCTTTTGGTCAGTATCTTTTTAATAAGTTAGATAATGATAATATAGTAAACCCAAGTGATTATTCAGAGTTGGACAAAGGAGATTATAATGCTAATCAACAGCAATATGTCTTTCGCGAATTGTATACACAGACTAAAGTAGCGGCAGAACAACAAGCTGCGGATAAAAATTATTTTCAGCTAAAAGGACGTTACAAATCTTCTGGTCAGGATGGGATTTCACTAGGAGCTTTTAATGTACCACAAGGTTCTGTAACAGTAACTGCAGGTGGAAGAACTTTGCAAGAAGGGGTGGACTATACCGTAAATTATCAATTGGGTAGAGTTAATATATTAGATGAATCGTTATTAGCGTCTAATACTCCGATTCAGGTTTCTACAGAAAATAATGCAGTATTTGGTCAGCAAACTAAGCGGTTTACGGGATTGAATATAGAGCATAAATTTAATGATGATTTTATTATTGGAGGTACGTATTTAAACCTGAACGAACGACCTATTACTCAGAAGTCAAGTTATGATTATGAGCCGATTAATAATACCTTGTTAGGATTTAATGTAAACTATTCTACAGAAGTACCATTTTTAACCAGAATGGTTAATAAATTACCAAATATTGATACAGATGTTCCATCTAATGTATCTGTAAGAGCAGAGGCAGCTTATCTCATTGCAGGAGCACCAAAAGGAGCAGATTTTGATGGAAAGGTAACAACTTATATTGATGATTTTGAAGGTGCGCAGACAGGAATAGATGTATCTTCCCCTTTGTCTTGGGAATTGTCTAGTGTACCTATCGGTTTTGAGGGAACAGGTAATAGCACCCTTTCTAATGGGTACAGAAGAGCCAAATTATCGTGGTATCAGATTGATAATATTTTTTATAGTAGTGCGCGTCCTGATGGCGTCACTGATCAAGATCTGGCTACAAATTCAGCTAGAAGGGTATTTAATGATGAGGTTTTTCCATTTACTGATATCGTTGCTGGAAATACAACAGCTCTTTTTACATTTGACTTGCATTATGAGCCTCAGGAAAGAGGGCCTTATAACTTTAACGAGGCATATTTATCAGGAACACCACCAGATCCAAATCAAAATTTTGGTGGAATTACAAGACAAATTACATCTACCGATTTTGAACAAGCTAATGTAGAGTTTATTGAATTTTGGTTAATGGATCCATTTTATAATGGACCCACAGGGGGCCCTGATGAATTGACTGAAGCCACAAATGGTAAAATCATTTTTAATCTTGGAAACATAAGCGAGGATGTATTAAAAGATGGAAGGAAACAATATGAAAATGGATTGCCTGCAGATGGTTCCAATGATGGAATTGTAGAAACAGATTTCGGAAGAGTACCAGTTAATCAATCATTAATTTATGCATTTGACTCAGAAGGAACCGCAAGAGATAATCAAGACGTCGGCTTTGATGGATTAAATGATGCGTCAGAAAAGCTTCAATTCCCTGAATTTGCAGCACTAGAGGATCCTTCTGCAGATAACTACGAATATTATTTACAGGCAGAAGGAAGTATTGTGAATAGATATAGAAACTATAATGGTACAGAAGGCAATTCTCCTACAGAATTATCAAATGAAGATCGTGGTAATGATGCTACTCCAACTACAGAAGATGTGAATAGAGATAACACTATGAATACCATTGATAGTTATTACGAATATGAAATTCCGATTTTTGAAGGAATGAATGTTGGGAATGATGGTGATACAGGGTATATTTCTGATGTTCTTTTATCAGAAACTGAAGTGCTCAATGGAGAATTTAGAGAGACCAGATGGGTGCGATTTAAAATTCCGATCTATGAGCCTACAGGGGTCAATAATATTAGCGATTTTAGATCGATTCGATTTATGAGAATGATCGTTACTGATTTTGATCAGCCAGTAACCTTACGATTTGCTACGCTGGATTTAATACGAGGAGATTATAGACGATATGTGGTAGAAAACACTGAAAATAATATAACAGAAGGTCTTAATGAGAATGGAAGTGAAGTATTAGTTACTTCAGTGAGTGCTGAAGAAACTGCTAATTATGTTACTCCACCAGGAGTAGTGAGAGAAGAACTGATTAATAATAATTCAGTAATAAGGGAAGATGAGCGTTCTTTAGCGTTAACAGTTGAAAATTTAGAGTCTCCGGATGCACGAGGGGTTTATAAAAATTTTAATGTGGATATGCGTCAGTACGAGAACTTGGAAATGTTTTTACACGCAGAAGATTTACCAGTACCAACGGGCTTAGGAGATGGAGATTTGACAGCTTTTGTGAGAATGGGTAATGATTTTACTAACAATTTTTACCAAATAGAAATACCATTACAGGTTTCTTCGCGCACAGATACATCAGAAGATGGAGTTTGGCCAGAAGCTAATAGATTAAACCTTCCTTTAGAGCAGCTTCAGCAATTGAAATCATCGATTATTGGGAATCCAAGTTTAAGTAGTGCAGACCTTAATTTTATTGATGGCTCTGATAATACAAGACTAGGAATTAAAGGAAACCCTAACTTTGGAGATATCAGAGTGATGATGGTGGGAGTAAAAAACACAAGTGGTTCGACACAATCCGGTACTGTTTGGTTTAATGAAATGCGTCTTAGTGATCTTAAAAACCAAGGAGGTTGGGCTACTGTAGGCAGCATGGATGCTAATATTGCCGATTTTGCTACCATTAGCGCATCAGGAAGGCTTAGTACAATCGGATTTGGAGGTATTGAGCAAGGACCTAATGAGCGTAGTAATGAAGATATCAAACAATATGATCTAACCACAAATGTAAATCTTGGGCAATTGTTGCCAAAAAAATGGGGGATACAAGTTCCTTTTAATTATAGTAGAGGGGTAGAAGTCATTACACCGCAATATGATCCTGAGTTTCTGGATATAGAATTACAAGATCGATTGGATAACATTGATAATGAGGTAGAGCGTGATCAGATCGAGGAGCAATCCATTGATTATACAAAAAGAGAAAGTTTTAATGTCATTGGATTACGTAAGGATCGAGTAGGTGAAAAGAAGCCAAAAGTATATGATGTAGAGAATTTTACTTTTTCTGGAACGTATAATCAAACAGATCATCACGATTTTGAAATCGAAGAATCCATAGATCAAACTGTACGATTAGGTGGAACCTATGATTTTAGCTTCCAGCCAAAAGAGGTAGAGCCTTTCAAAAAAGTAAAATTTTTGGGTAAAAGTAAATATTTTGATTTGTTGAAAGATTTTAACTTTAACCTAATGCCAGCAAGTATTTCTGTGGGATCTAATATAAACAGACAATACAACGAACAGATATTTAGAGACATTACATTGGATGAAGGTAGCCTTGGACCGCCAGCCTTAGTGCAACGTAATTTTCTATTTGATTGGCAATATGGAATTAATTATAATCTTAGCAAATCTCTTAATGTAAGTTTTAATGCTGCAAATAACAGGATTGTCAAAAATTTTATTGATGATGAAGGTAGTGTTATTGATGAAATTGATATTTGGAGTGGTTTTTTCGAGATTGGAGATCCTAACTTTCATAGTCAGCAATTGCAGGCTAATTATGAAATTCCTTTTAGTAAAATTCCTTTACTTAAGTTTATGAGAGCCACGTATTCATATTCAGCCGATTTTCAATGGACTAAAGGTAGTGAGGCGCTAAAAAATCTAGATGGTATTCCAGACTTAGGAAATAGTGTGCAGAACGCTAATGTACATGCTTTAAATGGAGCATTGGACATGAATAGTTTGTACAAATATGTAGGGCTTAAGAAGAAAAGACCTGGGAGAGCGAAAGCTTCAAAGAAAGCATCTAAAAAAACGGATGAAAAAGGAGTGAAGGTAGCTGAAGAAACTAAGGGTAAACAAACTAGAAAAAGATCCAGTAAATTGAGTCCTGTGGATAAGGTAGTGAATACGGCTATCGGACTTGTAACTGCGGTAAAGAAAGTAAATGTTACTTACCAACAGGATAATGGTATCTTTTTACCAGGATACTTAAGAGATCCGGGGTTTGTGGGAACATTAAAACCTACAGTAGGATTTACTTTTGGTAGTCAGTCAGAGATACGTGATATTGCTGCCAGAAATGGTTGGCTAACACTATATGAAGATTATAATGAACAATATAGAGAAGTAGAAGGTAGACAGTTAAATATTCAGGCCTCAGTGGATTTGCTTAAAGATCTCAAAATTGATATAAGTGGTAGCAGAAATTACTCAGAAACCTTTACAGAGAATTATCGGGTAGATAGTGATTTAGAATATAATTCATTAACTCCCAATACATACGGTAACTATACAATCTCTACTATGCTGATACGAACAGCATTTTCTGAAAGTACTGAATTCTCTTCTGAAACATTTGATGAGTTTAGGGAGAACAGGCAGGTTATCGCAGATCGTCTGGCTACAGAATTTTATGGCACACCAGATTTCCCAAGAAGTGAAGAAGTAGAGTCAAATGGATATAGCTATCCCGAAGGCTTTGGTAAAACTAATCAGGCAGTATTACTACCAGCCTTTCTTGCTGCTTATACAGGAGGTAGTGCTGAAAAGGTTCAGAAAGGAGCTTTTAGAGATGTGCCTTTACCCAACTGGGACATGAAGTATACGGGTCTTATGAATATTAAATGGTTTAAGAAACGTTTTAAAAGATTTTCCATGGCACATGGATATCGTGCCAATTATACGATTAATCAGTTCCGGACTAATTTAGATTACAATATTAATAATCCGAGAGAACGGGATCAGGGAGATAATTTTAAAAATCCGGAATTGTATTCTAATGTTAATATTACGGAGCAATTTAGTCCATTAATCCGATTAGATATGGAAATGAAAAACTCTGTAAAGATTCTTGCAGAATGGAAAAAAGACAGGGCGTTATCTCTGAGTTTTGATAATAATTTGTTAACAGAGATCAGAGGAAATGAATATATTATTGGATTGGGATATAGATTAGAGGACTTAACTTTTGTAACCAGAATTGGAGGTAAGAAAACAACCCTAAAAAGTGATCTTAATTTTAGGGCAGATTTATCTCTTCGTCAAAATGAAACAATTATACGGTATTTAGATGTAGATAATACACAGGTCACTGCCGGACAAGATATTTATGGAATTAAGTTTACCACAGATTATGCCTTGAGTAAAAACCTTACGGCTTTATTGTTTTATGATCATACTTTTTCACAGTATTCTATTTCTACTGCGTTTCCTCAAACTACCATAAGAGCAGGTTTTACGCTTAGGTATAATTTCGGGAATTAAAAACTTGGATTGTATACCATATCATCATTTCCTCTATCACAGTTTTTTATAATTTTACGATTGTTTTTTCTAAAATTTGATAAAATAGATTTATTTTCGTTGCTATAATAATAACTATTTATAAAAAACATTTCGGATGAATATTCCTTCAGATTTAAAATACACAAAAGATCACGAATGGGTGAAAATAGATAATGATATCGCTACTGTAGGTATTACGGATTTTGCACAAGGAGAATTGGGTGATATTGTTTATGTTGAGGTAGAGACTCTTGGAGAAGAATTAGATCAAGAAGCCATTTTTGGCACCGTAGAAGCAGTCAAAACCGTATCAGATTTATTTCTTCCGTTGTCCGGAGAAATTACTGAATTTAATGAGGAACTGGAAGATGATCCAGAGTTAGTTAATACAGATCCTTATGGTAAGGGATGGATGGTTAAAATAAAAATATCAAATACTGATCAGATCGATGATTTGCTGTCTGCAGATGGTTATAAAAGTCTTATTAGTGCATAAATATTTATTACCTGTAGCACTCTTATATACTGGATTGATTACATGGTTGTCTCTGGGTAAAATTATAATTCCGGGAAACATCGCGGTTCAGGGAAGTGACAAAATTGGACATTTGTTGGCTTATTTTGTGTTTACAATTATCTGGTTTTTATTCTTTTTTTATTCTGAACGGCAAAAGCGAAGATTTTTTGAAAGTTTATGGATCTCATCATTAGCTGGTTTTTTATATGGAATTTTGATGGAATTTTGTCAGGCAATTTTCACTGATTATAGAAGCCCGGACTGGTATGACTTTATTGCAAATACCAGTGGTATTATTCTGTCTGTATGTGTGTTAAGTGTGCTGCAAAAGAAATTAGTAAAAAAAAGAAGGTATTAAATGAGTCGTGTAAAATCTATGAGATTTTACTTAAATTTATAAAACTCGAATAATGAATAAAAGTTAAAAATTAATTTTTTTAGTTTACATTTTTACCATTAGTTGTAAATTACCAAAGAAATTAGCTATTTTAGCAACTGTTTAATAACATTGTAATATGGAACCAAAAAAGAATCCTAAAGTTGATTTAACTAAAAGAAGTGCCTTGTTTTTACAATTAGGCTTAATTTTAGTTCTTTTCGTTACTTGGCAGGCAATAGAGTGGAAAACTTATGATAGAAGTAATGTAGATATAGGTCAGGTTGATCTTGATGAGTTAGAAGAGGAAGAAATTCCGATTACTCAAAACCTGAATACACCTCCACCTCCACCACCTCCACCACCAGCACCTGAGATTATTGATGTGGTAGAGGATGAAGAAGAAGTTGTAGAAGATGTTCTTGAGTCTACAGAAACAAATCAGGAAGAAGAGATTGTAGAAGTAGAAGAAGTAGAGGATGTAGAGGAAGAGGAAGAGATCTCTGATGTACCTTTTGCAGTAATCGAAAACGTACCGGTTTTTCCTGGATGTGAAAAAGAATCAGGTAACAATGCGAAGAAAAAGTGTATGAGTGATAAGATTAAGAAATTTGTTAATCGTAAATTTAATACAGAGCTAGGTAGTGAATTAGGTCTTACTGGTGTAAATAGAATATATGTTCGTTTTAAAATAGATAAAAATGGAGATATAGTTGGTGTGCAGGCAAGAGGACCTCACGCAAGATTAGAAAAAGAAGCAGCAAGGGTTATAAAAATGTTGCCTAAAATGACACCAGGTAAGCAGAGAGGAAAAGCCGTTGGTGTTTTATATTCTCTTCCAGTAGTATTTCAGGTACAGGATTAAGTACACTATATAAATAATAAAATTGAAAAATCCCGTAACAGCAAATGTTAACGGGATTTTTTAATGCTAATTGCTAAACATTAATAGTCAAATTATACCATATAAAAACATACTAAAATGATATATAAAAATAAGATTAGTAGTGTAGTAGCATCATTAGTATTAATTGTTTTTTCTAATTTAGGGTTTATCAATGGATCAGAGAATGAAATATATCATACTATCCATTCATTTGATAAGATAAAAACTATATCTTTTGAAGCGGTTGAAGTTCCACCGATTTTCGAAGACTGTAAAGATGTTCAGCAGGATTGTGAGCGAAGGAATTGCGTAGCTCAAACAATACAAAAAGCATTAGATGAAGAATTGGAAAAATTACTAGAGGAAGATGAAACATTTATAGATGGAGCACTACGGTTAGATTTGCAATTTATAATTACAACTTCTGGCTCCATTGATAAGACGAAAATCAACGGAGGGCAATTACAAGTGAATACTATAATTGAGAAAGTTATTTCTGGTTTGCCTGAAATGATTCCTGGACAACAACGAAAGAAGAAAGTTAATGTTTTGTATCAAAAAAAGTTTTTGATTCTTAAAAAGGAAAGTGAGAAGAGAAAAGAAAATGGAGATACAGATTACTTTATTATGCTATCTGAAGATTATGGACAGGGAGATGATGGGATTCTTGTTGAGGGTATTGTTCCTGCTCATTTTGACGAGTGTAGTTCTTTAGGAAGTGTTAATTTTACCGAATGTACGAGTAGAAAGATAAATAAATTTGTAAGTCAAAATTTTAATGGCGGTTTGGGAAATGATCTTGGTTTAACAGGTGTTAATCGAATTTATGTGCGATTTGTTATTTCTAAATGTGGTAATATTATTGATGCGAAAGCAAGGGGACCTCATCCCAGATTAGAAAAAGAAGCATTACGGGTTGTCGGCTTACTTCCTGCTCTGGTGCCTGCAGAATATAATGCAAATAAAGTAAGTATAAGTTACGCGCTTCCAATTGTATTTCGTGTTGAGTGATTCATAATAGAGTTGTAGTGTATAGTTGATTTGACCATTATTATTGTCTAATAATGTGAATTATAACCATTGTTTTAAAAATGATTGAATTTTGTAATTGACAGTATTGAATAATATTTTGATTTTTTCGACCTGTGCTCAAATTTGAAATGTTGTTAGGTACGAGTCTTTAGTGTAGAGATATATCTCATTTTCTAATTGGTTATGAGGTTTTAACTGTTTGGTACGCTTGTTGATTTAGAGTTTGATGTAACGTTAAAACTAAATATTATGAGTAACAAGCATGATGCTAATGCGCGAAAAGGCACATTAGTCAATTTTCAGATTGGGCTTATTGCAAGCCTTTTATTTACATACCTTATGTTTGAGGTGTATACTGCAGAACCTATGATCAAGGACGCTATAGTTGATCATGAAGTTTACGAAGATGTAAATTTTACAATGGATACCTTTATAGTCGAAAGCAAGCCTCCAGAGGAAATAGCTGCTAAAATCACACAACCAAAGGTGCCGGAATTTATAGAACCAGAAGTGGTGGAAGATGATAAGGTTTTAGAAAAATTAGAAGAAGAATTTAAAAGCGAACCTATACCAGAATCATCAACTCCTTTTGATCCTAGTGCTTTAAATAATCTTCCTGATGAGATAATCGATGTTCCTGTTGAGGTTCCTTTTTCAGTAGTAGAGTTTGTGCCGATTTTTCCGGGATGCGAAAAATTAGGCACTAATAAAGAGCGAGCAGCTTGTTTTTCTGAGAAAATTACTAAGATTGTTTCAAGGAAGTTTAACTCTGGACTCGGCAGTGAATATGGACTAACAGGGATACAACGAATCTATACAATGTTTGATGTAGCTACTGATGGAACTATTCAAAATATAAAAGTAAGAGCTGCACATCGTGGGTTGGAAAAAGAAGCGATACGGGTGATTAATTTATTTCCTACAATGACACCCGGAAAACAAAGAGACACTCCGGTAACTGTAAAATATCAATTGCCAATCGTTTTTCAGATACAAGACTGATATACATTTTAATAATAATAAAAATATAAGAATCCCGTCGCGATAAACTGTAGACGGGATTCCTTTTTGTTATGCTTGTTGGTTTAGAATTAATTGTAACGTTAAAACTAAATATTATGAGTAACAAGCACGATACAAATGTACGAAAAAGTACATTAGTAGCCTTTTAGGTAAGGGTCATTGCAAGCCTTTTATTTGCCTGTAAAATATTCGAAATATGCGCAGTTGCAAGGGGTGTGGCTCTATCAAAGGGAAGCTTATTTCAGCAGTAGATTCGATAATTGATGTTCCTGAAGTGGATGGTGTTACGTTTCCAATAAATAGAGTGACTCATGAACTTGTCTTTTCGGAGTATGATACCTCAGATGCTTATCAGAAAAAGATTGCTTTTTTCTAATAAGAGTAAAAAATTAGTGTCAAAAAATTAATGGAGGGTTAGGAGTGGAGTATGGTCTTAGTGGATTACAAAAGATGTATATTCAGTTTTATGTTGCCTTAGATGGAACGATCTAACAGGCTATAGTAAGAGGGCCTTTTCTCACATTAGAGAAAGAGGAGAAAAGAGGGGTAAATCTCGTTCCTGATATGATACCGGAAAGAAAAAGAAATAGAACGGTTACTGTAAAATATTAATCGCCTGTTTTATTTCAGATACGGGATTGGAATAAATAGTAAGTAACGTATTTTTTGAAAAATGAATAAAATAACAAATGACAGGTAGTTTACTACCATTTTTTAATTATTTTTTCTCGTATCGTTGTTGTGAAAAATAATGAATACGTTGTGTAAAAAGAAATCATTTTTTTTAATCTATAGCAAGTGCAATTGACTATGTATTTTAAATTAAAGTCTTAGTTGATTGTTTAAACAAAGTGTAGCTTCAAAATAGCTATTTGATTATCAGTTCTTTTGTTGAGATTTATGTAAGCTCTCATTTTGTTTAATGTATTGTTTTACACGAACAGTTGTTAAAAGTTTGATTATAAGAGACTATAAGTTGTCTAAAATGCTTTTAAGGTATATCTTTGCACCACTTTTAAAAAAACTGCAAATAAAAGGTGGAAGAATTGAGGATAACCCAAATAAATACGTCTGAAGTTTCTGTAATTCAGGATTTTAAAGAAATCACAAAAATGCGACTTTCATTGAGTGTTGTGTTTTCTTCAGTTGCTGGATATTTATTGGGTGTAGAAACGATCTCCTGGACTATTTTATTACTATTATCGATAGGAGGGTATTTTATGGTGGGTGCTTCTAATGCATTTAATCAGGTTATAGAGCGTGATCTTGATGTGTTGATGGATAGAACTAAAAACAGACCTATTCCATCAGGACGGATGTCTGTAAGTACTGCATTTGTTATTGCTGTGGTATTTACTATTTTGGGGATAGCAGTGTTGTATAGTATCAATCCTAAAACAGCGATGTTTGGAGCAGTTTCTATATTTATTTATGTGAGCTTATATACTCCTTTAAAAACAAAGACTCCTTTGTCTGTTTTTGTTGGAGCCATTCCCGGAGCCATTCCTTTTATGCTAGGATGGGTAGCAGCAACTAATGATTTTGGGATCGAACCAGGCACTTTATTTATGATTCAGTTTTTTTGGCAATTTCCTCATTTTTGGGCAATAGGTTGGTTTTTGTTCGATGATTATAAAAAAGGAGGATTCTTTATGTTGCCTACCGGAAAAAGAGATAAAGGAACAGCAGTTCAGGTATTAATTTATACTGTTTGGACTATTGTAGCTTCATTAATACCAGTTTTTAAGGTAACGGGAGCGCTTTATATTACACCAGTTTCTGGAGTTTTAGTTGGTGTGTTGGGGCTGTTTTTATTGAGATATGCTATCAAATTATATAAAATAAGAGATGCCAAAACAGCAAAACAATTAATGCTGGCGAGTGTATCGTATATTACATTGCTACAAATTATATATGTAGCTGATAAATTTATTCGTGTATGGATTTAACACAAGGTACTACAAAAGAAAAGCAGAATAGAGCAAAGAAAACCATGATGTGGTTTGGGATGGTGAGCATGTCTATGACTTTTGCAGGTCTTACAAGTGCATATGTGGTAAGTAAGAGTAGAGATGATTGGGCTACTGATCTAGTATTTCCTAATGCCTTTATAATAAGTGTATTTGTTATATTGACAAGTAGTCTTACATTGTTTTTAGTAAAAAAAGCGATAGAAAATAATAATAGGGGATTAGCGACTGGCTTATTGTTGACAACTTTAGGCTTAGGAATCGTTTTTATATTCTTGCAATTTCAGGGTTTTGATCAAATGATGGGGCAGGGATATCATTTTACAGGTCCAACCTCTAATATAGTTTCTACTTTTATGTTTATTATTGTAACATTGCATATAGTTCACATATTAGGAGGGCTAATCGTTCTTTTTGTCGTAATTTATAATCATTTTAAACAAAAGTACAAAGCAGGGCAAACCCTTGGTTTAGAACTCGGTGCTATGTATTGGCATTTTGTAGATGTTTTGTGGGTTTATCTCTTTTTATTTTTATATTTCGTTAGATAATAAAATTGATTACTTTTGTTGGAAATTTAATAATACCAAATTCTTTTATGGAAACAACTGTTACTAACACAGGTACAGAAGGAAAAACTTGGGGTGGTGGTAATCAACCGCTGAAGGTGAGCTATGGTAAGATGATGATGTGGTTCTTTATTTTATCAGATGCACTTACATTTTCTGGTTTTCTTGCTGCTTACGGTTTTTCGAGATTTAAATTTATTGATTCTTGGCCTATAGCAGATCAAGTATTTAATCACTTTCCGTTTCTTCACGGAGTGGATGCACCAATGTATTATGTAGCATTGATGACTTTTATCCTTATATTTTCTTCGGTAACTATGGTACTAGCGGTAGATGCTGGTCATCATATGAAAAAAAATAAGGTTATTATTTATATGTTTCTGACCATTATTGGAGGGGCTATATTTGTTGGTTCGCAAGCATGGGAATGGAAAAACTTTATTAAAGGTGAGTATGGTGCTGTGGAGACTAAAGGAGGTAATATTCTTCAATTCACAGATGCTGATGGACATAGGATTGCTCTTAAAGATCTTGCAATCGCTGATGCAAATGCGGAGAGAACACAACATGAGAATAAAAATGGAATCTGGTTTACTGGAGAAGGAACATTGCCCTCATTTACTGTAGATGAAGTAACCGCTGGATTTTTGAAAAATAAGGATGCACTTATCAGAACTCAGGAGCTAGTGCCGGATATTGCAAAGCTCAAAGCATCTGTAAGTCCAAGAGATAAGGAAGAGGCCGCTCGTTTAGAAAAAGAATTAGTTAATCCTGAAGCTAAAGGAGAAAAAGCAATCTATAAAAGAGAATTCTCTTTGGACAGAATAGAGACTGCTGTAGGAGTTGTTGAAGGTGCTAATTTAGTACATAATGAATATGGGACTCGATTGTTTGCCAATTTCTTTTTCTTCATCACTGGTTTTCATGGATTTCACGTATTGTCTGGAGTTGTTATAAATATTATTATATTTTTTAATGTAATTATAGGTACATACGAAAGAAGGAAAAATTATGAGATGGTCGAAAAAGTTGGCCTTTACTGGCACTTTGTAGATTTAGTTTGGGTATTTGTATTTACATTCTTTTACCTGGTTTAACAATATAGAATTAAGAATAACATGGCACACGATATAGGACAACACGAATCAGGTACATCAAGAATATGGAAAGTATTCATGATTCTATCTGTTGTTACAATTGTTGAAGTAATCTTTGGAATTTGGAAGCCTGATTTTATGATGGCTACTTTTATAAGTATGAAATTGCTGAATTGGTTTTTTATCATACTTACCTTGTATAAAGCTTATTTAATTACCTGGGCCTTCATGCATATGGAGGGTGAAACAAAAGGATTAAGAAGAGCAGTAGTATGGACAGCTGTTTTTCTAATTAGTTATCTTATTTTTATTCTACTTACTGAAGGAGATTATATTTATGAGGTATTTAAGAGTGGACATAAAAGCTGGGATTTTTAATAAAATTTTCATAGCACTTATTTAAGTTAAAAACATAATAAAAGATAGTAAAAGACGGTTGTTTTCAACCGTCTTTTTTATTTTTGTCTTTTGAATAAATTCATACTAATGAAGAAGTTTCTAACCCTTGGAATTCTGTTTATATTACCTATTGTCATGTATTTGTTTTTTGCATCTGCGGTAGATAACTTTTCTAAGCTTCCCGTGCTACAAGAATCTGTGGGAAATCTGAATGCATTTGAGACGTTTTCTAAAGAGCAACTTACTTTACAGGATAAGATAAGTGTAGTCGGTTTTTTCGGAGAGGATATAAAAAGTAAGCAAGGCAATGCATTTAATTTGAATTTGAAAATTTATAAAAAAAATCATGAATTCAGGGATTTCCAATTTGTGATACTGGCGCCATATGGTGCCGAAGACGAGGCAAAGTCGCTTTTAGATGAATTAGGAACTCTGGTTGATGTATCTGGATGGAATTTTATTTTTGGGACATCAGAAAACATCAAAAGTTTTTATAGCAGCCTTAAAACTCCTTATCAATTAGATGAAAAACTAGCAACAGATTTCGTTTTTATAATTGATAAAAAAGGGAACCTAAGGGGAAGAGATGAAGATGTTGAAAAAAATAAACAAGAGGTATATGGCTACGATGCTAGTTCTGTTGCTGATTTGGCTAATGTAATGGTTGATGACGTAAAGGTAATACTGGCAGAATATAGATTAGCACTTAAAAAGTATAAAGCAGATCGAAAAGAGAACTAAGAATGTAATGTTTTTATAACAAAATATGTCTTAGCAACAATATTTATATAATATAAAGAAATGAAAAAATATTCTTATGTAGGTATATCCTTTATAATTCTAGTTTTTGGAATCATATTTATTCCAAAGATTGTTAACAGGGTACAAGATACTTCTGTAGTGAAGAATGATAGAATGAGTGCTAATAATCCTGTAGCCAATGAGAAATTATCATACATCAAAATTAATGGAAAGCCAAGAAAAGTACCTGAGTTTGCTTTTCTTAATCAGGATAGTCTTTTGATTACTAATCATGATTATAGAGGTAAGGTTTATGTTGTAGAGTTTTTCTTTACCAGTTGCCCTACAATATGTCCAAAGATGACTAAAAATTTAGTGTTTTTGCAGGATCAATTAAAAGGGGTTGAAGACTTTGGAGTTGCTTCCTTTACAATTAATCCTAAAAGGGATACACCACATATTCTTAAAAAGTATGCTGAAAATCATGGTGTCATAAACCCTGATTGGCACTTTTTAACCGGAGAACGTGAAGATTTATTTGATCTTGCTAACTCTGGTTTTAATATTTATGCAGCGGAAAATCCAGAGGTTTTGGGTGGATTTGAACATAATGGATTTTTTGCTTTGATTGATCAGGATGGTTATATCCGTTCCCGATATGATGCATCCGGAAATCCTATTATTTATTACAGAGGTACAATTGATATTGAAGAAGGTAAAGATGAAAATGGAGAAGAGGAACAGATTTCTATTTTATTAGAAGATATTAAGAAATTATTGAAAAAAGAAGGGTAAGATATGAGTGCAATATCAAAAACAGAAAAAAAATATAATCGATGGATTGTAGTGTTATCCATCGTCATTCCGCTTGTGGTAGCCTTACTTTTTGGAGTGAATTTGCGTGAGTTGGGATTTGATGTCAAGCCACTTTCCTTTTTACCGCCAATTTATGCCAGTGTAAATGGTTTGACCGCTGTTATTTTAGTATTAGCATTATGGGCAATTAAGAATAAGAAAATCAAATTGCATGAGCGGCTTATGAAATTTGCAATATTTTGTTCTGTCTTATTTTTAATAATGTACGTTGCATATCACATGACCAGTGATTCTACTAAGTTTGGTGGTGAAGGTATGGTTCGTTATATATATTATTTTATTTTAATTACACATATTATTTTATCCATTGTTGTGATTCCATTTGTTCTTGTAACTTTTGTCAAAGCATTAAGTCAACGTTTTGATAAACATCGCAAAATCGCAAGAATAACCTTTCCTATTTGGTTGTATGTAGCGATAACAGGAGTAATTGTGTATGTAATGATATCTCCGTATTATGTATAAAGATTTTGTAAAATGTAAGTAGTGTATTTATAATGCGTAATTAATGAAGCATAGAAATGTATACATATGGTTAGTAGTACTGTTATTTTCATGGCAAGTGGATGCACAATGCGCTATGTGTCGTGCCGTTTTAGAAAGTGAAGAAGGTCAAAAAACTGCGCAAGGTGTTAATGATGGGATTGTTTATTTAATGATTATTCCTTATGTTCTTATTGGGATAGTTGGGTATTTTATATATCGAAGCATTAAGAGTCAAACAAAAAAGCAAGTAGATCAGGTAGAATAAAATTTATGATATTGTCAAAAAAGTAGTTTTTTATCCTTTGTTTATTGATTAATAGAGCTATAAAAATGAATTTGATATAGATTGTTTGTTTTCATATTTATGAAGACAGATAATTTAGAGTAGTTAGGGTCATGTTTTGACTTTATCCTCTGTGTTTGAAGCTTTCAGAGGGTGGTTCAATCATTATCTATTAGATAATAAAGTTTACTTTTGTTCGTTGACGTACTAGGTTCTAATTAAATAATTTTAAATTGATCAATACTTTAAAAAAAAACTTTTTCTTATCAGCTTTGCACTCCATATATCAGAACTTTTTCTTTGCTAAAAGAAGAAAGTTTGGATATATACATAAATCGGCAAAAATCCGTTTTCCAGCGTTAATTAAAGGGATTCAAAACGTATATATTTATGAGAATTCGCATATTATGGGGTCCTCAAAAATAATTTCGAGTAAAGCAAAATTTATTCTTAAAAAAAACTCTGGTGCAGCTGAAGGCTTAACTGTAATAACAGGAACCCATCCTTATAAAGTAGGAGAGTTTTTTATTATAGATGCAGCAAAAGATATTCAAGTTGCAAAGGATATTATAGTAGAAGAAGATGTTTGGATAGGGACAAATGTCACTTTACTCCCAGGTGTTGTAGTAGGTAGAGGTTCGATAATAGCAAGTGGTTCTATTTGTAGAAATAATGTACCTCCCTATGCTATTGTTCAAGGAAATGTTGCTAAAGTAGTTGGTTTTAAATTTTCACCAGATGAGACTATAATTCATGAAGAAAAGTTATATGCTCCAGAGGAACGATTAGATTTAGAGTTGTTACAAATTAATTATGAAAAGCATTTCATTAAAAGGATTAAGGAAATAAGAAATAATTTAAAATAAAGAATTATGAAATTAGAAAGTTTTATTGAAAACTTCAAGGATCAGTTAGAAGACACGAGTGTTCCCATTAGTGCAGAAACAAATTTTAAAGATTTAGATAATTGGGATTCATTAACTACTATGTTAGTTATTGGAATGGTGAAAACTGATTATGACACGGATATTACTGCAACAGAAATAGGAGAATGTAATACTGTCTTAGACCTTTTTAATCATATCATCAACTCGTAATAAGTAAATGATAGTGTAGAGCATACTGTTTTTGCTTGTAGAAAATGTCATCTTATAATCAAGAATTGAACTTGAAACTATAAAAAAAGTGTAGTATTCGTCTGAGCAGAAATGTACAAGAGGTAGTCTTAAATCGAAGAAAATTTAGATATCATTTAAAACAAAACTTGTAAAATATGGATAATGTTGGTCTTAAAAATCTAATTAAATCAGATTTGGAGCGGATGACACCATATTCTAAATTAAATCTGATTAAATACTTATTATTTAACGCCTCGTTTAAAATAACTTTTTGGTTCAGAATAGGAGGCTATATAAAAAAACAACGCCTACTTAAATTACTGTATCCATTCATTTTTCTAATACATAGAAAGAATCAATTTAAAACAGGAATTCAGCTCCCTATTGAAACTAACATAGGTAAAGGTTTGACTTTTGTACATTATTCATCAACGGTCATTAACTTTGCTGCGATGATCGGAGATAATTGTACAATATTCAATGGTGTTACCATCGGTTCTGTTAGAGGTAAAGGAGTTCCTACTATTGGAAATAATGTGGTAATTGCGACTGGAGCTAAAGTGTTAGGAGATATCATTATTGGAAATAATGTTATGATTGGAGCAAACGCAGTGGTTGTGAATGATATTCCCGATAATGCTGTTGTGGGTGGAATTCCCGCAAAGATATTAAACATGAAAGGATTAGAGCATACTCAATTTTATGCGATTAATTAATTTTGTTGTCCTATCATATTAAAAATGTTATGAAATAAGAACCTTTAAATTAGAGGTATTATTGAAAGTTTCAAAAATCAATTGTAGGATATCAGTGTTTCTATTAGTGCAAAAAGGAAATGAGAAATTTAGGATTTATTAATAATAAATTAGTTAACGGTGTGATTAAAACTGATTACGTTATAGCTAAAGTAGAAAATATATAAATCAGAATATAATATTGTTTAAACCTTTCTTAACCATATTAACTTATAACATATGAATGCAAGTATTAGAGGAATTTCATATTATTTACCAGAAAAAACATTAAGTAATCAGGAGTTGTCAATAGAATTTCCTGAATGGTCTGTAGATAAGATCACCGACAAAATTGGTATTGAAAAAAGACATATTGCTTCTGAAAGTGAAACATCAGTTGATTTGGCTGTTAATTCTGCAGTAAAGCTATTTGAGGAGTATGATGTTGATAAGTCATCAATCGATTACGTGATCTTGTGTACACAAAGTCCGGATTATTTTCTTCCCACTTCGGCATGTTTAGTACATGAGAGGCTTGGATTATCAAAATCAACTGGGGCGTTAGATATTAACCAGGGATGTTCAGGATATGTTTATGGCCTTTCATTGGCCAAGGGGCTAGTAAGCTCAGGTATTTGTAATAATGTATTGTTGATTACTTCAGAAACATATTCAAAATATATTCATCATAGTGATAAAAGTAATAGAGCAATATTTGGCGATGCAGCTGCTGCTTCTTTAATCTCAACTACAGGCTTGTTAGATATAGGTGATTTTATTTTTGGCAGTGATGGTTCTGGTTCTCGGGATTTAATTGTTAAAAATGGTGGAGCAAGGAATAAACTAAGTATGGACACTAATTATAATCCCGATGATTATTTGTATATGAATGGTAGTAATGTATTTAATTTTACATTGAAGTCGGTTCCTTTGCTAATAGAAAACGTTTTAAATAAAAATAAATTAGATAAAGAAGATATAGATTATTTTGTGTTTCATCAGGCGAACAGTTTTATGCTTAATACAATGAGGAGATTGTGTAAAATAGAAAAGAATAAATTTCATAACGACATGAAAAGGACAGGTAATACTGTTTCATCTACTATTCCAATAGTTTTGAAAGACAAAATTTTCGATGCGGATGATAAGATACTATTAGCCGGATTTGGAGTTGGGTATTCTTGGGCAGGTTGTATTCTTGAAAAAAACTAATTTATAAAGTGTTTGTTTCTATATGTATTCATTAATTATAATGTTTTCGCAACTGTAAATACTAAGTGATATTATGAATCTTGTGTTTTAACAATATTTTATGAGTAATATTGGTAATTAGCTTTATTAATATCAAATAGTAAATAATAACAATATTTTTTCACAGAACTCTTATTTTATTAGCTGAATATATGAGGTATTCATAAAAATATATTTTATAACATATTGTTAGTCAAGTTGTTTTGGTTAAATAGAAAGAAAAGAAAAAGATGGCTATTTCATCTTTTTTTTAATTTTTTGTGTCTTACGTCGAGTAAAAATTGAGATCATCGAATAAGTCAAAATTATTTTTTAAATAGCAATTTGTTTAAAATTTTATCTTTTAATTTTGTAATAGATATAAACAACAAAGAACCATTAAGTTAAATTTAAAAATAAATTAATCCAAACATAACAACATTCCTAGGTTGTGAACGTTATTAAAGCCCTAGGTCTGCTTATAAATTATAGGTTAATAATTTGCTTAAAATTTAACTTTTTTGTAACTAAGTATACAAATCACACAACCCCCAAAACTCAACAAAATGAATTTTCTAGAATCAATCACTTCGAATATTTATTTTCTTTTATTCATTTCAGCTGGAGTCGCATTTCTCATATCATCTAGGATATTCCCTGCCATTATATATTTATCTAATACTAAGAATTTAATGGATGATCCAGAGGAAAGAAGTTCACATATAAATAAGACTCCTACATTGGGAGGTATTGGAGTATTTATTTCTTTTTCAATTACATTGATATTATTTGCCGTTTTCAAAAAACTAGAACAACCGGATTTAATTAAGATACTGTCTTTGCTTGCTGGTGTTATCATACTCCTTTTTCTAGGAATTAAAGATGATCTTTTAGTATTGTCACCCAGAAAAAAGTTAATTGGTCAAATTGCTGCTGCGGCTATAGTTGTAATTATGACTGATGTGAAGATATATGATTTTAGTGGTATTTTAGGTGTTGGTGAATTAGCAGCATGGTTTTCTATGCTTTTTTCTATCTTTTCATTTGTTTTTATTATTAATGCTTTTAATTTAACGGATGGTATTGATGGATTAGCAGCCTCTGTGGCTATTATGTCAAGTTTGGTATTTGGTTTTTATTTTATGATGAACGGAGATGTTTTCATGGTATTGATCTCATTTTCGTTAATTGGAGGTTTGTTGAGTTTTTTAAGTTTTAACTTATCCAATACTCGTAAGATATTTATGGGAGATTCAGGGTCTATGTTTGTTGGTTTTATATTAGCATTTCAAGGGATATCGCTGTTAGCCATGAATAGTATAACGACAGTTAATTTTACCTTCAACTGTTTGCCTATTTTGGTGCTGTCGGTGTTAGCATTTCCTATTTTGGATACGGTAAGAGTTTTTTTAATAAGGATTAGAAAAGGTAGAAGTCCTTTTAGTGCAGATAGAAATCATATACATCATCGTCTAATTGATCTTGGTTTTAGTCATACTTCTGCAACAATTATCATTGTTTCGATTTCCTCTCTAATGATTTCTTCCACATTATTAATTGATTCTTTTTATATGAATGCGAATATTGAATTGCTATTAGTATTGTTATTGGCACCTGTTTTATATCTTTTCCCATTTGTGTTGGAACAGAAAAAGGGAAATATTCGATTCACATTTCCAAAATTAACTTTTTGATTACAGTAAATTTTAATTCAAGTTTTTTACGCTTTTATTATCATTATAAAAGTGTGTGTATCTTTTATTTCGTGATCAACTGTGTTATAAAGTTTTTTAAAAAGTCTAATAATCTGTGTAACCTTAGCAATCGCTTAAAATTAAAAACAAATGTTTAAGTTATTTTGAGTGTTTATGATTCTAATTAAAAAAGAGGATTGCTTTACTATATGGAAGGTTCTGAGAAAAATTTCTTAATGTTATTGGAGGTAATATAAATTAATACTGGGGCAAGAATTATAGATTTTAAAGTTTCATTACAGAATAAATTCACTTTTAGTGTTAAAAAAATACAATTTTAGAAAAAATAAAGAACTACCAAAACTACTAAGTGTACTAGTGGACCAGGGTTTTATGAGTGTCACCACTTTGCTCACTACAGTTGTTTTGGCGAGGACATATAGTAAAACAAGTTATGCAGACTTAGTATTACTTTTTTCAATAACACTTTTTATACTAGGTTTTCAAAGTGCTATAATTTCTAAACCATATGCTATTAACCTAAATGATTTTAAGGAGCATCATTCTAAAAGTTATTTTTATTTTAATATAAATCTAAAACTAGTATTTACTATTGCAATCATCTTTATATTTCCATTGCTCTATTATTTTTCATTTGATCAACACGATGGTTATAAGTTTTTTTTATTTCTATTTTATATTATTGCACATTCATCATACTTTTTTGTAAGAGAAGCTCTTTTAAGTGAACGAAAGACTAAACAAAATTTAGTTTACGGATTAGTATGTTCTATCAGCATTATTGTATTATTGTTAGTCATTTTTTTTAGTAAAACTCAGGAAATAAGTTATTTTTTGATATTAGCTTCAATAATTTATATCATTATTACAACAATATATTTGTATAGGAACATTGAAAGAATTAAAATTTTAAAAAATCAATATCATTTTTATTGGAATCTTAATTGGAAAATAGGTAAATGGCTATTAGGCTCCAATTTTTTATTTCATATTAGTTCTAATGCGTATCCTTGGTTATTACTATATATAACTAACAAGAATGATATTGCTATTTTTGGTGTTTTGATGAGTATTGCAGGTTTGGTTAACCCTATTTTAACAGCTTTGAGTTCTTATCTTTTGCCATTATTTGTGAAACTGAATAAAAATTATAAAAGTATCAGCAATAATGTTCGAAAATGGGTTGTTCTTTTTGGAGGTATGGGCCTAATGCTAATTTTTATTGGATATATATTCGGACAACAAATTATAGAATTACTTTTTGGAGGAAAATTTGATAATTTAGGGATATTAGTACTCTATCCTTTCATTGTACAAGCTATTAATGTTGTTTTTCAACCTTATAAAGTTGCTTTAAATGCAGTTAAAAGGACAGATATTAATTTTTGGATCTTAATTCCGAGAAGTTTGATTTCTGTAGGATTAGGATATTTATTTATTTCTAACTATGGAATTTCTGGAGTTTTTTATACTATGATTTTGGAAAATTTATTTTATCAAATATGTTATTATATTATGTACACAAAAATAATTAATAGTAATTTGATACATGAATAAAGTTGAAAAACGCATATTAGAAGGTTCATTATTCGTTTATTTATCATTAGTCATAATGAACTCAATAAAGTTTAGTAGTTTGATTACCACAATTGGTAGTGTAGGAAAGCTACTTTTTTGCTTACTTTTTATTGGGGCTGTTATTTTATTAGTTAATAAAGAGAAAATTAAAATAGAATTCATTAGACGAAAAGAATCCATAATCATCTTTTCTCTTCTTTTAATATTCGCCACGTGCTATATTTTGTTGACTGGTTCTCGCACTAATATGCTACCTAATTTAGCTTTTCCTGTTTATTTTCTTTTTTATTATTTTCTGGTGAAGCTTATTTTAAGATCTATAGAAATAAATAATAAATGGGATTTATCTAAAGTAATTCAATTCAGGATATTATCAGTTTTTAGAAAAGCTTTATACATCAATTTCTTTTTCTGGTTTGCTATTGCAATTGTAGGAAGAATTCCTATGTTTGAAGAAAGTGGAGGTTTCGGAGGTTTTTTTCAGGATGAAATTCATTTTGGTTTTTTTGTAGTAACCGGCTTTTTAATTTCTTTGTATTTTCGATATAATGATACTATAAGAGATACTTCTTATTTTAATTTAATATTATTATTTATGTATGGTGGAATGGCTTTATTTACCTCAAGAAACGCCTTTTTGATCATACTAGTTGCTGTATTTTATTACTTTATAATCTCAAAGATTAAAAATAAGTTTTATCGGGTTTTTCTTTTCACAATAGTAATTATTGGGGTTAATGTGAATTTTCTTTTTCAGGATATATCAGAAAAAGAGATTATTGAAATCACGTCGGGAAGATATAGTATTTGGGTTTTAGCTTTTGAGGAAATGTTTGCCAGAGGTTTTCTGATTCTTGGTAATGGTTTATTTAATCTAAATGATATTATATTAAAGCAGAATCAGGGGATAGGACTTTATTATTTAGACAGCTTAAATTCTTTATCATTTCACAATTCTTATGTAGAATTAGTTGCGGGTGGAGGAGTTATAATTATCTTCTTTTTTATCAAGATTATTTTAAAAACTTGGAAATCATTAACGACTATTAATAGAAGTATTGTCGCTAGCATTCTCGTAGGTGCAACTTTTGAAAGTTTTTTAGTGCAACCTTTTATGCTAATTGCTTGCTTATTTTATTTTATAATTATTATTAATAATACGACTGTAAGAGTTCGCATTAAAAAAGATTCTAAGGAGAATAAAAATCGTATTTCAACTATAATACAGTAAGAAATTTTATATACTTAAAATTCATTCAATGGAAAAAGTTAATGTTGCTATGGCCTGTAAATTAATGTCCTATTATCGATTAGGGGTCTTTCAGAGTCTTAGTGCTGTAACTGAGAAATATGAGTTTACATTTTTTGGAGATACCCAAGAACAAGGAGGTATTGAACCGATACCTTATACCTATGCTTCCAAAAAGGGTAAAGAAGGTATTAGATGGATAAAGACAAGAAATTATTTTTATAAACCAGAACGCTTATTGTGGCAGACGGGTATACTTTCAGAAATATTTAAATCTAAATTTAAGGTTTTTGTATTTGAAGGAGCCATAGCTCATTATCCCATATGGTTATTCGCATTTCTCTGTAAATTAAGAGGTAAAAAAGTAGTTTATTGGACGCACGGCAATAGAGGTTTAGATAGAGGGATAAAAAAATTTTTGAGAAAAATACTGTTTAAATGGTTAGGAGATGGCTTATTTTTATATGGACATTTTCAAAGAGATAACATGATTAGGGATGGATATCACCCAGACAATGTTCATGTAATCTATAATTCTTTAAAATCTGATGAACAGTTCGAGATTCTCGAACAATTAAACCTCAAAGGTGTTAAGACCGCGAAACATAAATTATTTAAAGATTCAAATAAATTCACCCTCATTTTTATTGGTAGATTGGCTTCAAATAAAGGAGTTATGGATATTTTAAAAGTAATGAATCGCCTTAAAGAAGTTTCTATAACTGTTAATTGTATTTTCATAGGGGCAGGTGAAGAAAAAAATAAGATGGAGAATTATTGCAAAGACAATAGGTTGATAGATCAAATACACTTTACGGGGGCACTCTATAGTGAAAAAGAAATTGCACCATATTTTGCTATGGCAGATTTAATGATGTCTCCTGGTAATGTGGGACTCAATTGCATACATTCATTAGCCTACGGCGTTCCAGTATTGACTCATAATGATTTTAGATATCAAAATCCAGAAGTGGAAGCTGTAATAGAAGGTGTAAGTGGTTCCTTTTTTGAATACAATAACTTTAATGATATGGTGTTAAAGATTAAGAAATGGATAGGTCATAAATATAATAAAGAAGAAATACGTTCCAATTGCCAAAATATGATTAAACAAAAGTATAATCCAGAATTTCAATCTATATGCATTACTAAAGCACTTGATCAAATTTGTAAGAATGTCTAAACCTTTAAAAATATTAGTATCAGCTTTTGCCTGCGGACCTAAATGGGGTTCAGAGATAGGTATGGGATGGAATTGGGTGTTAAGTACAAGCAATTATTGTAAATTAACGGTTATTACTGAATCGTACTTTCAAAATGATATTGAGGAAGTGGTCTCAGAGCTTGATGTCAAATTTATTCCTGATTTTCATTATGTAGATATTGGAGAGAGAGGAAGAGAATTGTTTTGGAAGCAGGGGTCGGCTAGTTTTTATAATTATTATAGAAAGTGGCAAAAACAGGCATTAAATGTGGCAGAATCCATGATAGAGAAAGAATCTTTCGATATTATACATCAACTCAATATGATAGGATACCGAGAACCTGGTTATTTATGGCGTATTAAAGATATTCCATTTGTATTTGGGCCAGTTGGTGGATATAATCAGTTTCCTTATTCTTTTTTTTCAATACTAAATTTTAGAGATAAGATCTTTTATTTTGCGAGAAATGTAATTAATAAATTACAAATGCATTTTTTAGTAAGGCCTCTCAAAGCTTATAAGAGAGCAAATTTTGTGATTTTGGCAACGCCTTCAGGAGATAAAATAGTATCTAAGTATACCAAAAAACCTCCTATTTTATTATCAGAAACAGGAGCACATAAATTAGTAATAGATCATAAACCGAAACTTGAAAACGATAAATTGGTTTTAGTTTGGGTAGGCCTCATAGCGGGTAGAAAAGCTCTTCCTATCGCACTAAAATCAATTGCTAAATCTAAATACCAGAATAAGTTAGTATTAAAAGTTATAGGAGACGGTCCTAATATTGATAGTTGTAAAACCTTAGCCGTAAATTTGGGACTAAATAATGTAGATTGGTACGGCGGAATTCCTAATGATGAAACTAAAAAAGTAATTGCAGATGCTGATATGTTGTTTTTTACAAGCGTTTTAGATGCAACCAGTACTGTGGTTTTTGAAGCATTGCAGGCGGACACTCCGGTAATGTGCCACGACACTTGTGGTTTTGGAAATGTAATTGATGAAACCTGTGGAGTTAAAATACCGCTTAAAAATGTTTCCAGTAGTATCCAAATGTTTAGTCAGAAAATTGATGAGCTTATTGAACATCCTCAGAAACTCCAATACATAAAAAATGGATGTAAGGTTAAGATAAAGGATTATTATTGGAATGAAAAAGGAGAGAAGTTATATAATATTTATAAGAAATGTCTGATGTAATTTAAAGAGCTGTTATAAAGATAAAAGTATAAAAAAACCGTTTATAGAGAATAATTGTTATCTAAATAGCGCTACAAGTTTTAAGAATTAGAATAAAATTTACAATACAAAATTGTTATAGATGAATTTTTTGTTAGGGTTTAAGGTTTTTGATAAAACTATTGATGATATAGATTTAAGAAATAATCGTATTATAAATACCATCAATCCACATAGCTATTGTACTACTAAAATAGATGAGAATTTTAAATATGTTCTTCAGAATTCAGATATATTACTTCCAGATGGCATAGGTATTGTTTGGGCATCTAAAGTTTTAAATAAGAAAAAGATTAAAAAAATTGCTGGTTTTGATATATTTATTCATTTAATGAATCATCTAAATGCTGTAAATGGATCTTGTTTCTTTTTGGGTGCGGCAGAAGAAACGTTGAAGCTGATTAAAGACAGAATAAAAAAAGAGTATCCTAATGTAGAGGTAAATAGTTATTCACCTCCTTACAAACAGGAATTTAGCTCTGAAGATTCTGCAAAAATGATTGAAGCAGTTAATGCTTGTAAACCTACAGTGTTATTTGTTGGAATGACAGCGCCCAAACAAGAGAAATGGGCATTTGAAAATAAAGATAAGTTAATTACAGATATAATCTGTTCTATTGGAGCTGTATTTGATTTTTATGCGGGAACTATCAAAAGACCTGGTAGTTTTTGGATAAAAATGGGATTGGAATGGCTTCCTCGTTTCTTAAAAGAACCTAAACGTTTGGCAGAACGTAATCTGGTATCTACTCCAAAATTTATTTTTGAAGTTTTAAAACATAAATTAAGGATATCAAGATGACAAGGTTGCTTAATGTACTATCAAAAAAATAAAAAGATTAAGAATTAATGAATTTCAAATATGTTTACTATAATTTGAAACTTTTATTGAAAAAATATGATGTATAAAAATAGCATAATATTACTAATCATTCTAGCGTTCACCCAATCTTGTGTCAGTAAGAAAAAAATACTGTATTTTCAGGATGCTGAGAATTATAATGTAGAAAATATTGTCTATGAGAATTCTAAAATTCAGCCAAATGATATTCTCAGTATTATTGTTACTACCCCTATACCCGAAGCCTCAATACCTTACAACCTTCCCACATTGGGAGGAGGTACTTTTAGTATTGAAGCTCTAAAATTACAAGGGTATTTAGTGTCAGAAGATGATACTATTGATTTTCCTGTTTTAGGAGAAATTTCGTCAAAAGGTATGACTACAGATTCTTTACAAAATGACATTACAAAACGTTTAGAAGAAGGTGGTCATTTAAAAGATGCTACTGTAAATGTTAGATTGTTAAATGCTAAAGTGACTATTTTGGGAGAAGTAATGAGACCTGGCACCTTTAGTTTTACAGAACAAACAATCACTCTGCCTCAAGCATTAGGATATTCTGGAGATTTGACTATTGTAGGTAAAAGAAATGATATATTATTGATTAGAGAAGAAAATGGTATAAGAAGTATCAACCATATTGATCTCACTACTACAGATTGGATAAACAGTTCTTTGTATTATATTAAACCTAATGATGTGATCGTGGTAAACCCTAATAATACTAAGGTGAAAAGTGCTGGTTTTATTGGAAATGCAGGAATTGTACTTACAATTCTTTCTTTATTGTTAACCTCTGTAGTTTTAATTACCAACTAATATGAAGGAACCTATGTATGTTTTAGATACTGAAGGAGATGATTCTTTATCTTTAAAAGAAAATTTATATAAATATTTAGATAAATGGCCTTGGTTTATTCTTTCAATATTTCTTTGTTTGCTGATCGGTTTTTTATATATCCGATATGCCCCGGTAATTTATTCTTCTGAAGCAAAGATTAAAATCATTGATGATTCTAAAGATTTTGATATAGCTGAAGATGCATTATCTCTTTTAGGCGGAGGGTCTAAAATCAATTTGGATAATGAGATTGCTGTTATCACCTCATACAGATTAATAGATCAGGTAGTAACTTCTCTTGGTTTAGATGTTAAATATTATGAGGTTGGAAATCTAAAAACAAGACAAATTTTTGAATCTCCAATTTTAATATCAAAACTTTTTCTTGAAGATAGTATTAAGAATTCAATTGTCTATAAGGTTCAAGTGGATGATGGTTTGATTCAAATAAGCAATGAACAAGATGAAACAGTTACTATAGATGGTGCTACTGCTAAAGTTTTTATGAATACGCGTTTTCCTATTGAGGTAAAAGTGAATAAAAAAATTAATCTTAAAGAGGAAAATGATAAAAGTTTCTTGATAAAAATAGACAACAAGAAAAAAGCAGTTATTCAACTTATGGGAAAAATAGATGTTGAACCTCTAAGTAGTAAAAGTGATGTTTTATCTATTAAAATGAAAAATGAGAGTTCGAAATTATCAGAAGGAATTTTGAATGAATTGATAGCTAAATTTAATGAGGATGGTATTGTTGATCGTCAGCTAGTTTCAAAACGTACATTAGATTTTATAGATGATAGATTTTTGTATTTATCAGAAGAATTAGATTCTATAGAGGTAGATAAGAAGGAATATAAACAGTCTAATAATCTATCTTATATTGAAGCCGATGCAGGAATGACAATTGAGAGTAAAACTCTTGCAGAGAGTGAAGTTTTTAGAATTGAAACACAAATTGAATTATCAAAACTATTAAAGAATACATTAAATAATCAGTCTAACTTTAGTTTATTACCAGCTGATATAGGAGTGGAAAATGCAAATATTAATGGGTTAATTTTTGAGTATAATCAGGCCGTACTACAAAGAGAAAAACTAGTAGTGAGTGCTGGCGAAAACAATCCTGCTGTGCGATTACTTTCTTCTCAAATAGAGACGGCAAAACAAAATATTAATAATACTGTAAATACGTATCAAAACCAATTAAGTGTTTCTCTAAGGCAATTAAAAAGACAGGAAAATGCTGCGGGAGCATCTTTCTCAAAGCTTCCGGAAAAGGAAAAAAGACTCAGATCTATAGAACGGCAACAACTGATTAAGGAAAACCTGTTCTTATTATTATTACAAAAAAGAGAAGAAGCCGCTATAAATTTTGCAGTTACTGCACCTTCAGTTAAAGTTGTGGATTATGGATTAACAAGTCTTAGTGCTGTTTCTCCAAAAAAGCCTATTATTTTGGCAATCTCATTAATTATAGGCACATTTATACCTTTGGCTTTCTTTTTTACTAAATATTCGTTTGATACTAAAATAAAAACAAAAGCAGATCTAGAAAAATTAAGCGGTGAAATTCCAATTTTGGCGGAAATTCCGTATTTAGAAAATGCAACTAATTTTTTTAATACTAATGAGCGATCTGCACAGGCAGAATCATTTCGTATTTTGAGTACTAATGTTAACTACCTTTTGCCTAATAAGGAGGATGATATGAGTCAGGTAGTATTTGTAACTTCTGCGGTCAAAGGAGAAGGTAAAACATTTGTAGCTATCAATTTAGCAATGGCATTTGCAAGCTTAAGAAAGAAAGTACTTCTCATTGGAGCAGATTTAAGAAATCCTCAGCTTCATACTTATTTTAAAACGGATAAGAATATGATAGGGTTATCTAATTTTCTTCATGATGCAGAAATTACTTGGAGAGATTGTATCTATAAAGGACAAGAAGAAACTTCATTTCTGGAGATTTGTTTTGGAGGACCTATCCCTCCTAACCCCGCTCAACTTATAGCAGGAGATAACTTTGATAAATTTATAACTCTTGCAAAGGATCATTATGATTATGTGATTGTTGATACTGCTCCAACGGTTCAGGTAGCAGATACTTTATTAATGTCTAATCATGCAGATGTTACTGTATTTATTACCAGATCCAATTTTACGGATAAGCGTCTTATTCAATTTTCAAAAGAATTATATACTACGAAAAAGTTGAAGAATATGGCATTTGTACTTAATGATGTAAAATTTGATAAACGAGTTGGTTATAATTATGGTTATGAATATGGTTATGGTGTGAAATAGATTAGTAATTAACATGTAAATCATATGATTAGTACCTATAGCCTATAGAGATGACTGGGTATACAGGTTATATAACTATTTTCATAGTTATAAATCCTCGAGTATGTTTATAAAGTATCTATATACTTAAATTAACATCTGTGTAAAATTTTATAATTCAATTCTTTTCTATGGCTCTTCTGGCATAAAATAATTTTAAAATTAGATACATTTATCTTATTGATAAACAGAAAATGATATAATTGATTCGCAAATAATTACTTCTATTCCCTTGTTAAAATAAAAACTTAAATTTTTAACATATTTCTAACATAATGTCCTGTAACGAAATAGGTATCTTCATTGTCTTATCCAGAGAGGTTATGCTGATGTACTAAAATAAATGAGTGGTCAATAGGGATGATCACAAAAATCAATTATTATATTAGTACTGTATCTCCTCAAAAAAGTATCTGATTCATCTCAAATTACTAGTATGATTGAAATTAAAGATTTGCATAAATCCTATCAAATGGGGAGTAATTCGCTTCATGTACTTAAGGGCATAAATTTTAACGTATCAGAAGGAGAACTCGTATCTATAATGGGGTCTTCTGGTTCAGGAAAATCTACTTTACTCAATATATTAGGTATGTTAGATGAAGCCGATGAAGGATCTTATACATTGGACGGATTACCAATTAGAAACCTAAATGAAAAAATTGCTGCCAGATATAGAAACAAATTTCTAGGCTTTATATTCCAGTCATTTAATCTTATCACTTATAAAAATGCATTGGATAATGTAGGGATGCCATTATATTATCAAGGTATCAAAAGAAAAGAACGGATGGAAAAATCCATGCATTATCTGGAAAAAGTTGGATTAGCAGATTGGGCTACGCATTTGCCCAATGAACTTTCTGGTGGACAAAAACAACGAGTTGCGATTGCCAGAGCGCTAGCTTCTGAACCAAAAGTTTTATTAGCAGATGAACCTACAGGAGCTTTGGATACTAAAACATCCTATGAGGTGATGGAACTTATTCAAGGGATTAATGAAGAAGGAAAAACAATCTTAATCGTAACCCACGAGGATGATATTGCTCATATGAGTAAGCGCATTGTTAATCTTAAAGATGGTGTGATTATCGATGATACAACTGTTGTGCAAGTAAAAGCAAAAGCAAATGTTTAATATTGAGCGTTGGCAAGAAATATTTGAAGCAATAAGCAAAAATAAATTGCGCACCTTTCTTACGGGGCTTTCTGTAGCATCCGGAATATTTATATTAGTGATTTTGCTTGGAGTCGGAAAAGGGATGGAAAATGGAATTTCTAAGGCTTTTGAGGATGATGCATCTAATAGTATTTGGGTATGGACACGACCTACAACAGTAAAACATAAAGGTATGAATCCTGGAAGGGATTTTCATATGACAAAAGAAGATTATGATTTTGTCCAATTAAAGCATAAGGATGATATTGAGTATAAATCTTCTGTTGGGAGAAATTGGAATGGAGTAATTTCTCATGGTAAAGAATCTGGAAGTTATCGAATAGAAGGGATTTATCCAGGATTTCAGTTTATAGAAAATGAATCTATGATTGAAGGTAGGTTTGTCAATCAAAAAGATATTGAAGAATCGGTTAAAATAGTTGTTATTGGTAATAAAATTAAAAAAGATTTATTTAAAAATAAGGAAAATCCTATAGGATTATATATAACATTGAATGATATTCCTTTTAAAATAGTAGGAGTTTTTAGTGATAAAGGAGGAGATAGAGAGGAACAAAAAGCTTTAATACCAGCATCAACATATGCTAAAGTATTTAAAGATGGGGCTAGAGTAGATTTATTAACTTTCACCTTAAAACCAGAAGAAAATTTTGATGTAGCCGTAGATAAATCTGAAAGCTTCGTGGAGTCTATGACATCATATCTAAAATCTAAACACATTATAGCGCCAAGTGATGAGGCAGCAATTGGTGTAAATAATTCATTAGAAAATGCAAAACGCTTTTATGCCCTAATCTTTATGATTAATGCCTTCTTCTGGTGGGTCGGTATTTGTACTATTATTGCTGGGGTTGTAGGAGTAAGTAATATCATGCTTATTATTGTGAAGGAACGTACAAAGGAAATTGGGATTCGTAAAGCCTTAGGAGCTTTACCAATGTCTATTGTCGGTATGATCTTACAGGAATCTATTTTTGTAACTGCTGTTGCAGGCTTTACAGGATTGATATTTGGATTAATATTGTTAGAATTAGTAGGACCTATGATAGAAACAGAATTCATCGCGAATCCTTCTGTAAATTTTAACGTGGCAATTTCTACCGTATTTATTTTAGTATTTGCAGGAGCTATGGCAGGATTGTTTCCAGCATGGAGAGCTGCAAAAATCAAACCTATTGTAGCATTAAGAGACGAATAATATGTTTAGTAGAGACCGTTGGAACGAAATTTTAGAAGCACTTACTGCAAATTGGTTTAGAACTTTGCTTACTGCGTTTGGAGTGTTTTGGGGAATATTTATACTGGTTATTTTGTTAGCTGCTGGTAAGGGATTAGAAAATGGAGTGAAGCAAGGTTTTGGTGACATAGCTACTAATACTATGTTTATGTGGACTCAAGTGGCTTCCAGACCTTATAAAGGATTGCCCAAAGGAAGACGTTTTAATTTTAAAATTGATGATGTGGCATCGATTAGAGAACAAGTTCCTGGATTGTTATACATTTCTCCTAGGAATCAATTGGGAGGTTTTGGGGGTGCTAATAATGTTGTAAGAGGTCTTAATTCTGGGGCTTTTAACGTATATGGAGATTACCCGGAAATTATAAAACAGGATCCTATTAATATCACCTCTGGTAGATTTATCAATTATGGAGATATTGAAGATGCACGTAAAGTAGCGATTATTGGTGAGGGTGTAAAGAAAGAACTATTTACGCCAGAAGAAGAACCGATTGGAGATTATATAAAAATACAAGGTGTTAATTTTATGGTGATCGGAACTTATACTAAAAAATCTAATAATGGAAACCCTGAAGAAGGTCAAAATGAAATTTTTGTTCCTTTTACTTCCTATGCGCAGGCTTTTAATAGTGCAGATAATGTAGGGTGGATGGCAATAACAGCTACAGATGACAATTCGATTACAAGTCTAAAGGATAAAGTAATTGATGTGGTAAAAGTTAATCATTACATTCATCCAGAGGATAACAGAGCTGTAGGAAACTTTGACCTCTATAAAGAATTTAAAAAAATTAATGGTTTATTTATTGCATTAAAAGGAGTAGCTTATTTTGTGGGAGTATTGGTGTTACTTTCTGGAATAATAGGGATTAGTAACATTATGCTTATTGTAGTAAAGGAACGAACAAAAGAAATCGGAATCAGACGAGCGCTGGGAGCTTCTCCTTGGGCAATCCGAGGTCAGATTTTATTAGAATCAATTTTTTTAACAATAATTTCTGGTATGACCGGTATTGTAGCATCTACGGGGTTAATTTTCTTAGTTAATTCCTTACTGGATGGAGCACCTGCAAGTGAGGATACAATGTTTGCAAATCCAAGTGTAGATCTTACCGTTGTATTTGTGGCACTTTTTATACTGATTACAAGTGGACTTTTAGCTGGTTTTATTCCTGCACAAGTAGCTATTAGAACAAAACCTATTGACGCATTAAGGACAGAATAATTAATATCAATCAAAACAGAATAACTAATGTAAGTAGTTATGCTAAATCACATATCCTATGAAAAAAACAATAACTGTTGTCATTCTCTTACTTATCGTCCTCGTTTTTGGAGGTTCTTTATATTATTTATATCAGAAGAATAAAGAAAATCCAGTTACCTTTAAAACAGAACAACCAACGACAGAAACTATTATTAAAAAAACAGTAGCTACAGGTAGCATAGTTCCAAGAGAAGAGGTATTAATCAAGCCTAATATTTCTGGTATTATAGAAGAGATTTATATAGAAGCTGGGGAACAGGTGAAATCTGGAGACTTGATCGCTAAGATTAGGGTTATTCCTAATGTTTCCTCATTACAAAGCGGTAAGAATGCGATGTCATCAGCAAAAATTGACTTAGAAAATCAAGAAAAGCTTTATACTCGTCAGAAGGAGTTATTTGATAAAGGAGTTATTTCTGCTAATGAGTTTGATGGAGTAGACGTAGCGTATAAGCAGGCTAAACAAAGCTATGATGCTGCTCGACAAAATTATCAGATCGTTAAAACCGGAACTGCTAGAGGACTAGGGAGTGCTGCGAATACGTTGATAAGGTCTACAGTTACAGGGATGGTGTTAGAGGTACCTGTAAAAAAAGGAAATCAAGTAATTGAATCAAATAATTTTAATGACGGTACTACCATTGCTACCGTAGCTGATATTGGGCAAATGATTTTTGAAGGAATGGTGGATGAAAGTGAAGTTGGCAAAATAGTGGAGAAGTTACCTTTAGAGATAACAGTAGGTGCGATAGAAGATAAAAAATTCAATGCTACTCTAGATTATATAGCGCCAAAAGGGTTGGAGGAAAATGGTGCTGTACAATTTGAGATTAGAGGTACCTTGGATAAGAAAGATACTACTTTTATAAGAGCTGGATTGAGTGCTAATGCTTCTATTATTTTAGCAAAGGTGGATAGTGTGATGTCGCTAAAAGAAGCACTGATACAATATGATACCGACACAAAAAAGCCATTTGTAGAAATCGATATGGGAGATCAGAAGTTCCAAAAAAGGGATGTGGAACTGGGGATTAGCGATGGAATTAATGTTGAAATAAAAAGCGGAATTACCAAAGAAGATAAAGTGAAAGTCTGGAATCAGATCAAAAAGCCAGAATTTGAAAATTAATTTTTTTTAATTTTCTGTAACAACATCAATCAATAGTATACAAATAGGTTATGAGAATCAATATTTTAATTTTAGGATTCCTTTTTATGGGAATCGGGAAGGCTATATCGCAAGAAAAACGATGGACATTACAAGAATGTGTGGCTTATGCGATAGAAAATAATATAACAATTAAACAATCTGCTTTAAATATAGAGTCTGCAGATATAGATAAGAGTGACGCAATCGGTAATTTTTTACCTAGTTTAAATGCATCTGCCTCTAATTTTTGGAGCTCAGGATTGAGTGCTGATCCAATCTCAGGAACAAATAGAACGCAAACTTTTAGGAGTTCTAATTATGGAATTGGTGCAGAGATCAATTTGTTTGACGGACTTAGAAATGTGCGGCAATTTCAGAGAGCTAAGCTAAACCAATTATTGAGTCAATATAATTTAGGAAAATCAAAAGATGATATTGCTCTTTTTGTAGCTAACAGTTATTTACAATTATTGTTAAATAAAGAATCATTGAAAGTAATAGAAAAGCAGCACGATATTACGCTAGAATCATTAAAGCGAACCACTGATCTAGTAGAGGCAGGGGTCTTACCTCAGGGAGATTTATTAGAAATAGAAGCTACTTCATCAGATGAGATTACTCGTATTGTACAGGCAGAAAATGCAGTGCAAATTGCTCGCGTCAGTTTAGCACAAACATTATTAATTAAAGATTATGAAAAATTTGATATTGCAGAACAAGAATATTTGGAGCCTTCTTCAAAAATTTTAGATAAATCGATAGAAGAAATAAGGTCTACAGCAAGAACATCCAGATATGAAGTGCAGATTGCAGAACAAAATAAATTGTTAGCAGAAAAAGATTTAGAAATAGCGAGAGGAAACTATTACCCATCACTTACAGGTTCTTTTAGTATTGGTACTACAGAATCTGATGCAGAAGGGATAGTTTTTGATGATATGGGAGTGCCTATGACTGTAGGAGCAGCACCATTTTTTGATCAGTTTTCTGATAACTATGGGATCTCTTATGGCTTGTCTCTTTCTATTCCAATATTTAATGGGTTTTCTGTTAGAAATGCGGTTAAAAGAAGTAAAATTAATATCAAAAGTGCGGATTTTCAATTGGAGCAAGCAGAACTTGATTTAGATAGTAATGTGTATCAAGCGTACTTAGATGCAAAGGGTTCGGCAAAAGCCTATGAAGCTTCAAAAGTCTCCGTAAAAGCCCAGGAAAGAGCCTATGAATATGCAAAAGACAGATATGATGTAGGACTTACCAATGCTTTTGATTTTAGTCAGTCAAAATTCAGACTAGAAAACGCGCAAAGTAATGCTGTACAAGCTAAATTTGATTATATTTTTAAGATTAAAGTGTTAGAGCTTTATTTTGGAATTAAATTAGCAGATATTAAACTATAAAGTGAACAGTGTCATAGTAACCGTTACATATTAGTTTATAATTATTTATTAAGTAGGTTATGAGTAGAAAAACTATACTAATCATAGTGAGCATTTGCGTGTTGTTGATAATAACACTTGTTGTTGGAAAAAAGGCAGGATGGTTTGGTGATAATGGTAACGCAAAAGAAATTGAATTATCTGTAATTGAAAAGATTGAGATTATCGAAACGGTCTCTGCTACAGGTAAAATCCAACCAGAAGTGGAGGTAAAACTTTCATCAGAAGTATCTGGAGAGATTATAGAATTAGAGGTTAGAGAAGGGCAGGAGATTAAGAAGGGAGATGTATTGATTAGGATCAATCCTGATATTATACAATCAGGACTAAATAGGTCTCAGGCAACGTTAGAGAATGTAAGAGCTTCTCTTGAACAAGCAGCAGCGAGTCTTAAAGAATCAAAATTAAGTTATGATCGTAATAAAGGGCTGTTTGAAAAAGGAGTGATTTCTAAAGCAGAATGGGATCGTTCTGTCTCTGCTTATGAAGTTGCAGAAGCTTCTAAAAAATCAGCATATTATAATGTACGAAGTGCTCAAGCTACAGTAAATGAAGCTAAGGATAATCTAAGTAGAACAACTATCTACGCTCCAATGAATGGTACGATTTCTAAACTGTCTGTAGAGTTAGGAGAGCGTGTAGTGGGTACCCAGCAAATGGCCGGTACAGAGATTATGAGAGTGGCAAATCTTAAGAATATGGAGGTAGAGGTAGATGTTAATGAAAATGATATTGTCAAAGTTGCTGTTGGTGATTCTACTATTGTTGAAGTCGATGCCTATCTTAAGAAAGAATTTAAGGGACAGGTAACTGAAATAGCTAATTCTGCAGAGACTTCTCTTAGCGCCGATCAAGTGACTAATTTTAAAGTAAAAGTACGAATTCTTGAATCTTCATATGCAGATTTATTAATAGATAAAGCGGCAAATTATTCTCCATTTAGACCTGGCATGACTGCAACAGTGGATATAATTACAAATAGAAAACAACAAATAATTGGTGTTCCTATAAGTGCTATTGTTATTAAAAATGATACTATTAGTAAAGAAAAAGGAACTGCAGGAAAAGTTGTAAGCAATACAGCTGATAAAAAGTTTGAATGTGTTTTTGTTAAAGAAGGTGAAAAAGCTGCTTTAAGAGTTATTAAAACAGGTATTCAAGATGATAGTCATATAGAGATCACTGAAGGATTAGAGGTGGGAGAAGAGGTAATCATAGGGCCATATAATGTTGTTACTAAGACTTTAGAAGCTGGAGATAAAGTTATTGTAAAATCAGGAAAAGAAAAAGTATCCAAAAAGGAATAATGATTTTAATATAGAAGTTATTTTTTCAGTTTAATAATTGGTCTACCTTTGCTGCAAAAAGAATGATATGACATTTATTTTGTGTATAGAAACTTCTACAACCAATTGTTCTGTTGCTTTAGCTAAAAATGGAGTAGTACAAACTATAAAAGAAGATTATAGTGCAGAGTATTCTCATGCAGAAAGGTTACATCAGTTTATAGATGAAATCATAAAAGAAGCCAATATCTCATTTACAGATTTAAGTGCTATTGCTGTTAGTAAAGGCCCAGGATCATATACTGGTTTAAGAATAGGTGTTTCAGCAGCAAAAGGATTATGCTATGCTTTAGATATACCCTTGTTATCTGTGCCTACGTTGTTATCACTTGCCTCGCAAGTAATAATAGAAGATGGAGGATATATTATACCTATGCTGGATGCCCGCAGAATGGAAGTATATTCGTCGGTATTTTCTGATGATTTAGTAGAAATAAGGAAAACGGAAGCTGAGATTTTATCAGAACATTCGTTTGAAGAATATTTACAAAAAAATACGACGTATTTTATAGGGAATGGAGTTAAAAAATTCTCTGGAATTTGTAATCATAAAAATGCAAAGTTTATAGAAAAAAAATTGCCATCTGCTAAGGAGATGGCAATTATAAGTTTTTCTAAATATTTAAAAGAGGAATACGAAAATGTTAGTTATTTTGATCCGTATTACTTAAAAGACTTCGTGTTGGGTTAGTATCGCTATTTTTTAGAGCATTATATCTGGAAACTAACCTTAGCAGATCTTCCTCCTTTTTAGGGTTGATCTTTTCTGATGAAATATATTTTTCCAATTCATTTTTTTTATCACTAAGTGTAGCTAGTAAGTCTTTTTTTCCTACGGGTAGTTCTAGAATGACACCATTTTCTTCAAGATAATAAGAGGTTAAAGTTTTTATAGATCCTGGAGGAATACCACCAGTCATAGGATCAACATCTAATTCATCGGGAGGTGTTATTTTAAGCGTATATTTTTTGTAGACGCTATAATTATCACTTAACTCTACTAATACATAATATCCTTGTCTTTTTTGACCTCTTGAGTTTTTAAAATTGCAATAATAGTAGTAATCACCTTTTATATTAGCATAAACAGATGGAGATTTAACAATCTGAAATAAATTATCATTTTTAACGTATTCTATAATATCTAAGTAGATGTTATAATTTAGTTCTCCATTAAAAGTTCCGGACGCTTCATCGGTAATACTTGCTTCTTTATGCTTTTTTAATTTATAAATTGAACCCTTGTAGTTATCAAATAGATCTACCTCTTTAGATGGTTCTATAATGGATTCTGGTAATTGGGCAAATAGGGTAGTAGTTGCCAGTAAGAATAAGGTTTGTAGTAAATTTCTCACAATAAAGAGTTTTAATTTAGTGCAATATAATATTTTTGTCGACGAAAAACAAATATTTAGGTTGAAACATGTTAATTACTCTTAAAATAGTGATTTTTAACTTTTCAAAAAATGGTTTTGAATTTGAAGAAGGTATTTTTAATTTTGTATAAAATAAAGTAATATGCCTTAGTTTCGACTACCATTACTGCTTAAAAGGCTTCCAGAAGGACCTGATTCAGATCTTTTTAATGCATTATATCTAGATACTAATCTGATAAGATCTTCTTCTTTTCTAACTTTTATTTTTTCCTTTTTTATGTATTCCTTTAGCTCTGTCTCTTTATCACTGAGTACACCTAATATTCCTTTTTTATCCAAAGGTAATTCCATGATAACAGAATTTTCTTCCAGAAAGTAGGTGATTTTAGTTGCTAATTTACCAGGAGTGTCTGTTCCACTTGGAGTACTTCTTTGTTGAGGTTTTTTAACATCTATACTATATTTCTTATAAATTCTATAGTCATCGTGTAACTCTATAAGAACAAAATATCCGGGTACATCACTTCCTCGTTGGTTTTTAAAATCACAGTAATAAAAATATTCTCCGTCTATTCTTGCGTGTGTTGTTTTATTTCTAACAATTGCGAACTGTTCATTACCCTTCTGATGCTCAATTAAATCAGAGTAAATATTATACCGAAGTGGTGCGTCAAAACTTCCGGATTTTTCATCTATAAGACTTGCATCTCGATATCCTAAAGTTTTGTATATGGATCCTTGATAGCCATCAAACAAAGGAACATCTTTAGCAGTTTGTAATAATGATTGAGGAAGTTGCGCTAACAAAACGGGGGAAACTAGTAAAACTAGAATTTGTAGTAAATTTCTCACAGTATTATGATTTATATTCAAGTAAATTTAATTTAAAAAAGGTTAAAGGACAAACAATGAAGGATTAATAGCATTATAATTGTCAATTTACCAGTACTTTATATTTTTTTTAAAGCTTTTCTATGAATTTTATTAATTATATTAAAGATTTTACATATTGTAAGTATGTAAAAACAGTAATTTGGGCGGTAAAAATAGTATAACTTATTGATATTATGATGTATATTGACTTTTTTTAATTGTTAAATAATAACTGCTTCTTAAAAATTTAACTTTTGAAAATAGCATCAATATTATAATTAGATAGTAATATGTTACTTTTATTGAGTTGAGTTCTAAGATAGCTTGAATTTAAAAATTATCAGCTTTTTGAGTTTAAGATAAATTTAACTGATTATTCAATAAACTTTAGCAAAAGTGTGAGAGTTGTACTCCTATATTTCATTTAAATAGAAGTGTCACCAGATTATTTGGTGACACTAATTTAGTGCAGTTAACATAAAGATTGTCTATTTTGGATTAGTTCCTATTTCCATTACTACTTAATAAGCTTCTTGATGGACCTGTTGAAGAACTTTTTAGTGCATTATACCTAGAGACAAGTCTGATAAGATCCTCTTCCTTTCTTACTTTTATTTTTTCTTTTTTAATATAATTGCTTAGCTCACTTTCTTTATCACTTAGTGCTATCAATATTTCTTTTTTATTCATAGGAAGCTCCATTATCATATTATTCTGCTCTAAGAAATATCGAGTTTCTGCAGCAAGCTTACCTGGAGTATCAGTGCCACTTGGAGTATTTCTTTTTTGAGGATTTACTACATTAATAGAATACTTTTTATAAATTCTATAGTTATCTGTTAACTCTACAAGAACATAATATCCAGATTTATCTCTACCTCTCTGATCATTGAATTCACAGAAATAAAAATAATCTTCACCTATTCTTGCATGAGTCGTTTTATTCTGAACAATTTCATAAGTTCCTGAGCTGTTTTTAAATTCTAAAACATCCGAGTAGATATTATATTTAAGTTTTGCTTCAAACGTGCCAGATTTTTCATCAATCAAACTAGCATCTTTATAATTTGATGTTTGATACACTGATCCGGTATATTCATCAAAATTAGGAACCTCTTCTGCTACTTTTAATAAGGATTGAGGAAGTTGTGCAAATAAAATGGGGGATATTAGTAAAAATGTGATTTGTAATATTTTTTTCATAATTTGTTTATTTTAGGTTAGGTAAATATACAAATAATAATCGATTAAATGTTTAGTTTTTAGGGTTAAACAACGTTACTTTTTAGAAAATATTAATTTTGATACTGTTTTTAAATCATGATTTTACGGTTAAACCCTTGTAAAATATAGAAAAAGTAAAGAATATGTGGTGAATTGTTAAAAATTTATTTTTTCATGTTTTTTTTGAATATATGATAAATTTAAAAGCATTATTCGCTATTTTTTTTAGTAATCATCATTTTTTTTTAAAAATTTTAGCCCGAATAGTTACCGGTTTCATTCTAAAAATTGAAATAATTTTTAAAATATCATTATTTCATAAAAATTATAAATAATCTATAATAAGATACTGTAAATATATTATTCTCATTCAATCCATTGAAGATATAGCTTTATTTATATCTTCTGTAGGATACTTGCAAGTGTTGTCAACGCATACATATACAAGGGTTTTACCTTCAGAAAACCTCCCGTTTAATAGCGGTGTCTCTGAATCAGAAATACTACCAGCTATTAGTTTATTTGGAATGTAAAAGGTATTTAGCTTTTTAGACAGTAGTTGTAGCTCTTTACCTACAATTACTATTTCGTAATATTTTTCGCTATAATTTAGCATTAGATCTAGCCAGTTAGAATAACCAGAGGCATATTTACTTATTTGAGGTTGTATACCGTGGAGCATTTGCCTACTGGTATCCAAATATTTTTTATTGTTTGTATAATGGTATAGTAAAAACAGATTTTTTGCCATTACAGAGTTAGAAGCCGGGATTACATTATCTGTATATTCAATGGTACGTGTAATCAATTTTGGATCGATATCTGAAGTAAAATAAAATAGTTGCTTTTTGGGGCTATAAAAATGTTTGAATGTATATTGGGTCAGTTGTTCAGATATATGCAACCATTGTGGATCAAATGTGTTTTGATATAAAGTAATGAAAGCATCCGTAACAGATGCATAATCTTCCAGGTATCCGTTGATGCTACTTTTTCCTTCTTTATAATTGTGTAATAAAGAATAGTCTGATTGTAATTGTTTGTTTTTTATAAAATCAGCATTACGTAAAGCAATATTTAAAAACTTTTCATCCCCAAAGACACGATAAGCATCCAGGTAAGCTTTAAGCATTAATGCATTCCATGAAGTTAAGGTTTTATCATCTAATCTTGGTCTGGAGCGTTTTTCACGTTCAGCAAGTAGTATTTCTTTCCATTTCTTGATTTTTGAGTTTAATTGATCAGAATTTAAGCCGTGCTGACTCATAAACGTTGTATCGTCTTCTTTCCTTATTAGTACATAATTTTCTTTTTCCCAAAAACCATAAGAATTTACATTGTAGTAATCAGAAAACAGAGCGTAATCTGTACCTAGTAAATTATTTAATTCATTCTTTTTCCAAACGTAAAAGGCTCCTTCCTCTAACTCACCTTCTGTGGTTTTGCTATCAGCATCAAGAGACGAGTAAAAAGCTCCTTCTTTATTGGTAAGTTCTCTGGAAACAAAAGATAAAGTTTCATATACAACCTTTTTATACCATGGGTTTTTTGAAACTAAATAAGCGTCTGCGTATAAACTTACTAATTGTGCGTTGTCATAGAGCATTTTTTCAAAATGTGGAATGTGCCATTTGTCATCTGTAGAATATCTCGAGAACCCTCCGCCTATATGATCATAAACACCTCCAAAAGATATACTTGTTAGCGTATTCGTTACATAATCCAATAGTTCATCATCATTAGTTTGATGTGCATATCTTAGTAAGAAATGATAATTAGAAGGCATCATAAATTTGGGGACTCTTTTGGTGCCTCCTTGTTGGTGATCAAAATGTGAACTCCATTCTTTTACTGCATCTTCTATAAAGGCTGTGTTAAAATTGATTTTATCAGTGTTGATTTCTATAATATCAACAGCTTTGATGCCTTGCTCTAATTTTTCTGCATATTCTAAGAGTTTTTCTGGTTGTTTGTTATATAAATCAGAAACCTGATTGAGTGCTTCTACCCATTTTCCTTTTTGAAAATAGGTACCTCCCCAAACCGGTCGTCCATCGGGTAAGGTAATCATATTAAGAGGCCAACCGCCGCTTCCAGTCATTAGTTGAACCGCACTCATATATACTTGATCTACATCCGGACGTTCCTCTCTGTCTACTTTGATGTTGATATAGTTACTGTTCATCGTCTCTGCCACTTTTGGGTCTTCAAAACTTTCGTGTTCCATAACGTGGCACCAATGACATGCTGCATACCCAATGCTTACAATGATCAGTTTATTTTCTTCTTTAGCTTGGGCCAGAGCATCTTCTCCCCAAGGCTTCCAGTTTACAGGATTATGTGCATGTTGCAAAAGGTATGGGCTAGTTTCATGAATCAAATCATTTGTGTATTCGTGTGTTTCCATTGGAGGCTTATTTTGACTGGTGCAAGTGATAAATAAAAATGCTATAATGACGAGGAAGGAGTATTTCACTTTTTAATATTTTAATGCCGCTTAAAAATATAAAAAGCATCCCAACAATATCAGGATGCTTTTCATAAATATAAAATAAATCTTTATTTTATCTCAAATGAGATTTTTAAATTTACTCTGAATTCAGTTACTTCATTATCTTTTACAATAACTTTTTGGTCGGAAACCCAAGCGGATAAAATATTTTTTACTGTTTTTCCTGCTTGTTTTATTCCATTTCTGGTAGCGTCTTCCCAGCCCTTTTCTGAACTAGCAATTACTTCTATAACTTTAACAATGGCCATTTTAGTGATTTTTAGATTAATATTTTATAAAAAGTACTGGTAAGATACAAGATACTTTGGTTATTTGATAATAATCATCTAAAAATTATAAGAATATGTTTTGTGTCGTTGTTAAAAAATCATCCATTCACTGCTTCTACAAACTCAACTTTATTTTTAAGCATTTCTTTTAACATGTTTTCTATGCCATTTTTTAAAGTCATTGTAGAGGATGGGCAGCCACTGCAGGCGCCTTGCAAAATAACTTTTACACCTTTGCTTACCGGATCATAAGAGTCAAACATAATATTCCCTCCATCACTAGCTACAGCCGGTTTGATATATTCTTCAATGATATTTATAATATCTTTAGATACTTCATCTAATTTATCAAAATCGTGATCTGACTGTTTTTGTACCTCACTTTGCGAGGTTGTAGCATTTGCAGATAGCACTTCCTTGCCTTGTTCGAGATATTCTTTGAGAAACTCTCTGACCTCTAGAGTAATGTCATTCCAGTCTGCCATGTCATACTTATTAATAGAAATATAATTTTCATCAATATATACTTCTTTGACAAAGGGGAAATGAAATAATTTTTCGGCTAAAGGAGCTTCTTTGGTGTCATCAATGTTTTTAAATTCATGACCACTGGTTACTAATTTTTTATTTGCTACAAATTTAAGTACAGCAGGGTTAGGCGTGCTTTCTGCGTAAATAGTTATCGGTGTTTTTTTGATGGTATCTTCTGATTCACTAATAACAATTTGCTCGGTATTAAGATATTTCTTTATTTGTTCGGCAACTTCATCTTGTACATCATTCCATTCTACAATATCAAATTTATCAATTGCAATAAAATTCTGTGCAATAAATACTCTTCTTACAAAAGGGAGATAGAACAATTGCTGAGCAAGAGGAGAATTCTTGGCTTGATCTATATTTTCATATTCATAACTAGTATGTTGAGTTAGGAAATAATTTGTTTCGAATTTTATAATACTGGGATTAGAGGTAGGCTCTATTTTTATTTCAAAATTCTTTTCCATATTCTTTTTTTACAAATTTACTAAAAAGTACAGCGATTTTTATGTTATATATTTCTTATCTGGCATAATTAGAAAATAGGCTACCTACGTCCTAATATGATGACCATAAAGCCCGATATGTACATAACCAGCGTATATATTGCTGCTGCGATACCCAATTCTGATTTTTGTAAGGTTAAAATTGCAATGGTCATAGCTAAAGCAGAATTTTGTATTCCTGATTCTACAGCGATAGTTATTGCTTGAGGCTTTTTTAACTGTATCAAATATGCGGTTATATAGCCTAACCCCAGGCTTGTTAAATTAAGTAGCATAGCTGGTATTCCTGCTTGCAGGAAATAAGGGATAATATTGTTTCGTTCCTTGATTAACAGTCCGACAGTTATTAATACTAGTAAAAAAACAGAAGCAATGCGAACTGTTTTTCCCATTCTTAAAGCAAATTCTGGTGATTTTGCTCTTATAAACATTGCAGTAAAGACAGGGAGTATCACAATTACAATGAGTTGCCCTATCATTTGTAGGACATCAAGTGATATTTTTTCTCCTTCTCCGGCAAATTCTAAAAGTGCAAACAGAACAATAAAAGGGATGGAGAAAATACTTATAATACTCGATATAGCTGTTAAAGTTATGGATAATGCAAGATCTCCTTTTGCCAGATTTACTACTATATTAGAGACTGCACCACCTGGACATGATGCTAGTATCATAATGCCTATTGAAATTTCTGGGCTTAGTTCTAAGGTAGAGACTAACAGATATCCAATTATAGGTAAAAATAGTAACTGATTAGAAAGTCCTAATAGTACAGCTTTTGGGTTTTTTAAGATTCTTTTAAAATCATCAACAGTTAGAGAAAGTCCCATGCCAAACATAATAGTTGCTAATGCAGCTCCTATAATTAGGGTAGTTGTTCCGTTCATTTTGTAAATTATGTATAAAAATGTTTATAAGTTTTTCTTTTTACCTTTCAAGTAAAACAATAGTGATTCTTGAAGTGTTGACAATCCGGTTTTTTATGAATAAATAAGATTACTGAGATGCATTATACTTTCAGAAAATCTAAGTTAGCACTGATGTCTTGCCACATTGGTTGAAACTGAAAATACCCTGCTAATGGAAAACCAAGTTCTGCACGAGTTCTCATTGCGGTTTCGTGATTTATTTCAATTAATTTTTCACCTGTTTGTCTCGCTAATAATTCTGCCTGGCAACTTCGTTCCATAGTTACAAACCACCAAGCGGCTTCATCGACAGAATTTCCTACGGTCATTAATCCATGATTTTGTAATATCGCTGCTTTATTATCACCTAAAGCTTTGGCAATTCTCTTGCCTTCTTCTAATTCATTTACGACACCTGAATAATCATTGAATAAAACATGGTCTTTATAAAATGCGCAGGCATCCTGTGTGATGGGTGCTAGTTCTCTTCCCAAGGTGGAAAATGTTTTGCCATATACAGAATGTGCATGGGCTGCTGCTATCACATCAGGTCGAGCGGTATGAATCTGAGAATGAATGGCAAAAGCTGCTTTATTAAGTGGTAGATTTCCTTCTACGACATCTCCCTGATGATTAACTAGTAAAAGGTGTTCAGGTTGTATCTGATTGAATGAAAGTCCAAAAGGGTTTACCCAAAAATGATCTGTAAGTTCTGGATCACGTACAGTAATGTGTCCTGCAACACCTTCTGAGAAACCAAATTTACCAAAGATTCTAAAGGCTCCGGTAAGTTTCTTTTTGAGGTAAGCTCTTTCTTTTTCAATATCATTAAATGTGGGAGGGAATGGAGTGTTTTTAGGGAACATCTCTAAGGGTGGATTAGGTACTGCCATAACTATATTTTAAAAATTATACGATCAATTATTATCCTTTAGCGTTTAAAAAAACCTGTTTGAAAATTTTCAAACAGGTTTTATCTTATGTAAACTCATTTTTAATTTTCTGATCTGAAAATGTAAGTATGAGGTGTGTAGTGATATTTATAGTATCATCTCAGAATTCTAAGATTACCTTAAATATCTATAGATTATTTATAGATAATCCTATATATGCTTGAGATCCAATAAATCCAGATCCTATAGCTGTAACATATTCATCACCTAAAATATTGTTCATTCCTGCTTTTAGAGTTGCTTTTAAAGCAGGGATTCTATAATTAATCTGTGCGTCTAATACAGTATAAGAATCAATAGTTCCATCACCAAAATCAGCTTGCCAGAAAAATGCATCACTCCATCTTAAGTTGGTCATAAACCCGAAGTTATTAAATAAGTTGGTGCTACCTACAGAAGCTTTAAACTTGTGCTCTGGAGTATTAAAATTACTTCTAAAATCAGGATCATCTTCCTGATCAAAATCTTGTTTAGCATAGGTATAATTTACTCCTACATCTAACTTGGATAATACTTTAGCATTAATTCCTGCATTGACACCATATGAACTGATATCTACATCAGAATTCGTAGATGCAGAAAAAACTCTAATATTATCAGTTTGTAGTGCGGCAAGTGCAGATCCATCAGCTACAGATCCAAATAATGGTACGATTACATTTTCATTGGAGATAAAATCAGTATACTGGTTGTAATATCCACTTACATCTACACTTAGAGTTCCTAATTTTCCTCTGTATCCTAATTCGTATGCTCTAACCTTTTCTGGCTCAACTATATCTATATCTGCTTGTACAGGAGCTCCGTTTTGCACAGACTCTAGTGAATATGAGTTTTCATAAGCATCTCTACCTGTAATAGTATTACCATTTTCATCGGTAAATCGGTATCTGTCTAAGTTGTCAGGTGCAGATCCTAATGCAATTAGTGCTCCAGTATCTAATCCAGCATATAAATCCTGAGTTGCCGGATTCCTGAATCCAGTTTGGTAGGAAACACGAATATTATGATTTCTAGCTTCGCCTAGTGTATAGCCAACAGAAATTCTTGGAGAAAAATTACCATCAAAAATTTCAGCTTTATCATAACGAATGGATCCTGTAAGTTTTAAACGCTCATCTAATATTTTTTTCTGAAGTTGTGTATATATACCATATTCAGAGTAATATATAGGGGCATCTGCATCTGTAAAAATAGTTCCAAAAGAATTTAACTTATATTCTCTATAAGAACCTCCGACTTGTACATCAACAATATCTCCTGTAATATGTGAGAAGTTGTAATTACCATCTGCGTGCTTAAATTTAGAATTATCTCTAAAAGCAGATCCAGTTCCTCCAAAATCAGTATCGTTTGTTACGTCATTGAAAGCGTTTTGAAACTCAACTGTACCAGGAAGAAAACGACCCGTATCAGCAAAGGCTCTTGCACCTGCGTGAGCAGTAGCACTATCAGCTCCAGCGCCAATAGCCTGAAGGTATGCTCCAGCATATTCATTAAACCACTGTCCGTTTTCTTTCCAGCGATTGTTAATATTGATCCCTGTAAGTCTCAATTCATAAGAATCTCCAGCTTTATCTTCTGTCAGATATCCTCTTAGAAAAAAGTTACTGTTTTTAACCTCTAATTTATGTTGTTGTACAAAGAAGTTACGTAGAGCAGTTTTATTTGCATCCTGAGAAACAGTATTTCCTGTACCAATTTTTCCGTTATAGATGATTTCAAAATCATCTGCAAAAGGTCTGTAATGCAAAGCTGCATCAAATTTAATACTTTCAGCTTGATTGTTATTTAGATCTTCTTCATTATAACCTGTTCTAGATACATATCCTATTCCAAAAGGTAGTTCAGTCCCTACAATATCTCCATACACATTTAATCCATCATATCCTGGATCAGATCTGTCTGCGCCGGGGTTAGATAAATCCTGGTAGTCTGCTGCTAACCAGTCTGTACCTCGTAAATGAGAGAAATTTACTTTTGCTGCAAATTTGTCAGAAAATGCATGCGCCATTCTCACACCATAATCATAAAATTCATTGTCTCCAGCAGCTTCCTGAGAGGTGATTCCTCCTTTTAAATAACCACTAATTCCTTGATGATCAAAAGGGTTTTTACTAGTCATAAATAAAATACCATTAAAGGCATTGGCTCCATATAAAGCAGAAGATGCTCCAGGTAAAATCTCTACGCTATTTACATCTAGCTCAGACATTCCTAAAAGGTTACCTAATGCAAAATTAAGTGAAGGTGCAGAATTATCCATACCATCAACTAATTGCACAAAACGTGTATTAGTTAATGTTGTAAAACCTCTAGTGTTTACAGATTGCAACGTTAAACTGTTTGTATTAACATCTACTCCTTTTAAATTACTTAAACCGCTATAAAAATCTGCAGCGGCTGTATTTTTGATTTCTTTAATTCCAAAACGTTCTACACTAACCGGTGATTCAAAAATACGTTCAGGTGTTCTGGAAGCAGAAATAACCACTACATCTAATTCTGTTCCTTGGCTAAGTCTGATAACTAAATCTTCTGTGCTACTGGTAACCTCCACAGTGTTTGATTCATATCCCACACTGGATGCAACTAAAGCAAATGGAAGTGTTTCGGATATTGTTAATTCAAAGAATCCATCAAAATCAGCTACTGTTCCTACACTAGACATACCTCTTAAGGTAATATTAGCGAGTGGAATGGGTTGATCGGTATCGTCAATGACTCTACCCTTGACTGTCGTTTGGGCGTATGTTATGACACTTGTAAATAGCAACATCATTGCTAAAGTAATCGTTTTCATGTGTTCAAGTTTTAGAAGTTATTTCAATCATTTGTACTTAAAGGTACAGTTTTTATTAATTTGTTAACAAAAATTAAATGTTTTAATTTTCCGGCAAAAGTATTTATTTTTTTATAAAAAACAACTAATTTTCGCTTTTTTTATCGATAAAGTGCAAAAAAAGCAGGTTGTAATACTTAAAATTATGTCAAATAAGCGTTTAAGTCTTGTTTTTAGTTGGGGAATAATTTTATATTAATCAGAAGGAAATGATTAATTTTTCCCTTTATATAATTATAATAGCGGTACTTACCTCTTTAATTTTTGTATTTTTTTCCTTTTTGGTTAGTAATTACTCGATAGCGTTTTTAATCATTAAATAGGTGTTATTAGAAAAATTTATATATTTGAGCCTAGCTGGAATCATATATTATTAGTAAATTATATATTGGTATTACAATATTTAACTATTATTAGTAGTTTTAAGTTAGTATATTGGTGTCCTAGCTTTTGCCCCATAAAAAGATAATACCCACATGAACCTGAAAAAATATTATATTTTTTTTATCCTACTAGTTTCGCAATTTACTTTTTCTCAAGAGGGAATTCCTGTGTTTGCAGATTATCTTTCGGATAACTTATTTTTAGTCCATCCTTCTATGGCTGGTGCTTCTAATGCCAATAAAATAAGACTAACAGCGCGACAACAATGGTTTGATATTGATAATGCTCCAAATACGCAATCTGCTAATATTGCTTTTCGCGCCGGAGATAAAGTAGGTCTGGGTGGTGCTATTTATAAGGATGAAAATGGACGATTTTCGCAGACGGGAGTATACGCTACTTTTGCCTATCACCTTTTGTTTTCCAGAGATCGTACAGATCTTAATATGTTATCCTTTGGTATGAGTGGTGCTTTTATTCAATCTAATTTAGATTTGGTAGGTTTAGAAGATCCATCAGATCCAGGTGATTTTATCATTACGGACAGAATTCAAAAAGATGGATATTTTAATCTGGATGCAGGGATGTCGTATCATTATTTAGAATGGTTTGCACATTTTACCGTAAAGAATTTTTTACCTGCTGCCAGAACAACTTTTGATAATACAGATGATCCTAACGTTTCTGTAGCTGACTCTAATAATCAACGACGATATATCTTTTCTTTAGGTCGTGTATTTGGATTAGGTGCTAGTTCCTGGAGTTTAGAACCTTCCATGTTGTATCAGGCTACAGATCAAACAAAAGAAAGTTCAATAGATGCTAATATAAAGGTTTATAAAGATTTTGGGGAATTAGCAACTCTATGGGGAGGTATGTCATATCGAAGAAGTCTGGATGGTGCAGAGTTTTCGCAGACTGGTGTAGAAATAGAAAGTCAGAAATTACAATATATTACACCATTTTTAGGCGTTAATTATAAAAATTGGATGGTTGGATATACATATAGTTATCAATCTAATTCTGTGGTGTTGACTAATGGAGGTTTTCATCAATTAACACTTGGTTACGATTTCGGTAAACGTAAAGAGCGTTGGAATTGTAATTGTCCGGCAGTAAATAACTAAAAGTTATATAATTTTAGAAAATAGGCAGAGGTCATATGCGTTTTAGCGCATACACCTTTTAAAATTCTTATTTTACCTCAGTGCCGCTAAATATTAATCTATTATCAGTACTAGGAACCAGAGCGCCTAATTCATAGATGTTTTTATATCCATACCCATATAGATTAATAAATGTGGGAATATTGAGAGCCAGCGGCATCATTTTCGAAGCAAAATGAAGTGTGTCTCCATCAATGTTATTATTACAGTAAATCAGTATCCTTGTATTCTTAGAAGGAATTATTTTTTTTAATTTCTCTTCTGTAAAATCAGAAAAATTAAGATGTACAGCGGCTTTTATATGTTTCTGCGTATACGCTTTTTCAGATCGAGTATCTAATAACAATGTATGTTCATCTTTTAGATACTCCAGAAATTCATCAATAGTGACCATCCGTGAGGTTCTGTATTTTTGAACTTCTTCAGAAATGGTTAAAAAAGAGTCATAGTCAACTTTAGATTCGGGTAATTGTTCTTTTTTTTGAGCCATAATTGATATAGGAATTAATAAGATTAAGATACCGATTTTTATAATTTTTGTCATACTATTTTTTTAAGTGTCCGTAATATAATGTTCTCGCATATTGATAGTGATAAGTGTGGGAGATAAGTTCTTATTTCTCCCAAGTAAAAGATTTTCTTTTTCCTTGTGTCTTGATTGCATTTAAAAGAGCTGTTTCTAGGCTGGTTTCATCCTTTTTACTATTATTTTTAATATAATCAGAACGTTTTTTGTTTAATTCCTGGATATCATTTTGTATCTGCTTTCGCTCTTTACTTTTTTGATTAATATGTTCTTTTAGCTCCACAGTAGATTTGTTTTTTAGCTCAGCAGGTAACTGCTCTTCAGAAATTTCTTCCAGTTCAAAATCTTTATCTGTGCTGGCATCTACAAGATCCCAGCTTTCATTTTTGTAAAAACCAGAACTTTTACTAATCGTTCTGCTTACTGCATTTGCTGCGCCATAAGATCGTGCATTGATATCCTGTTCAGCTTGCAGACTTCTTTTTTTAGAGCCTTCATTCCCATAATAAATATAGGTGTTGTTTAATTTCTTGTTTAATTGTAGAATGATATCATCATAAGGTGTTATAATATGTATGGTCTTTCTGTTGTGATCAATCGCGCTATATTCTCCTTTGGTGATATCTGCTCCGTTTTTCCAATGTGATTCTATGCCTTGTTTGTAGTTACCACAGAATATAGTATTAATAGTGATCCCTTTTTCTACAGCATCTGTAGCTGCGTTTTTGTAGTTAACAGGTCCTTGAGTAAAAGATTCATTTCCTGCAATAAAAATAAGTTTTAGATGATCATTATTCTTTTTCCAATCTAATTGATTAATAGAGGTATTGATTACTTTACCACAGTATTCATTTCCTCCATTAGTTGTTAATGAGAATAATTCTTTGGATATCTCATCCAGATCTTCAGAGAAAGGAAGCACTTGTCTCACAAAGCCTTCTGATGGTGTTAGATTGTCATTACCATATTCATATAAGGCGATTTGTAATTTTATTTTATAATCCCCACAAGAAGCATATGATAACTCATTTACGATCTCCCATAGTTGTGCTTTTGCCTGATCAATAAGACCGTCCATACTATTACTAGTGTCTAATAATAATGCTACTTGTATATTTTTCGTATTTGGATCTGTTTTAGCGGTATAAATTTGATGTGAGGTTTCATTAGCAAAAGACAGATCATTTTTTTTTCTATTTTCTGCTCTACAAGAAACTGATACTATTAATACACATAAAATGCTCCAATATCCAATCATCTTCATAATATTCTTTTTTTAATTTGAGTTAAAAGTAATAGGAACTTTTGTAGGTGAAAATTGATAATGAGTGAATAAGGAACTTCGATGCGTAAACGTATTCTCTGGATGAGGAAGGTAGACTATATTTTATGTAAAGTGGTTAAAAAGTGCCAGTTTCAATACTTGGCGATTTTAATTTTTCATTTAAATGGACTAAGTTTACCTTGATGAAATTAGATGTGATACAAAGTAGTAGGTTGATAATGTTCCTATGTTGGTTTGTTTCTGTACTAGGTGTTAGTCAGGAACGGGTGGTGACTATAAAGGGATCTGTAAAAGAAAAGAGTACTCAAAAACCAATGAATAATGTGGATATAAGGGTTCTTGGAAAACGTATGGCTCAAACTGATGCTTTTGGAGATTTTAGAATAAAAGTTTCTATAGGAGATGAACTCGTGATTAGTCATGATAGCTTTAGAACGGTTTATTATACGGTAAAGGATGATCAACGAATTGATATTCTGGTAGAAGATAGCCCCATATCTTCTGGGATAAGTAAAGATGTAAAAAGAGTTAATGAAGAAACGTATGTTAAAAATCTGCAGGCGGCAAAAAAATCATTAAATAAAGATGCTGCAATTAGTATAGAATATATTACTAAGGCATTAGAAGCTATAAGAGATGAGGATTCTGCTGCTGAAAAGAAAAAAGCTACTTTGTATGAAACATTAGCTGATATTTATTTGTATTGGAATCAGCCGGATTTAGCAATAGATAATTATGTAATTAGTATTGAAAATAGATTTAATGAACAAGTAAAAATAAAGTTAGGTAAAGCTTACCTGGCGAATAAAAATTATCAGGAGTCCTTACAGACTTTTACAACATTACAAAAAACACAACTTAACTCCCTACAAAAGATAACCGTCTTTGAAGGTTTAGGTGATAGTTATAATGGATTAAAAGAAAAATCAAAAGCAATAAAAAATTATAACAATGCATTGTCTTTAGCTGAGAAGGAGAATCAGGAAGAGGCTGTTATAAATTTGAATTCTAAACTTGCAGACGTATTACAAGATCAGGGTAGTCTAAGAAAAGCAGAAGAATATTTAGGAAATTCTGTAGAATTGGCTAGTCGAAAAAGTAAAAAAACATCTGCAATTCAAAGAGCAAAAGCAGCAGATTTCTATAATAAGAGCAGTAGTTTTGATAAAGAAATACAGTACAGAAAGGAAGCGCTAGAAGATATTGAGGAGATTACGGAAGAGGAAGAGAATTCATTAAGTTCACCTTCACCTGTATTGGCAGAAGATAGAGCAATCACATCTCAAGTTCAAAATTATAAGATAGCAAATGCCTTTGCTGCACAATCGGAGTATGACGAGGCAATACCTTATCTAGAAGAAAGTATTAAAAAGGCCGCATCAGAAAATGATTTAGTAGTGCAAAAAGATGCTACCCGTAAACTTGGGGAGGTGTATAGAGAAAAAGGAGAGCTAAAAAAAGCTTCAGAAGCTTTTGAGGAGTATGAAGTTATTGTAGATAAGCTATATATTCAGAAAGAACAGGAAATATCACAGGCAAATCTTTTTAGTAGAGAACTTACAAAAAAAGCAAACCGTATTACGACTCTTGAAAAAGATAGAGAGCTTAATGAAGGTAGGTATAAACTGGCATTTCAATCTCAGGAATTAGCGAACCAGCAAAGCGTAAAACAACAAATTATAATTTATGCGTTAGCGGGTTTAATGATTCTGCTACTTTTAGCGGCATATCTTATGTATCGAAATATGAAACAGCAACGATATGCTAATAATCTATTGGCGCTAAAATCACTTCGATCTCAAATGAATCCTCATTTTATTTTTAATGCATTAAATTCTGTGAATACTTTTATTGCTACCAGTGATGAGCGTGCGGCAAACAAGTATTTGACAGATTTTTCTTTACTGATGAGAGCGGTTTTAGAAAATAGTGAGGAAGATTTTATTCCTTTAGAAAAAGAAATCGAATTGTTGCGATTGTATGTTAAGTTAGAGCATTTTAGATTTCAGGATAAGTTCGAATATGAAATAATTATAGACCCAGATATAAGTATTAGTGATTATATGATTCCACCTATGTTATTACAGCCATATGTGGAGAATGCTGTGTGGCATGGGTTGCGGTATAAATCAGAAAAAGGATTGTTGTCAATCCATATTAACAAATTGACAGTTGATAGCTTAGAAATAATAGTGAGGGATACGGGTATCGGAAGAGAAAAATCTAAAGCTTTAAAAACAGTAAACCAGAAAAAACAAAAATCACAGGGGATGAGCAATATTCAAAATAGAATTTCTATTCTTAATAAAATGTATAAGGATAAAGTAGATGTTTTTATTTCGGATTTAGATAATAATACAGAAGGAACTCAGGTGAAATTAATACTTAAGAAGAGTGCATAAATTAAATGATAAAGATTGACTGGTTTTCTAAATATAGATTATAAAAGTTGATTCTGAATAAATAATACTACTAAACTTACAACTGTGAATTTAACTGCAATTATAGTGGACGATGAATTAAACAGCCGTTCTATATTAAAAAATTACTTACACAAATATTGTCCATCTGTAACTGTTTTAGGAGAAGCTGCAAGTGTACAAGAGACTCTGTTATTACTATCGTCTCATAATCCTGATCTATTATTTCTGGATGTAGAAATGCCTTATGGCAATGCTTTTGATCTATTAGAGCAAGTACCTGATCGAACTTTTGAGACTGTTTTTGTTACTGCCTATGATCATTATGCAGTGGATGCATTAAATGCCCAAGCAACTTATTATTTGTTAAAACCAATTGCTATTGATAATCTAATCAAAGCTGTGGATCACGTTACACATATTAAAGAAAGAGAGAAAGAGTTGCAAGACACAGTATTAGTTCCCAAAGTATCTGCAAAAACAGAGGGAAAAATCACAATACCCCAACAAGATGGTTTTGAAGTTTTACAAATTTCGGATATATTATACTGTCAGGCAGATGATAATTATACTAAGATTTTTTTAGAAAAGGGGCAGAAGTTAGTTAGTAAAACGCTTAAATATTTTGAAGATTCATTAACAGATGAAGGCTTTATTAGAATCCATAAAAGTTTTCTAGTTAATGTGAGTTGTATAGTGCGATACAGAAAAGGAAAAGGTGGGAGTGTTGTGTTATCTTCTGGTAAAGAGCTTTTAGTTTCTTCTTCTAAAAAAGGTAAGCTACTGGACTATTTCAAATAATGAGACTTTGTAGGGTTGACATTATAGACTTAATATTATTTTACATTGATTACATATGGTTTTAAGACAGGATATTCCGCACAGTCTGATGTTGTAAATTATTTGTTGGTCAGAAATGATAAGCAACTAATTAGATTTTAAAAATAAAGTAAAGACGCTAAATTCTTTTTTGCAAGTGAATGCTGTTACTAAATTGAAAAACAACAATATGAGTTGAGCCATAATAAGGTGTAAAAATTAACAAGTAATGAACCTAATTTTGTGACTGTTTTAATCAGTAGAACTCCTCTAGGCTTTGCCATAAGTGTAGCACATAGAATCAGAATAAAGGAGTTTTGTTTCCTGATTCTTGTAGCGAAGCGGTTTTGTTTATGACATATAGAACCCTTGAGTCAAGGTGGTTCATTATTTGAATTTAGTTAATTACCAGAAGTTTTGTCAGTATCTAAGTATGCAACCGTTTTACGTCGTTTGTAAACGGGAGAGTCTTCAAATAATGTTTTTACCTGATGATCCCAATCCCTTACAATATCAAAATAGCTGGAATTTACCACGGCCATGATCTCGCCACAATCATCACAAATATGCCCTTTGTATTCGAGGAAGTAATGTGCAAATTCGTGAAAGGCTACAACTTTAAGAATTTCATCATCCAGCAAAGCAACCCAATTGATTATAATATTCTCTATGTTATTGTCTTTATCACGTGTTACCATGCCTAAAGTAGAGGCATTTGGAGCTACATGTAAAGTGTCTACAATATCTATATTTTTAAGTTTAAACAACTTATCATAATAGTCGATTTTATATTGATCACAATATTTAAAAAACTGATCTAAATGAGGTTTTAATCGACCATCAATTTTAACATCATTTTGTGCAGTAAGTAGGGTAGTGGAGGATAATACTAAAAGAATAAAAAAACATTTTTTCATCATCACAGAATTAGGGGATAAGTAATTGTAACTAATGTGTCAAGCGTAAAATCATGATAATCAGTTAATTAATTATTCCAAATAAAAGAAAAATTTTGAAAATATACACGATTAAAAGTGTTAAAATTCGATAAAATTAACTTTTTGTATAATTTTTAAATAAAATTGTAGTGTTAATCTTACTTTTTTAATATTTGAGATAATTGATATTGACGGTTGTTGTGCTGTTTTTTAAAATACCTTCTAATATAGCTAGCGTCTTATTAGTATAAAATGTGTGTGTTCCCTCATGGGTATTTGTATTCAATAAATTATTTTTTGAGAGAATTACTTTGGTTTGTTTTGCTACTGCCTCTCCGGAATCTATAATTTGAATATTTTTTGGAAGTATTTTTTTTAAAACAGGAAGTAAATATGGGTAATGACTACATCCCAAAACAAGATGATCAATATCTTTTTTGATCATAGGTTGTAAATGAGAAGTAAGTAGCGATAGCATTTCTGGAGTGTGAATTTTACCGTCTTCAATAAGTTCTACGAGTCCTGTTCCTACTACTTCAATAATCTCAGTAGTATCTGTGTACAGATCAGAGGTAGAAGCGAAGAGTTCGCTGGATAGCGTACCTTGGGTAGCAAGGATTCCTATTTTATGTGTTTTTGTTTGTAATGCGGCAGGCTTTATCGCAGGCTCTATTCCTATAAAAGGTATTCTAAAACGTTCTCTGAGTACTTTTATAGCATTAGTGGTAGCGGTATTACAAGCTACGACTACAATTTTGCAATCAAAATCAATTAGTTTTTCTGTGTTTCTGATGCTTAGTTTGATAATTTCGTCTGCACTACGTTTTCCATAGGGAGCATATTTACTGTCAGCAAGATAAATTGTGTTTTCGTATGGGAGTGCAATTGCAATTTCTTGCCATATAGAAGTTCCACCAATACCAGAATCAAAAATACCTATAGCTTGATTATTCATTATTTAGAATTGATGTGGTTGCGATAAAACAGAGTTTTTTTAAATATAAGTATTATACTATTTCTCAAATCAATTAAATATATAAAATTCTTTCTTTTCAATCATATATCATATTTCAGAATATTCTGATAGTCTTTTGACTCTATTTACTATCGCACGTAATGATTATAAAATTTGTTTTTGGATGAAAATATGGAATCTATGTTACTAATTTTAATCAATAGTTTTGAAATACTTTAAAAGAAATTTGCTTTATAATCATAGAATAAAGGTAGAAACCAAAAAAAGCAGTAAACTTTTGTTTACTGCTTCTCCATATATTTAAAAGTATTTTATTAAATACCTAAATCTTTCTTTACATCTGCCATAAGGTCTTTTCCATCAGCTAAAATTACTCCTGTACCGGTAGTAGAGTCTAAAACATATTGAAACCCTTGAGCTCTGGATACTTTTTGGATAGAAGTACGTGCTTTTTCATAGATGGGTTTCATAAGTTCCACTTCTTTTTTCTGAAGATCTTGTAACGCATTTTGTCTATATTCTCCAATACTCTTTTCATTAGTTTGGATTTCCTGCTGTCTTTTTAGATTTTCCTCATCTGTTTTTGTTTCAGCTTCTTGTGTATATCGTTTTACTGTATTCTGTAACTCTAAAACCATGTTTCTTATTTCGGCTTCATATGTTTTGTTCAGCTTTTCGATTTCACTTTTTGCCGCTTTAAAAGCAGGCATAGATTCTACTAGCTCCTGAGATGCTATATGTGCTATTTTTGATTGAGCATTTACGAAACTTGATGCTCCTAGTGTTAATGCACAAGCTACTAATAGTGTTCTAAACTTTTTCATTTTAAGTAATATTAAGTATGTTATAAATTTAATAATTGATGATTCTAATTGTCTTCACTTTCTTCTACTTCGCCATCATTATCAGACGGAGTACTTTCTTTTAATTGTTCTTTTAAATTTTGTATAGAATCTTTCTTTCTTTTTTGGTCTTCTAATAATTGAGCTCTTCTGGCTTCAAATTCTTTTTTCTTCGACTCTCTAATAGAATCTCTGATTGCTTTTCTTTCAGCAAGCAGTTTGTCTCTTTCTGATTGTTTTTTTGCTACGGCTTCCTCTCTTTCTGTGACTACTTTTTCTTGTTCAGCGTTTCTTTTTTCGGCTCTTTCTACTGCTTTCTTCTCTGACTTACCATCAATTTGTTTTCTTTTAGAAGCTCTATTGATTCTTAATAGCACTTTGTCACTGATATCATGTCTATTAGCAGAATACAACATTACTAAATCTGCGGATTTGTCAAAAATAAAATCATAGTTACCGTTTTCTGCAACTTCCTGAACGGCTATAAAAACTTGATCCTGGACCGGTTGAACTAATCTTTTTTTCTGAATAAAGAGATCTCCATTTGGTCCAAATCTTTTTTGTTGGTATTCTAAAATTTCTTTTTCCTTAAATAAAATATCTTCTTCTCTTTCTTCTATTAATTCTTTAGTGAGAAGCACACGTTCATTATTGAGATCTTTTCTCATTTGCTCCACTTCCTTTAGTTCTGCCTCTATCTCTACTTTCCATTTTTGAACCTTCTTTTCCAAATCTCCAGAAGCTTCATTATATTCGGGTACGTTTTCCAATATATAATTCATATCGATATATCCGATTCTTACTCCTTTCTGTGCACTGGCAGTATTGGAAAGAGATAACCAAATAATAGTAGCTATTACTAAAAGAGCTTTTGTTTTCATAACGCTGTTTTGTTTATAGAAATAATCGTGCCAAAATTAAAATTGCTGTCCTATGATAAAATGTGGCTGCCATCCACTAGGACCATTATTTGTTCCTGGTGTAGGGTCAAATCCATATCCATAATCAAAACCTAGTAAACCAAATGCTGGCATAAATATACGTATACCTACTCCAGCAGAACGGCTTAATTGAAATGGATTAAAGTTTTTAAAACTATCATAAGATGCCCCTCCTTCCATAAAACCTAACACATAAATAGATGCAGAAGGCTTCAGGGTTATCGGGTATCTAAGTTCTAACGAATATTTATTATAAATTGTTGCCCCATCATCTCCAGAACTTACTTCGTTTGATCTACTCAATGGTATTACAGATTGATCTTCATACCCTCTAAGAGCTATAATTTCTCTTCCATCAAGACTTGTAGCGCCTAATCCACTTCCTCCAAGAAAAAAGCGTTCAAAAGGAATATCTCCCCTGTTTTGGTTATATGCTCCCAGAAACCCATACTCGACACTTGTTTTTAAAACCAGAGGATTTTTTCCAATTCTGGTTAGACTGGTATACCAATCGGCATCAAACTTTATTTTATAATATTCAAGCCAGTTAAAACGTTTCTGATCAATTTCACCGATTTCTTCATAGGCATCCGGATATGTTGACGGGCTGTTAATAATCCCAGGATTATCATCAACTAATTCTTGTCTGTCTTCTGCTAATTGTACATAATCTACACCATCAAAGATTGAATAGGGTAGTGTTAATTTAGCAATTAGATTAATATCAGAACCAGCTGTAGGAAATATTGGATTTACAGAAGTGTTATTTCTGTTTATTCCTATTGTATATGCAAGATTGTTAGAAAAACCATCACCAAAAGTAAAAAGACTTGTGTTGTAATTTTTTAGATTATAATGCTGCAAGCTTACTGCTTGTGATAGTGTAAAGTAGTTGTCTGGCCAGTTTAATCGTTTTGCAACACCAATAGAACCTCCTGTTATAAGGAATTTGCTATCCCGGTCTACGTCACCAGTAAAACTGTTAAATAAAAATTGAATTGTATGTGAAATGGATGTAGAAAGTTGAAAAGGCCTTCTTCCTCCTAACCAAGGTTCTACAAAGGATAAGCTATAGGTTTGGAAAAATTGACTGGCTTGAGCTCTTACACGCAGTGTTTGACCATCTCCCATAGGTAAAGGGCTATATGCTTCTTTGTTAAAAATATTTCTAATTGAAAAATTACTAAATGCTAATCCTAGAGTTCCGACAAAACCACCGCCGCCATAGCCTCCTTGTAGTTCAATCTGACTTGCTCCTTTTTCTACAACAGGATAATTAATATCAATGGTTCCTGCTTGTGGATCTGCATTTTGAAATTGCGGTTCTAAAGATTCAGGGTCAAAGAATCCTAATTGACCTATTTCCCTAACGGTTCTTACAACAAGGTCTTTGCTATATGTCTGTCCTGGTTTTGTTCTAAGGATTCTATATACAACGTGGTCATTGGTTTTGTCATTACCAGTTACCGTGATATGATTAAAATGAACTAATTTTCCTTCTCTGATTCTAATCTCAAAATCAAGTGTGTCATTCTTTACATTTGTTTCTACAGCATCAATATTAGAGAACAAATACCCGTTGTTTTGATATAGATTTGTTAAATCATTAGCATCGGGTTTTGAGTTATCAGCGATTTGCTTCTCTAAAAGCACTCCATTGTACACATCACCTTTCTTAATGACTAATTGTCTGGCTAATTGTTGATCCGTATATACACTGTTTCCTAAGAAGGTAATGTTACCAAAGTAATATTTTTTCCCTTCTTCAATATCGAGATTCAAAGCTACACTATTATCGCTCTTGATTATTAGAGAATCCTTTATGATTCTAGCATCTCTATATCCTTTTTCTTTATATTTACTAATAATACTCTCTTTATCTTCCTGATAATCTGCTTTGATATATTTCGATCTTTTCCAGAATCTCCAGAATTTTTTGCGCTTTGTGTTTTTCATCGCTGCGCGAACTTTATTATTAGTCAATTGAGAATTTCCATTCACATTGATTTCATCAATTTTAACTCGGTCTCCTTTATCTACTCGTACTAACATGTTTACCTTGTTAGTTGGAACGGTATCTTTAATCGGGCTTGTATTGATCACAACTTTAGTATTAAGAAAGCCATCTTTACGATATTTATTGATAATAAAATTGCGAGTTGTGGTAATGAGATTTTCGGTTACTTTAGCTCCAGGAGTTAGGCTATTATCTTTTATAAGATCTTCTGCTTTCCGTTTTTTAACTCCTTCAATTCTGGCTTCTTTAAGTTCGGGAACTTCTTGGATATTAATTTCCAGATATGCAGTTTCACCTTCAATTCTGGAAATGTATAAATTGATATCACTGAATAGCTCCAGATCCCATAGCTTTTTGATTACTTTGCTTATCCGATCTCCTGGTAAAAGAATTCGATCGCCGTTTTTTAGACCTGTAAAAGTAATAACAGTATTTTCATTGTAAGTTGTAGTTCCTGTAACTTCGATGCCTCCAATGATATACTCTTTTCCGTTTACACTTGGTAAGTTTTGTGCTGAAAGTATTATTGTATTTGTTAAAAAAGCAATGAATGCAAAATACGTAATGGGTAATTTTTTTGACATCTTTTTAACTAAGCTGCTCACTAGTTTTTCCAAATCTTCTCTCTCTTTGTTGATAATTTAAAATGGCTTCAAATAAATCTGATTTTTTAAAATCCGGCCATAATATCTCTGTAAAATATAATTCTGCATACGCTATCTGCCATAATAGAAAATTACTGATACGTTGTTCTCCGCTGGTACGTATCAATAAATCTACATCTGGTAGATCTTTGGTATACAAATGCTCATTAATGACTCCTTCATTTATAAGATGTGGCGAAATTACATTATTTTTAACTTTAATACTTATTTCTTGAATAGTTTTTATTAGTTCTTCACGACTGCCATAACTAAGTGCTAATGATAAGGTCATGTGGTCATTATTCTTAGTGTTTTCAATGACTTCCAATAATTCTTTTTGCGCTTTTTCTGGTAATGCTTTTAAGTTTCCAATAGCATTTAATCGAATTTTATTTTTTTGCAGTGTCTTTATTTCTTTTTTTAAAGAACTCACTAAAAGTTTCATTAGCGTCTGTACTTCGAGTTTTGGTCTGTTCCAGTTTTCAGTAGAAAATGCATATAGGGTTAAATATTTAATTCCTATTTCCGCAGCAGCTTCTACAGCCTCTTTAACTGCTTTAGATCCATTTTCATGGCCAACAGCTCTGAAAAAACCTTTGTTTTTTGCCCATCGACCGTTACCGTCCATAATGATGGCTACGTGTTTTGGTATATTGGTATTAAGTTGTTCTTTATTAATCATTTTAAAATGCACATAAACATGGAATTCTTCCCCATGTGTATGATAATGTTATTCCGGTAAAAACGTACCAGTCATTATTATCAAGATTACCAAATTTATTTTGTTCAAACCCTTCTCCGGGATTACTTCCATCAAGATTATCTGTAAAAGTATATCGTGCACCGATCTCAGCGCCTAATACAAAACGACGTCCCAGTGTCTTTTTGATGCCAACGACCATTGGGATTGCAAAATTCCATCGGTTTTCATAGGTTTTAATGACCGAGTCATCATTGACGTCTATCGCTTTTGCTCCATAATTAAATACAGTGACACCTGTATAGAGGTATGGAGTAAACTGTGGTGTGCCATCATATAGGTACCAATCCCAAAAATTAAACTCTAATCCTGCGGATAATTCTTTCACAGAATTAGAAAGGCTTAGCCCTCTGGCTTTTCTTCTTTCGTCTCCATTGGCATCATCTGCATTGAACTCGGCATACAAAAAGGAAGCTCTAAAGGCGTGCCTCTTACTTCGATTCCATTTTCCAATGGCGCCAACCGCAATATCATTTGGAGCAATGTAAGTTGTTTTGCCTACGTCACCAATATAATTAGAGCCACCAAGCATAAGCCCCACTTCATAGGTTTGTGAGGTGGCCGATGTCATAAAAATTAAAACAAATAAGAAGGATGCTAAGTATCTCATAGATTTTCAAAAGTTTGCAAATATAACAATTAACTTTAGTACACAAGAATTTGAGTAAAATAGTATGAAATTAAAAACACTTTTTACGGTAAATTATTGTCTAGTTGCGTTTATCTTCACCCCACAGCATCTTTTTTCGAAGGGTTTTTATAAAACTACCATCTTCTAAAATGACCATATTAATTTTAAATGGAGCTTTTTTTATCCTGATTGTGGTGTCATTGGGTAATGTGTGAATTCTTGAGTCCAGAGATACTAAATAAGTATCTTCTCTTCCGGATATTTGTAATTCTATTTCTTGATTATCGGGAATTACTAGAGGTCTGGCATTTAGATTATGAGGAGCAATAGGTGTTAGAACCATACTTTCAGCATCTGGCATCATAACGGGACCGCCACAGCTTAAAGAGTATCCTGTCGAGCCAGTTGGGGTCGCGACGATTAATCCATCTGCCCAATATGAATTTAAGAATTCACCATTAAGACTAGTGTGAACCGTTATCATAGATGTTGTATTTCTTCTACTTACCGCTATTTCATTCATGGCAAAATTTAACACTCCAAATTCATCATTTTGCGGAACTGTTTCAATAGTTACAATGCTTCTTGGAGAAACATAGAACCGATTGTGAAGGATTAGATCAATACTATCTTTGATTTCTTCTTTTTGGATAGTAGCCAGAAAGCCTAATCTTCCTGTATTAATACCTGCAATTGGAATACCCAGATCACGTACATATGTGATGGTTTTTAAGATTGTTCCGTCACCTCCAATACTGAAGAAAAGATCATAAGAACCATCTAACTCTTCAAATGTACTAAAATGAGAATATGTCTTATCAATATCATCATGAAGATTAATGAGTTCTAGAAAGTTTTTTTCAATAACAACTTCTACATTGTTTTTGTCCAGTGTTTCTAGTAATTGTTGAATGTATATCCCGGAGTTTTCGTGATAGAACTGACCATAAATACCTATCTTCATTTTGATGTGATGTGTGTTAACGGATTAAGTTATACTACTAAATATTCAAGTATTTTTCTAGATATAAAGAGCGTTCTTTTAAATTGTTTAAGAACGAATCTTCTTGATGTTTAGATATGATGTTATAGCTGTATCGTCTAAATGTTTGAACTATATTATTAATATCACTGTCGTTAATTTTTAATGTAATTTGGGCTACATCGTTTTCAATATTAGAAATAAATACTCCCAATAACTTGGCATTATTGGATTCTACAATTTGGGCAACTTCGCTAAAAGAGTAATCAGAAATTCCTTTTTCTACAATTAAAATATTCCCAGGTTCGCCTAAAAAAGGAGTTTGATTAAACATGTTCATAATGTCTCTTAATTCAAAAAAACCTTGATATGTGTTGTCATCGTCTAGAACCGGCATAATATTAGTGTTGTTTTGCGCAAAAGATTCTAGTGTGTCCAGCCAATTAGCATCATTTCTTGCATAAAAACCTTCCGTAGCGTACCTGTAGTGTTCTAATGTTTTTTCAACATCAAAACATCTAATATCAGCTTCAGAGACACAGCCAATATAAATGTTCTCATGTAACACAGGAAAATGAGTGTATGTAAGTTCATTAAATAATGTCTGCGCATCTCCAACTACGGTTGTCGTTTTAAATGGAGCAATTTCGTTTACTATGTATAAGTTCGTCTTCATTATCTGGGGCTTTTTATTGCAAATTAATCAAAAATATGCAACAAGGCACATTCAAGTTCGTATTTTTGCTTTTTCATAAAAGGTATATCAAAAACTATGACAAAATTAAGTGTTAATGTCAATAAAATAGCAACATTACGAAATTCTAGAGGTGGTAATGCACCAGATTTGCTTAAAGTTGCTTCAGATATTCAACGTTTTGGAGGAGAAGGAATCACAATACATCCCCGACCAGATGAAAGGCATATCAAATATCAGGATGCTTATGATTTAAAGCCTGTGGTCCATACAGAATATAATATAGAAGGAAATCCTATACCTAAATTTACAGACTTAGTACTGGCAGTGAAGCCAACTCAGGTAACATTAGTTCCTGATGAAGAACATGCAATCACTAGCAATGCTGGTTGGGATACTAAAAAACACGCCGGATTTTTGAAAGAAGTGATTTCAGAATTTAAAAGAAATGATATAAGAACCTCTGTCTTTGTTGATCCTGTTAAAGATATGATTGAGGGAGCATGTGAAATTGGTGCAGATAGAATTGAATTATATACCGAAGCTTTTGCTCAAGGATATAGTAGAGGAGATATGGATGCTATTAAGCCATACGCTTTGTGCGCACAATTAGGAATTGATCTAGGTCTTGGTGTGAATGCAGGTCACGATCTTTCCTTAGAAAACATTAAATTTTTTAAAGATAATGTGCCAGAGTTATTAGAAGTGTCGATTGGTCATGCATTGATTAGTGAGTCTTTGTATCTTGGTCTGGAGAACGTAATCAATATGTATTTACATAAACTTAAATAAGTTGTATAAATGAAATTACACGCTACTGTCTTTGGAGAAGGGAAGCCCTTTTTAATTCTTCACGGCTTTCTGGGAATGGGCGATAATTGGAAATCCATTGCAAAAAAGATATCAGAAAAAGGATATCAAATGCATTTACTGGATCAACGCAATCATGGGCGCAGTCCGCACAGTGATGAATTTAATTATGAGTTACTGGTAACTGATGTTTTAGAATATTGTACAGATCGTAATTTAAGTGATATTATACTTTTAGGTCATTCTATGGGGGGCAAGACAGCGATGCTATTTGCAGCGACGTACCCAGCCACGATTAATAAATTAGTAATTGCAGACATAGGCCCTAAATATTATCCATTACATCATCAAGATATTCTGGATGGGTTAGATTCGTTAGATTTTGAAGTGCTAAAGACAAGAGCAGCCACAGATGATGCCTTAAGTCAGTATATTAAAGAAGTTGGAGTGCGCTTATTTCTGATGAAAAATGTATATTGGAAACAGAAAGAACAGTTAGGACTTCGAATTCACTTAGAGGCATTGATAAAAAATTCATCTGAGATTGGTGTGGAGCTTTCAAAAAAGTTTATATTTAATGGGAATACTCTCTTTTTGAAAGGGAGTAAGTCGAATTATATTTTAAAAGAAGATGAGTCAAGGATTCTGCTACAGTTTCCAAATGCGAAAATAGAAGAAATTACAAATGCGGGGCATTGGTTACACGCTGAAAATCCGACAGAATTTTTAATGCGAGTATTTGATTTTCTTAAAATTTGATGGAAAAATCCTATGTATGCATAATATTTTAATCAATTTATTGTATAATTGTTATTTTACATTAAATTTGAATTATTATATTATTAATATCCTAAACTAAATTAAACAATACTTATTAATTATGAAAAAACAACTATTATTAGTTCTGTTTGCTTTGGTGACCTTTGTCACCTATGCAGGTGGATATAGAGTCAGTGTGCAAGGTCAGCGTGCTATGGCTATGGGGCATACGGGTGTAGCTGTGGTAAACAGTGCGGAGCTGGTATTCTTTAATCCGGCGGGTCTTGTCTATTTAGAGAATAAATTAAACGTAAGTGTTGGTGCCAGTGGAATTTTTACTGATGTTATTTTTCAAAATGAAGCATTAGGGGTTTCTGCAGAAACTGATAATGGAGTAGGGACACCGCTTAATGTGTATGGATCTTATAAAGTAAATGATTGGTTGGCGCTGGGTCTAGGAGTCTATACTCCTTATGGTAGTGGTGTAACCTGGCCTACAGACTGGGCAGGATCACATTTAATCAATAATATAGACTTATCAGCAATTTATATTCAGCCAGTTATTGGTATAAAACTATCCGAGTTTTTTAGTATTGGAGGAGGGCCTATATTTGTATCAGGTTCAGTTAATTTTAATCGTAATGCAAATAGAACAACAAGCGATTTTGAAGGAAATCGCTCTAATATAACGGTAGACGACTCTGGGGTTACCAATTTTGGATGGAGTCTAAGTGCTATGTTTAATCCTTCTGAAAATTTTAGAATTGGATTTAGTTATCGAAGTGAAATCATTTTAGAAGCAGAAGGGGGAGAAGCTACCTTTGCTAATTTCCCTAATTCTCCTGGGGTTCCTGCTAATGGAACCACTACTTTTGATGCAGAATTGCCATTACCAGCAGAATTGACAGTAGGTATTTCTTATGAATTTTGCGATAAGTGGCTATTTGCATTTGATTATAACAGACAATACTGGAGTGTATATGAATCTTTAGATATACAGTTTGGTAACGGTGTTGAGCCATCAGTAAATCCACGTAATTATAAAAATTCATCGGTATATCGTTTTGGTTTGCAATATGAAGCTACCTCTAAAATTACTCTTAGAGCTGGATATTATAGAGATGAAACCCCGGTACAATCAGGTTTTTTTGCACCAGAAACGCCTAGAAATGATTCTGATGGATATTCCGGAGGTTTCAGCTATGCGATCACACCTAAGTTAGGTATCGATGTTTCCTTCTTCTATCTTAGATTTGAGGAAATCGATGAATCGTACGATTTTGGTACGAATGCAACTGGAGGTACAGAATCTTTTGGAGGTACTTATAAATCTAGTGCTTTTGCGCCGGGTCTTGGTTTAACTTATAAATTATAATAAGAAGATGAAACATACTATAAAATATTTAGCAATTTTGGCGTTAGGTCTTGTCGCTTGTGAGCCAGAATTTGATAATCCGATTTCGGATGAAGGAACTTATGATAGCGGATCAGCAGACTTTTCTAATTATGTAGCTCTTGGTAATTCAATTACTGCCGGATATGGTGGTGGTGGATTATATATTACAGGACAAGAGAATTCGTATGCGAATATACTTTCACAACAATTTGCATTAGCAGGTGGAGGAGAATTTACAACTCCATTTGTATCAGATAATACAGGTGGTGCTTTGTTAGGAGGTACTCAGATTCTGGAAAACAGGTTGGTTTTAGCTTTTGATGAGGATGGGAATCCGGGTCCTGCACGTTATACAGGTGCTAGTCCAACAACCGAAATAGGAAATATTTTGGCAGGTCCTTTTAATAATATGGGAGTGCCGGGAGCAAAAAGTTTTCATTTAACTGCTGCTGCTGCCGGGTATGGTAATATTGCTGGAGTAGCATCAGGTCTTTCAAATCCTTATTTTGTAAGAATTGCTTCTTCTCCAACCGCTTCTGTGATTGAAGATGCGGTTTCTCAGAATCCAACATTTTTTAGTTTATGGATAGGTAATAATGATATTCTTGGCTATGCAACCTCTGGAGGTATTGGGGTTGATCAGAATGAAGCAGGAAATTTTGATCCTACTACTTACGGTGGTAATGATATTACTAATAATTTAGTTTTCGCAGGAGCTTATGAGGAATTGGTTACAAAGCTTACTGCAAATGGAGCAAAGGGTGTCCTTTTGAATTTGGCTAGTGTAACTTCTCTTCCGTTCTTTACAACAGTGCCTTATGATCCATTAAGTCCTTTAGACCCTAATTTTGGACCTCAAATATCAACGCTTAATGAAGTTTATGCTGGATTAAACCAAGCGTTTGCTTTTATTGGAGTTCCTGAAAGATCTATTGTTTTTTCAGAAACTGCTGCAAGTGCTGTTGTTATAAAAGATGAATCACTTACCGATATCACTGCTACTTTGACTACTGTATTAACCCCAAGTTTTGGTCCTTTGGCACCAATTTTAGCAGCGCAGTTTGGTCAGGCTAGACAAGCTACAGCAGAAGACTTGTTAGTTCTTCCTAGCTCTAGTGTTATAGGTCAATTAAACACAGATAGATTTGCAGAATTAGTTGGTTTTGGATTGTCACAAGAGATGGCAGGTCAATTTTCTGTAGAAGGGGTTTCATTACCACTTGCAGATCAATATGTCCTGATACCATCAGAACAAGCTGCAATAGAAAGTGCGAGAGCTTCTTATAACGCAACTATCCAGAGTCTGGCAGCAGCAAATGGCTTAGCTTTTTATGACTCAGCATCAGACCTAGAACAGGTTGCTAATGGAGGAATTGAGATTAATGGAGGAATAATTACTTCTACTTTTGCTACAGGTGGTGCTTTTACATTAGATGGAGTGCATCCTTCACCAAGAGCTCATGCATTTACCGCAAATCAATTGCTTGATGCAATACAGACGACATATGGTGCTAAACTGCCAAGAGTAGATCCATCTGATTATGGAACAATTACCTTGAGCAATGAAGTGAATTAAATATTATAAATTTTAGTTATATAAAAACCTGCTAAGTAATTGGCAGGTTTTTTTGATTATATTTAATTCATAAATTTGTGTTATGAGATTTTTATTGAAAATGTTATTAAGCGCAGTGGCTGTTTTTTTACTAGCTTCCATTTTACCTGGTGTAGGGGTTGATAGTTATATGAGTGCACTTATTGTAGCAGTAGTTCTAGCAATTTTAAATGCAATTATAAAGCCAATACTTGTCTTTTTTACACTGCCTGTCACTATCATCACATTAGGGTTGTTTTTATTAGTTATTAATATCGTTATTATAAAAATGGCAGATTATTTTGTTAGTGGATTTAGTGTTAATGGATGGTTGTGGGCGTTGATATTTAGTGTTTTATTATCAGTGTTGCAATCTATATTATATGGGGTTTTGGAGAAAGATAAAAAGTAAAGGTTTTATTGGATGTTCACTTAAAAATAAGAGGATGGACTAATCATAAGGTTCAACTTAACTAAGCACATACTGTTTTTCAAGGAGTTAAAACTTTGTTGGGATGTAAAAAAGTATTACTTTTGCAACCCAATTTTTTGTCCAAAAAAGAAGAGATAATGAATATTTCAAAAGAGCAATTAGACGAGTTGAATGCTGTAGTTACAGTAGATATCGCAAAAGAAGATTATACTGATAAAGTAGAAGGAATCCTGAAAGATTACCGTAAGAATGCCAATATTCCTGGTTTTAGAAAAGGTCATGTGCCTATGGGATTGGTAAAAAAGCAGTACGGAAAAGCGGTTTTGGTAGATGAAGTGAATAAGTTGCTACAGGATGCATTAAACAAATATCTGACAGAAGAAAAGTTAGATGTTTTAGGTAATCCATTACCAAAAGAACAAGAGAATTTTGATTGGGATACTGATGATTATTCTTTTGCCTTTGAATTAGGTCTTGCGCCAAAATTTGATATACAATTTAATGGTAAAAAAGCGATTACACACTATACCATTGTTGCGAGTGATGAAATGATTGAAAATCAAATTAAGACAACACAGAAGCAATATGGTAAATTAATCCCTCAGGAGACAGCAAGCAAGGAGGATACGATTAGTGGGACGTTTGTCAATGAAGAGAAAGAAATAGATAATCAGACTACGATTACACTGGATAAAATTAAAGGAAAGAAAAATCTTGAAAAATTTGTTGGTGCTAAAGTAGGAGATGTTATTACATTAAAAACTAAAGGTTTATTTGCTGATGACCAAGACTTAATAAATGCTTTAAAAATTGAACGTGATGATGCTGAAGGCCTAAATATTGAAGTTGTTTTCACGATTTCAGAAATAAATAAGCAGGAATTAGCAGAATTAGATCAGGAATTTTTTGATAAAATTTATGGTAAAGATGTTGTAAAAAGTGTTGCAGAGCTTAAAGAAAAGATGAAGGAAGATGCTGCACGCCAATTTGTTCAGCAATCTGATCAGCAGTTGCTTAATGATGTTACAGAGAGCGTACTGGAGAATACTAAATTTGATTTGCCAGCGGCATTTTTACAAAAATGGATTAAAGCAACTGGAGAACAGGAGTTGACAGAAGATCAGGCGAAGGAAGAATATGAAAAAAGTGAAAAAGGATTACGTTTTCAGTTGATAGAAGGAAAAATAATTACAGATAATAATTTACAAGTTACTTTTGAAGAATTAAAAGATTTTGCTAAAGATTTAATCAAAGGTCAAATGGCTCAATTTGGACAAACATCTCCTGATGATAAGGAACTGGAAGATATTGCTGCCAGAATTTTATCGAATCAAGAAGAAGTAAAAAGAATTTCTGAACAGTTGATGAGTCAGAAAATGTTAGGATTTTACAAGGAGAACGTCAAATTAAAAACCAAAGAAGTTTCTTTTGATGATTTTATAAAGGAAGTTTACAAATAATCTAGAGATACTAATAAGGAATTTATACCTATATTTAGGGCGTTAAATCATGTTTTGGTTAACGCCTTTTTTATAAAAATAAATTTCAGAAAAAGAACATATGGATTACGGAAAAGAATTCGAAAAATACGCTACACAACATCAGGGAATTAACAGTAACTATTATGATAAAATTATCAGTAGTATGTATCCTGTAGGGATGACTCCTAATATTATCGAAGAGCGCCAGATGAATGTGGCAATTTTTGATGTATTCTCACGCTTGATGATGGATAGGATCATCTTTTTGGGAACGGGAATTAATGATCAAGTAGCTAATATTATACAGGCTCAACTTTTATTTTTGGAGAGTGTTGATTCTACAAAGGATATACAGATTTATATTAACTCTCCGGGAGGAAGTGTGTATGCAGGTCTAGGAATATATGATACAATGCAGTTTATAAAACCAGATGTAGCTACTATTTGTACTGGGATGGCTGCTTCAATGGGAGCGGTATTATTGTGTGCTGGTGAAAAAGGAAAACGATCCGGATTACCTCATAGCAGGGTGATGATTCATCAGCCACTCGGAGGAGCTCAGGGACAGGCTAGTGATATAGAAATTACTGCACGTGAGATTCTGATATTAAAAGAAGAATTATACAAGATTATTGCCAAGCATTCTGGGCAGACATATGATAAGGTTTATGAAGATAGTGATAGAGATTATTGGATGAAAGCTGATAAGGCGCTCAAGTACGGAATGATTGATGAAATTTTAACAAGAGAATAGTAAAATAAAAAATCATAAGGATTCCTTTGTTGGTTCCCTTTTAATTTTCTATCAGATAGAAAAATGTTTTTTTTTTTGAATTAAATAATTATGCCGAAAGAAGATTTAGAATGCTCGTTTTGTGGAAGAAAAAAGCCTGAAACAAATTTATTAATTGCTGGCTTAGACGCTCATATTTGTGATCGATGTATTGTGCAAGCGCACGGTATCGTCGTAGAAGAAGCAAAAGATGAGGATACGGGCGAGTTGAGCAATGAATTAATGCTTCGAAAGCCTATGGCTATAAAGAAATTTGTGGACGACTATGTTATAGGGCAGGAATTTACTAAGAAAGTGATGGCAGTAGCTGTTTATAATCATTATAAACGATTATTGCAGCCTACTACAGAGGATGATATCGAGATCCAAAAGAGTAATATCATTATGGTTGGTCAGACCGGTACTGGTAAAACGCTTATAGCTAAAACGATTGCAAAAATGCTTAATGTACCATTAGCAATAGTAGATGCAACGGTGTTGACTGAAGCAGGTTATGTAGGAGAAGATGTAGAAAGTATCTTAACGCGCTTACTGCAGGCAGCTGATTATAATTTAGAAAAAGCGCAACGAGGAATTGTTTTTATTGATGAAATTGATAAAATAGCACGTAAAGGAGATAATCCTAGTATTACGAGAGACGTTTCTGGCGAGGGTGTGCAGCAGGCATTACTTAAATTATTGGAAGGAACTGTTGTAAATGTACCCCCAAAAGGAGGTCGTAAACATCCGGATCAGAAATTTATCGAGGTAAATACAGAGAACATTCTTTTTATAGCTGGAGGGGCATTTGATGGTATTGAAAATGCTATACAAAAACGTTTAAATATGCAAGCCATGGGATTCAGTGCTTCTAAAAATGAAGATGCTATCGAAAAGGATAATTTACTACAATATATTATACCAAAGGATCTTAAGGATTTTGGGTTAATTCCTGAAATAATTGGACGTCTCCCGGTACTATCATATATGAATCCACTGGATGCAGCAACCTTAAGAGCGATTCTAACGGAGCCGAAAAATGCAATTATAAAACAGTACCAGAAGCTTTTTGAAATGGATAATATAGCGTTCTCGGTGACACCAGATGCGTTGGATTATATTGTAGAAAAAGCGGTAGAGTATAAGTTAGGAGCAAGAGGGCTACGTTCTTTATGCGAAGCTATCTTAACCGATGCGATGTACGAGATGCCAGAAAGTGAAGAAAAAGAGTTTACAGTAACAAAGGATTACGCAGAAAATAAACTGAATAGAGCTACTATTAATAAGTTAAAGGCAGTTTCTTAAAGGAATATAAAAGTAGGCTTTTTTAAGAGATGTAATAAATCTTATGTGTCTAAAATATCCAAACCTGTCAAGTTTCAAAAGACTTGACAGGTTTTTTTGTTTAACGTAATCGGGTATTATACTTTGATAGTGTTCAACCGATTTAACTGTATCAATTCATCCAGATATTTTCGGGAATTAGATAATCTGGGTATTTTATGCTGACCGCCTAACTTATCATTCTTTTTTAGCCAGTCATAAAATAATTGAGACCTTGCCTGATTTATTTTCAGAGGATTTAAAGTGATGTTATGTAGTCTTTTAGCTTCGTAATCACTATTGATGCTCTGAAGATTTTGATCCAGAATACATGCAAACTCTTGGAGATCCTCAGGCTGCTTCTTGAATTCAATCATCCATTCATGAGCACCTTTTTCTTTTCCTTCCATAAAAACAGGAGCAGCAGTATAATCTACTATTTCGCAATTGGTTTCTTTAGTTGTCTTTCTTAAAGCTTCCTCGGCATTTTCAATGATGAGTTCTTCTCCAAAAACGTTAATATGATGTTTAGTTCTACCCGATACTTTAATTCTATACGGGTTGATAGAAGTAAACCGTACAGTATCTCCAATTTTATATCGCCATAGTCCGGCATTCGTAGTAATAACAATAGCGTAGTTTTTTCCTATTTCAACTTCACTCAAGGGGATTACATGTTCGGACTCTCTCTTATACGTATCCATGGGGATAAATTCATAAAAAATTCCATAATCCAACATTAGGAGTAATTCTGATGATTCATTACGATCCTGAATAGCAAAAAATCCCTCAGAAGCATTGTAGATTTCATAATACCTAAAAGAATCTCTGGGTAATATTTTTTTATATTGATCAATATAGGGTTCAAAACTTACGCCACCGTGAAAGTAAACTTCCAGATGATTCCATATTTCAAAAATGCTATCCTGCCCAGTTGTCTCTAAAACTTGATTCAATAAAACAAGCATCCAGGATGGAACACCTGCCAGACTGGTAACCTTCTCCTGAATGGTTTCTTGTACAATAGCGGCCATTTTAATTTCCCAGTCGCTCATCAGAGAAACTTCACTACTTGGTGTTGAGCTATATTCTGCCCAAAAAGGCATGTTGTCAATTATTATAGCTGATAAATCTCCAAAAGAGGTTCCATTTTCTTTGTAGAGCTCTTTACTACCTCCTAAACGTAAACTTTTTCCTGTAAAAAGTTTAGAGTTTTCATTGTTGTTGAGGTACATACATAAAAGATCTTTTCCTGCAGCGTAGTGACAGTTTTCCAATGATTCCTGACTGACTGGAATAAACTTGCTTTTAGCATTTGTAGTCCCGCTGGATTTTGCAAACCATTTAATTGGGGTAGGCCAATAGATATTATGTTCTCCTAATCGGCTACGTTCTATCATGTCCTCATAATCTTCATAAGATCGCACGGGGATGCGTTCTTTAAACGTTTCATAATTATGAATGGACGAAAAGTCATATGTTTTCCCAATCTCTGTATTTTTAGCTGTTTCTAATAATAGGTGAAGTAGTTCCAATTGAACCTCATTAGGATACTTTAGGAAAAGTTCCATTTGATGAAAACGCTTTTTTAAAAACCAGCTGGCAATAGAATTAACTATAGGGATTGGCATTTTTTGATGTATCTTTAGACTTTAATTAATATTAATTTGATTGTGTGGCCAACGTTTGTTGGAAACTAAAATAGTAAATTAATTACATTCTTTTTATAGTTTAACGTATAACTACCTCTTTTTATGCAATACCATGGTGTTCTCACTAAAATGAAAACAGAAATTGGAACTCCAATTCAATATTACTTGGTTTTTGAATCAGATTTTATTCATATCAATCAGTTGTTAAATAAGAAAATTTCTATAAAATTCATTGGATATCAATGTTTAGCTTGTGGAGAGAATAAAAAGATATATAGACAAGGATATTGTTATGATGATTTTTATAAACAACCTCAGGTAGGAGATTGGATCATGCGTCCGGAACTGAGTACAGCACATTTGGATGTGGAAGATAGAGACCTTGCATATGAGAAAAAAGTGCAATTGCAACCTCATATAGTATATTTAGCAAACTCTAGTAATGTCAAAGTAGGTGTAACACGTAAAACGCAAGTTCCGACTCGTTGGATCGATCAGGGAGCACACGAAGCGATAGAGATTGTAGAAGTTCCAAATAGATATCTTGCAGGAATTACTGAGGTAGCTTTAAAAGATCACGTAGCTGACAAAACTAATTGGAGGAAAATGTTAAAAAATGAGATCGAAGATGCAGATCTAATAGCATATCGTGATCGTCTTAAAGCTTTTATACCAGAAGAAGCTCAGGAATATTTTATCGCAACTAATAAAGAGACAGAAATTGATTTTCCTGTACTTAAGTATCCTAGTAAATTGAAAAGTTTAAATCTGGAAAAAACACCGGTGTTTTCTGGTATTCTAAAGGGAGTTAAAGGACAATACCTGATCTTTGAGGATGATACGGTATTTAATGTGCGTAATAGTGAGGGGTATGTAGTTGGATTGACTATAGGTTAATTTAAAGATTGAAAACTTCTGAAATCGATGAAAATATAATATGAATCGTTCTATGTAATTTAATCAACAGAATTCTTAAAGGCTCTGTCTGGGTGTAGCTTATATAATCATGGTAAAGAAGTCTTATTTCCTAATTCTTATAGCGAAGCGGTCTTGTTTTTGATACTTCTTGCCCTTGCTTGGGTTGAGGAGGTTTATCTGCCAGGCTATATTTTTGTCAATTACTTTTTTATTCTATCAGTGGTTGTATTTAGAAACTTCCGTTAGCTCCTATTCTCATCTTTTTGATAACATCTTCATAATAAAGAATAGTCCAGATAATTTTTTCGGTATCTGCATAGGCGATTAGTTCTTCAATTGATTCTTCTGTAGTTATTAATGCTTCCTGTATGGCTTCTGTATTTTTCTTTAGAATTTTGATATGGTCTGAATCTTCTTTGATGCCAAGGTCATCTAAGCGTACATCAGGCTCGTTAGTTAAAGATAAAAAAGGAATTACTGTAATAATTTCGCGTACTCTATCTTGATAAATTTTTATTAATTCCCCTTTTCTTAGATTTTCTAAATCCCCGATAGTATGAAATTTTACTATTTGATCTTTTTTAATAAAAAAGACTCCATCATCTCTCTTTTGAGCAAAAGATATTTGTACGCCTAGTGACAACAATAAAAGAATGATTAACTTATTATATAACATGATCTCATTTTATTTTATAAGGTACTACGATTTTAGGTTACTAAAAAACGTAGTACCGTTTTTTATTTCATTACCATATAGGCATTTAATGACTTTTGAAGTCCAAATTTTGGAACGGCTTTGCTGTGAGGATCAGAAAATAGGGTTTCTACATCTACAAAGTTTTGAGTAAATCTATTATACTTCAAGACATTCAAAACTCCAGTGTTAGGCTGATATGCAGCTTGCACACCTTCACCGTGTATATTAAAAAAACTATTATCCATATTAAATGATTTTTCTATCACTGCTAATGATGTGTACGTCTGATCAAATTTAACTACGTCAGAGAAGCCAGATATTTTACTATTGTTTATATAGATTAAGGCGGAGTTTGATGCAGAAATAGCTGCTGTAGTGTGTATATAATTTTTAGTATCTGATAAATTTACAAATGTAGAGTTAGTGACTGTGATATCAGTTAATTCAGTTGGTTGGATTAATCCTAAATCCTTATTGTAACCGTTAATTTGTAAAGCATAAGATCCTCTTGGACTTGTAATATATGGATGACGTATAGCGATCAGGTTGTCAAGTACTCCTTTGAAACCTTCAGATATTTGAAAATCATCGTCTTCTGCTTTATAAGAAATCATTTTACTAATATTATTAATTCCACCATTCCAATTGAATGAATCCTGACCAGAATAGCTTACCATAATATTATCTATTATAGAGGATGAACCAATAGCATACAATGATAATCCATTGGATTGAGATTTACGACCAGGGAATTCAATTCTTACAAATCGCATGATTGAAGTTTGCTCATTCTCATCAGTCCCTCCATAAAGAGAAAACTGCGGATTAATGCTGTCAATAGTTCCATTTCCGGAAACAGAATTAATTTTTCCGGAACCAGCTATAACTATACCGCCCCAATCTCCACTTGCTCTTGATTTTGGAGCTTTATTAGAGGTAAAAACAATTGGTGAAATTTCTGATCCAACAGCTATTAATTTAGAGCCTTTTGTAATAATTAAGTTAGCCGGATTTTCGTGATCACATCGTATAATAGTGCCATCTTCTATTGTGAGTGTTGCTCCACTTGTCACATATACATTTCCTGATAATAAATATGTGACATCATTGTTAAGAAAAAGATCATCGGCAATTATTGTAGGAATAGTTTCTTCTGCTTTTGGATAATTGGTAGTGTTTGGATCAAAATTTGTCCATCCTTTTGTCCATTGGTTGTGGTCTTGGTCAAAATCCTGTGCATTTACATTAAAGAATGAAATAACTAATAAAGTAGATAAAATTAAAGTAGTGCATCTTGATTTCATAAAAGTATTATTTTTTGGGGTTTGTAAATTGGAGGAAATTTCTGTCCTCCTTTTTTGCATAGCTAAGATACTAAGCTTTATGGAAACATGTTTACGCTTTTACCGTATAATATGTAAGTTTGTCGGTATTAATGCAAAATTTGGCAAATATTTATGAGGATAAATCTTACTTAAAAATTGTAAGTAATTGGTTTTTAGTGGTTTTACAAAAACTGTTATTTTGAAATAAAAAACAGTTTTGTGAAGGCGGTTTAAAGATTCAAAATTTTATTTAAATCAATTACGAGTTTTAAGTAACTGTATATTAGATGTTTATAAGTTATTTAAGGTTTAAGTTAGAAACTAAGTATTTTTTATTTTCTGAAGAGTTATTTAGCAAAAAAAGTCAGATAACAGCTAACATTTATATTTTTATGCTTGTAATACATCGGAATATACATGTATTTTGACGATAAAAAGGGTCTTTAGTTTATAACTGGGATTTATAATAATAGGTGATAATCATCACGTTAAGAAGTTTTTAAAAATTGCCATTTACTCCTATTCTAATTTTTTTAATTATATCTTCATAATATAGGATAGACCAAATAATACGCTCTGTATCTGCATAAGGAATAAATTCTGAGATAATGTTACTAGTACTTTCAAAAGCCTCTGTAGTAGTTTCGTGATGTTTATCCAGAGTTTTTAAGTTATCTGAATTTTCTTTAATACCAATATCTGATAAACTAACATTAGATTCATTAGTAAGTGCTATAAAAGGTAGTACTGTAATGATTTCATTTGCTCTTTCTATATAAATCTTAACAAGTTGCCCTTTTTTTAACCCTTCTAATTCATCGATGGTATGAAATTTTGTAATTAGTGTGCGTTGACTAAAAAAAATGTTTTTTTCTGTTTGAGCAAAACTTAGGGTAGTGATAAAAAGAAAAATAAGAAAAATGGTAATCGACTTCATTTGTTAACTATTAATTAAAATAAAAATTAGACTTATTGCATTACAGTATAATCGTCTGTTGATTCTTTTAATGTGAATTTAGGGTTTGTATTGTGTAATGGGTTTGTCAAAAACTCCTCTGCACTCTTAAAATAAGTGGTAAACATGTTGTATTTAAGTAGTTGATGAGGAGAGGTTTTAGGTTCATATGTAACCATTACCGTGCCATTATGCACATTAAAAACACTATTTTCAAGAGAAAAATGCTGTTCCAGGTCAGCGTAAGAATGATACGATTTATCAAATTTGACAACATTCGCAAATCCAGAAATTTTAGAATCAGTGATATTTATATTAGCAAGGTTTTTAGATGAAATGGCAGCTAATGTATGCTGGTAATTATTTTTATCTGATAAACTGATTAATGTGGCATTTTTTACGCTAACTGATGAGAGTGACTCTTTAGAGCTCATCCCTGATTTTTTTTCATATCCATCAACTTCTAAGGCATAAGAACCACTAATATCGGATATATAAGGATGTCTTATCGCAAGAATATTATATAATTCTCCTTTATATCCTAAGGTGAAATCAAAATCGTCGTCTTTCGCTTTATAAGAAACTAAATTATATGGCTTGGAGGTTCCACCAAAAAACTCAAAGGAATCATCCGCACTATAACTGATCATAATATTATTTATAATCGAGGAAGCGTTAACGGTATATAATGACAGTCCATTTAGTTCTTTTGATGAATTAATCTTTTGCCCAGCATATTCTATTCGTACATAAGTCATTATGATACTTGTTTCTATAGTGTCATTTCCTCCATACGATGAGTATTGCGGAAGGTAGTCACCTTCGACATTATTAATTCCGGATGGGGCATTAGAATGTCCTGATCCAATGATTACAATTCCTCCCCAGTCTCCACTTTTTTTGGATTTAGATTCTTTGTCTGAGGTAAATACAATGGGTTGTGCTTGTAGGCCTCTAGCAATAAAATTAGCGTCCTTAGTAATTATAAGGCTCGTAGAAATATTAGAATCACAACGTATGATGGTTCCTTCTTGTATTGTTAATGTAGCTCCATTAGTTACGTATACATTACCTGATAAAAGATAAGTTGTTGTATTTGGCAAATATAAATCAGTATCTATAATTGATGGAAGTTGTTCTTGAGCTTCCGGATAGAATGTTTTATTAGGGCTAAAATTTGTCCATCCGTCTAACCATTTCATTTGATTATCATGAACATCTTGTTGAGAAAAAATGAGGATAGGAACTAAAAGTAAAAACGTTTGAAATAAAATTATCGGTTTCATAATTTTGTGGGGTTGTTAATTTTTTTATAAAATTATAACACTAATCTTGTAAAGAAAACTATAACGTTAAGGTATAGTTAACAGGTCTTAAAGAAATTAATTGTGTAAAAAGTGTAATTTTTAAAAATAAAAATGTTGCGGAAAATGGGTAAATGTTGCGAGATGATAATATGACACAGGGTTTTAAGGGTTAAAATATGAATTTTATCCAATTGAATTTTAAATCTTTTTTAGTTTTCCCGCAATCAAGATAATAAGAAATAAGCATAAAAAAAAGAGGCTGTCTAAAAAGGCAGTCTTTTTTTTGTATAAAATTTCGGTTATTTGTAAATTTAGATTATGAGTCGCAAAGTAATCTTCAAGACTTACGATCAAGATCAGTTAAGTCTTTTACCACCT